>NZ_JBEOVM010000001.1:0-296393 GCF_040295505.1 Streptomyces sp. NPDC002790 | reverse complement strand
CACCGCGCCGCAGGGTCAGGTCCGCGGCGGCGGTGCGGGCGGGCCGGTCGAGGAGAGCGGTCACGCGCCGGACCCCTTGAGGAAAGCGGGGACGGAGCGGACCGCCTCGACCGGGTCGCCGGTCAGCCGGCACTCGGCCGCGAGGTACCCCTCGTAGCCGGCGATGTGCAGGGCGCCCAGCCATGCCTGCCAGTCGAGGTGTCCCGCGCCCGGCTGGAAGCGGTTGGAGTCCGAGACCTGGGCGTGCCCGATGTAGGGGGCGTGGGTGAGAATCGCCTGCGCGGGGTCGGACTCCTCGATGTTCATGTGGTAGCTGTCGATGCCGATCCGGACCGAGTCGAGACCGACCTCCTTGATCAACTCGGCGGCCTGCTCAAGGCGGTTGACCATGTGGTCCTCGTACCGGTTGAGCGGTTCGAGGTAGAGCGTGACGCCCTCGGCGGACGCGTGCTCGCCGAGCTCGGTGAGCCCTTCGAGCAGGATCTCGCGGTCCTGCTCCTCCGAGCGCGGCGGCTCGAACGGGGGCAGCCGGCGCGAGAACATCCCGTACGAGGCCGGGGTCTGCGCGCCGAGCCCGCCGAGTTCCGCGATGACGGACAGCTGCGACTTCATCTGGGCGATCGCGTCGCGGCGCAGCCCATCGTCGAAGGCGCCGAAGAAGTGCAGCATGTCGACGCACACGGTCGGCATGACCACGCCGTCCTTGAGTGCCTGCTTCAACTCCGGGAGCCGGGAAGCGAAGTGCAGGTCGCCCTTGGCGCGCAGCTCGATGGCGTCGTAGCCGGCGCCCTGCGCGAACTCCCACTTCCGCTGGAGGCTCTCGCCGGGCAGCAGCTGTTCCTGGGCAGCGATCTTCAGCATGTTTCGAGGTACCTCTCAGAATTCCAGGACGACCTGGAGGGCGTCGGCGGGGCGTTCGTCGAGCAGCACGTAGGCCTCGGCCGCATCCGCGACCGGGACGACATGGCTGACGAGGGACTCCACGTCCACCTGCCCCTCGGCGACGAGCCGCAGGAACGTCTGCTGGAGGCGCTCCACGGTCCAGCGGCCGGACAGCGGTCCCGGCACGCCGCCGATCTGCGAGCAGACGATCTCCACCCGGTTGTGGTGGAACTCGTCGCCGAGCCGCAGCCCGATGCCGTCGCCCTGGTAGAAGCCGGAGGCGACGACGCGGCCGCCGACGGTCACCGAGCGGACGGCCGTGTGCAGCGCCGGGTAGGCGCCGCTGATCTCGATGGCGAGGTCGGTGCCGCGGCCCCCGGTGGCCTCGCGGATGCGTTCGGCGACCGCGTCCGTGCGGGCGTTGAGCGTGGCGTGGGCGCCGTACTTCTTCGCCGACTCCAGGCGGGCGTCCATCGCGTCGACCGCGGTGACGCGGGCGCCGCTGAGCTGGGCGAGGCGGGTGGCGATCAGGCCGATGACGCCCTGACCGAACACGGCGACGTCCTCGCCGAGGTTGATGCCGCCGGCCAGGACCGCGTTGTACGCGATGGCGCCGACCCGGGCGAAGGCGCCCGCCAGGGGTTCGAGGCCCGCCGGGAGGGTGTGGCCGATCATGCGCTCGGCCGGAACGATGCCCTCGCTGCGGTGGCCCCAGATGCCCCACACGAGATCGCCGACCTCGGGCATGCCGGGTGTGCCGGCCAACTCCGGGGAGACCTCGGTGACTTCGCCGACCTCGGAGTAGCCCCAGCCGACGACCGGGTACGAGATACCGGCCTCGTCGTCGCGGAAGAGCCGGGCATCGGCGTCCCAGGTCCGGGTCAGATAGGGGTTCGTGCCGCGGTAGGCGGTCAGCTCCGTGCCGGCCGAGATGCCCGAGTAGCGGGTGTGGACGCGCAGGTGGCCCGGCGGCAGCTCCAGGCTTTCGTGCTCGGCCACCTCCACCTGGCGAGGACCTGCGAATTGAACGACGCGTTCCACGGACGGCTCCGAAAAAGAGTGGTGTGCCTGTTGGTTGGGTCGAGAATATCCGCAACTTATGTCTTGTCAACATGCAAAAGTAGTGCTGAGATGCGTGCTTGACAGACGTAAGCCGGCGATGAGGACGGGCAATGCGCACCAGGACGCGGCGGTCGAGGGCGATCGCGGTCGGCGCCACGGCAGCCTTGGGCACAGGGCTGCTCACCGGCTGCTCCAGCAGCACAGGTCCGGGTACACCGGACCGAGAGATCACCGTGTGGTCCCAGGAGAACCTCCCGGACCGCGTCGCGGCGACGCAGAGGATCATCGACGGCTTCGAGAAGAAGACCGGTGTCAAGGTGCATCTCGTCGGCGTCGACGAGGGGCAGATGCCCCAGCTCATCATGTCCGCGGCGGCGTCCGGAAAGCTGCCCGACGTGATCGGCGCGGCCCCCATGGGCCAGACCTGGCAGATGTACAGCAACGGTCTGCTCAACACCGACATACCCCGACAGATCGTCAATAAGCTGGGCCCGGGGACGTTCGACAAGAACGCCCTCAAGCTCACCAGCGACGGCAAGGTCAGCCTCGGCGTCCCCTCCGACGCCTGGCTGCAGCTCCTCGTCTATCGCAAGGACGACTTCGCCAAGGCGGGCCTCGACAAGCCGGACACGTACAACAAGCTCGTCACCGCCGCCAAGAAGCTCACCACCAAGGGGCACGACGGTGTGTCTGCCGCCACCGACCCCTCGGACGTCTTCACCTCGCAGAGCTTCGAGAGCCTCGCGCTGGCCAACGACTGCCAACTCGTCGACGAGCGCGGCGAGGTCGCCCTCGGCTCCCCGCAGTGCGTCAAGGCCTTCGACACGTACGACAAGCTGGCGCGCGAGTACGGAGCCCCCGGCACACAGACCGTCGACTCGACGCGCGCCACCTACTTCTCGGGCCGCTCGTCGATGATGATCTGGTCCTCGTTCCTCCTGGACGAGCTGGCGGGCCTGCGCAAGGACGCCTTGCCCAGCTGCCCGCAGTGCGACGGCAAGGACAAGCAGTTCCTCGCCGACAACACCGGCATCGTCACCGCGCTCAAGGGCGCCCGGGCGAGCAAGGCCGCACAGTTCGGCGAGATCACCTCCTGGGTCACCACCAAGACCGCGGAGACGGACGCCTCCCGCGAGTTCATCGAGTACATGATGGGCAGCGGCTACGAGTCCTGGTTCGGACAGGCCCCCGAGGGCAAGATCCCGGTCCGCCGCGGCACCGCCGCCGAGCCCGAGAAGTACATGGCCGCCTGGCGGCACAGCAAGATCGGCGTCGGTGAGCGCAAGCCCCTCGACGAGGTCTACTCGCCGCAGCTCCTCGACCAACTGGCCGCCGGCATCGGCGATCTGCGCCGCTGGGGCATCGAGCAGGGCGAGGGCGCACTGGTCGGCGCCACCAACGGCGAACTGCCGGTCCCGAAGGCCATCGGCGCCATGACCGCGGGCCAGACCTCACCCCGCGAGGCCTCGCGCGAGGCCGAGGAAGAGGTCGCCGCCCTGAAGAAGTCCCTGCAGTAGCCCCTCCGCCGGACCCACGAAAGCCTCGCCATGACTACCGCCACCACCGGCGCGACGCAGCGCCGCAACCCACCCGACGGATCACCGACCCCGCCAGGCCGCCGCCCCCGCAGGCCCATGACCGCGAGCCGCCGCACCAACCGCGCGGGTCTCGCCTTCGTCAGCCCCACCTTCCTCGTCGTCCTCGTCGTCGTGGTGCTGCCGATCCTGTGGACGGTGCTGCTCGCCTTCCAGCGCGCCAAGCTCGTCGACATCCAGGGCATGGGCCTGTTCGGCAACTGGAGCCTGCGCAACTTCTCGCAGGTCTTCGACTCCGCCGGCTTCTGGTCCAGCCTCGGCACCACGCTCCTGTACACCGTCGGCGCCACCTTCGGCTCCGTCGCCCTCGGCCTGGTCGCCGCGCTGGCCCTGCGCAAGCCCTTCCGGGGGCGCGGCCTGCTGCGCGCCGCGATGCTGCTGCCGTACGTGGCGCCGGTCGTGGCCGTCGCGTTCGTGTGGGAGGTCGCGCTCAGCCCGCAGTACGGCATCGTCAACGAGTGGGGACAGAAGCTCTTCGGCTGGGACGACCCGATCGCGTTCCTGTCCACGCGCGCGTACGAAGTCCATGTCCTGGGCCTGCACTTCGACATCCCGCTCGCGCTGCTCACGGTGATCGCCTTCGAGTGCTGGCGCTACTTCCCCTTCGCCTTCCTCTTCATCCTCGCCCGCCTCCAGGCGGTCCCGGACGGCCTGGAGGAAGCCGCGATGGTCGACGGCGCCACGCCCACCCAGCGCTTCCGGCACGTCATGCTGCCGCAGCTCATGCCGGTGATCGCGTTGCTGTGCGTGCTGCGCTTCATCATGACGTTCAACAAGTTCGACGACGTCTACCTGCTGACCGGCGGCGGCGCCGGCACCGACGTCGCGGCCGTGCGCGTCTACGACTTCCTCACCTCGCGCTACGACGTCGGCGCCGCTGCCGCCCAGGCCCTCGTCCTGGCCGTCGTCCTCATGGTCCTGCTGGGCCTGTACTTCAAGTTCTTCGGCAACAAGGTCCAGGAGGAGTCGTGACCAGCACGCATACGGGTCCCGGCAAGCGGGCCATGACGCGCGCGCAGTTCGAGGAGCGGTTCTTCGGCATCGCACGGTGGGTGGTCATCGCGTTCCTCGCGCTGATCACGATCGTGCCCTTCTACTACATGCTGCTGCTTTCGGTGAAGCCGATCGACTCGCTGCTGCTCGACCCCGGCTCGCTGTGGGTGTCGGCCAAGCAGTTCACCCTCGACACGTACACCGAGGTGCTGCGCTCCACCGACGACGGTGGCCAGGGCTTCCTCCAGCTCCTGCGCAATTCGGCCCTGGTGTCCCTCGGAACGGTCGCCCTGACGCTGCTCGCGGCGGTCCCCGGCGCGTACGCGATCAGTCGCCTGAAGTTCTTCGGAAACCGCCAGGTCAGCGCCCTGTTCCTCGCGGTCTACATGTTCCCCTCGACGCTGCTCGCGGTCCCGCTGTTCGTGATGTTCGCGAAGATCGGCCTGTCGTCGAGCCTGATCGGTCTGGCGATCGTCTACGTGGCGCAGACCGTGCCCGTCGCGATCTACATGCTCAAGAACTACCTGGTCACCATCCCGTACTCGATCGAAGAAGCGGCGGCGCTCGACGGCTGCAGTCGACTTCAGACGGTCCGGAAGATCATCCTTCCGCTCGCCCTGCCCTCTCTCATGGCGACGGGCCTCTACGTGCTGATGATCGCGTGGAACGAATTCCTCTTCGCGCTCCTCTTCCTGGCCGCCGACCCCGACAAGTGGACGGTGTCGCTCGGACTCGCCCAGCTGTCCAACGGCATCGAGGTCTCGAAGACGGTGCTGATGGCCGGGTCCGTGGTGCTGACCATCCCCGTGGTAATCCTGTTCTTCGCAGCCGAACGCCTGCTGACCGAGGGTCTCACCGCCGGCGCGGACAAGAGCTGACCGGGGAGAAACGACTCCATTGACCAGGGGGAAGAAGACGATGAGCACGACCGGCCCGGCGAGCGCGGGCCGACTGCTGCAGCTGATCCGCGGCGGCCAGGCCAACACCCGCGCCGAGCTGCAACGCGCGACCGGCCTGTCCCGCTCCACGGTCGGCTTCCGCCTCGACGAACTCGACCGGGCGGGCTGGCTGCGCCAGGACTCCGGCACGTCCACCGGCGGGCGGCCCTCGCACCGCATCGCCTTCGACCCCGCTCACGCGGCCGTCCTCGCGGTGGACCTGGAGACCCGGCACGCGCGCGTGGCCGTGCTCGACCTCGGGGGCACGCTCCTCGCGGAGCGGACCCTCGACCTCGACATCGGCGACGGACCCGACCGGGTGCTCGACCGACTGGCGGGCTGCTTCCCGGAGTTGCTCGCCGCCTCCGCCACCCCGCCCGAGCGGATCTGCGGCATCGGCCTTTCGGTGCCGGGCCCGGTGGAGTGGGAGACGGGACAGGTCGTCCAGCCGCCGATCATGCCGGGCTGGGACCGCTTCCCGATCAGGGAGCGGATGCGGGAGGCGTACGCCGAGCACGTGGGCGCCTCGATGGAGGACGCGACGGGCCGGACGGTCCCTGTCTTCGTCGACAACGACGCCAACCTGATGGCCCTGGCCGAACACCAGGCGGGCCACCCCGACTGCGCCGCCTTCGTCCTCATCAAGGTGTCCACGGGCATCGGCGCGGGCGTCGTCGTCAACAACGAGATCTTCCGCGGCATCGACGGCGGGGCCGGCGACATCGGCCACATCCGTCTCCACGACAAGCCCGACGCCCTGTGCATGTGCGGCTCCTACGGCTGTCTGGCGGCGGTGGCCAGCGGCCGCGCGCTCGCCAGGGACCTCTCCCACCAGGGCATGGCGGTCGCCACCGGGGCCGACGTCAAGGCCCTCCTGGAACAGGGGCATCCCGACGCCGTCCGCCTCGCCCGCGAAGCGGGTCAGCGCGCCGGCGAGGTCCTGGCCACGGTCGTGACCCTCCTCAACCCCGGTGTCCTGGTGCTCGCGGGCGACCTCGCGAGCATCCCCTTCCTCACCGGAGTCCGCGAACTCCTCTACCAGCGGGCGATGCCGCGCACCACCGCCCACCTCGACGTCGTCACTTCCCGGCTCGGCGACCACGCGGGCCTGATCGGAGCGGCGGCGATGGTCGTCGATGTCCTCTACGCCCCCGAACGCGCGGACGCCCGCCTGCGCGCGCTCGCCGCGTCGGACGACGCACAAGAACCGCAAGGAACCCAGTGACGGACAACACCGCATGGCCCCACGACCCCGTCCGGGTCGCACTCGTCGGCGCCGGCCCCTGGGCCCGCACCATGCACGCCCGCATGCTCGCCGCGGGCCCCGAGACGCGGCTGACCGCCGTCTGGGCCCGCCGGACGGACGCGGCCCGCGCGACGGCCGAACCCTATGGCGCGGCAGTCGCGGCGAGCTTCGACGAACTCCTCGACCACTGCGAGGCGGTCGCCTTCGCCGTACCGCCCTCCGTACAGGCCGAGTTGGCGCCGAGGGCAGCGAAGGCCGGCAAAGCGTTGCTCCTGGAGAAGCCCTTGGCCCTGGACCTGTCCTCGGCCGAACGCCTGGTGGACGCCGTCGACGACGCGGGCGTCGTCTCCCAACTCGTCCTGACGAAGCGCTACCACCCGACGACGCGCCGCTTCATCGAGCAGGCGCGGCGCACCGAGGTGACGGGCGCCCGCTCCTGCTACCTCCACGGAGCCTTCCTGGGCGGCGACTTCGCCACGTCCTGGCGCCTGGAACACGGCGCCCTCTACGACCTGGGCCCCCACCTCCTCGACCTTCTCGACGCGGCGATCGGCCCGATCGCGTCGATCCGCGCCACGGGCGACTCCCGCCGCTGGCTCGAGCTGACCTGCGAACACGAGAACGGCGCGGTGAGCCAGGCATCCCTGTCGGGAACGGTCGCACGGGACCGCGCCCTGACCCGCATCGAACTCTTCGGCCCTGGCCCGGAGCTCGTCTACGACACGGCCGGGATCGACCACGAGGAATGCTGGCCGGTCCTGCGGCGGGAGTTCGCGGAGTCGGTACGGTCGGGCCGATCCGGTGAACTGGACGCGCATCGGGGCTTGCGGCTCCAACGCCTACTGAAACAGGCAGATCAAGCGCAATCAGCCATATAAAGCCCCTGCGGCGCTTGAGCAGCGGGGCCCGGGGCAGAGCCCCGCAACCGCAACCCCGGTCACTCTCAACCCACCACCGCCGCCCGCACACACAACACATCCGGCAGATGCGACGCCACCTGCTGCCAGGTGTCGCCGTCGTCCGGGGACGCGAACACCTCGCCGTTGCGGTTGCCGAAGTAGACGCCCGCCGGGTCGTTGTCGTCCGTGCACAGGGCGTCGCGCAGGACCGTGCCGTAGTGGTCCTCCGCCGGGAGGCCGTGGGCCAGGGGTTCCCAGGTCGTGCCGGCGTCCTGGGTGCGGTAGACACGACATCGGTGGTCGGCCGGGACGCGGTCCATGTCCGCGGTGATGGGGAAGATGTACGCCGTGTCGCCGCGGTGCGGGTGCGCGGCCGCGGCGAAGCCGAAGGTCGAGGGGAGGCCCTCGCCGATGTCGAGCCACTTTCCGCCGCCGTCGTCGCTGCGGTACACGCCCCAGTGGTTCTGCAGGTAGAGGCGGTCGGGGTCGACGGCGTCCCGCGTCACCTTGTGCACGCACTGGCCGAACTCGGGGTTCGGGTCGGGCAGGAAGACCGCGGCCACCCCGGAGTTCGCCGGGTCCCAGCTCTCGCCGCCGTCCGCCGTGCGGAAGACGCCCGCCGTGGAGACGGCCACAGTCACGGCGGCCGGGTTCCGCTCATCCGTCAGGATCGTGTGCAGGCCCTCTCCGCCGCCGCCCGGGACCCACTGCGAGCGCGTGGGGTGCTCCCACAGCGGGCGGCACAGCTCGAAGGTCTCGCCACGGTCCTCCGAGCGGTACAGCGCCGCCGGTTCCGTGCCCGCGTACACCACGTCCGGCTCGGCGGCAGCAGGGTGCAGTTGCCACACCCGCTCCAGTGAAGTCCCGGTGAATTCGGGGAACCTGACGGCCGGCTTGGACGGCTCGGTCCAGGTGCGGCCCAGGTCGTCCGAGTGGAAGACGGATGGCCCGTAGTGCGCGCTGTCGCCGCCCGCGAGGAGCCGTGGTCGCTCCCCGCGGGTGTCGATGGCGGCCGAGTACACCGCCTGCGCGTTGAAGTACGGGCTCTCGTCGAACTCGAACGGGCCGCCGTCGCGCTTGCGGCCCAGAAAGAGGCCCTTGCGGGTGCCTACCGCCAGTAGTACGTCAGTCATGCCGAACCTTTCGAAACGTCGTTGTTTCCAGGTGTCGGTCAGTCTGCATCCCACCACTGACAACGGCCCCCGCATGGACCGTCTCCGCAGGTCAGGCCGGTGTCGGCACCGCCAGCGGGAAGTGGCACGCCACCCGGTGACCCGCCGAGTCCGGCGTCGAAACCGGCGGCTCCGTCGTCGCGCAGACGTCCTGCGCGATCGGGCACCGCGTGCGGAACCGGCAGCCCGACGGGGGCTTCGCCGCCGACGGCGTCTCGCCCGTCAGCGGGGTACCCACGGCGGCCGCCTCCGGATCCGGCACGTTCACCGTGTCCAGCAGGCCCCGCGTGTACGGGTGCAGCGGATGGTTGTAGACCTGCTCGGCAGGACCCACCTCCACCAGCTTGCCCAGGTACATCACCCCGACCGTGTCCGCGAGGTAGCGGACCACCGCCAGGTCGTGCGAGATGAACAGGTAGGTGAGGCCGCGTTCGCGCTGCAACTCCCGCATCAGGTTCAGAATCTGCGCCTGCACCGACACGTCGAGCGCCGACACCGGCTCGTCCGCCACCACCAGATCGGGGGAGAGCGTCAACGCCCTTGCCAGACCAAGGCGTTGGCGCTGGCCGCCGGAGAACTCGTGCGGGTAGCGCTGCACCGCGCCGCGCGGCAGGCCCACCGCGTCGAGGAGTTCGCCGATCAGCTTCTCCTGCTCGGCCTTGTCGCCGACGCCCTGGATGACGAGCGGCTCGCGCAGGATCTCGCCGACCCGCATGCGCGGGTCCATCGCCGCCGTCGAGTCCTGGAACATCAGCTGGACGTCGCGGCGGTGCGCGCGTCGCTCCGAGCGCGACAACTCCGCGCGGTCCCGGCCCCCGAAACGTACGGCACCCGCCGTCGGCTCCTCCAGGCCCGCCACGATCCGGCCGAGCGTCGTCTTGCCGCAGCCGGACTCGCCGACCATGCCGAACGTCTCGCCCTTGCGGATGCTCAGCGACACCCCGCCGACCGCGCTGACCGTGCCCTTGCTGCGCGAGAACGGGCCGCCCTTGAGCGGGAACTCCTTGACCAGGGCGTCGAGTTCGACCAGGACGTCGGAGGCGGGCGCGTCCTGCGGAGGGATCGGCGCGGGTGCCACCACCTCACCCGACGCGGCGGCGTCCGCCGCCGTCGGCACCGGGTGGAAGCACGCGAACCGGTGGTCCGCGCCCTGCACTTCGTCCTCCTCGAGGAACGGCTCAAGGGTCCGGCAGTCGTCCGTCGCGAACAGGCAGCGCGGCGCGAACCGGCACCCCGTGGGCCGCACCGTCAGGCTCGGCGGCAGGCCGGGGATGGTGTGCAGCTCCGTCTCGTTGTCCGCCGCACGCTCGGGCAGCGCCGCGAACAGCGCCTCCGTGTAGCGGTGCCGCGGGCGGGCGAACAGGCCCCGTACATCGGACTGTTCCGCGACCTGGCCCGCGTACATGACGGCCACCTTGTCGACCCGGTTCGCGATGACGCCGAGGTCGTGCGTGACCAGGATCATCGCCATGCCGAGCCGCTCGCGCAGTCCGTCGATGAGCTCCAGAATCTGGTGCTGAGTCGTCACGTCGAGCGCGGTGGTCGGCTCGTCCGCGATCAGCAGCTTCGGCTCGCAGACCAGCGCCATGGCGATGGCCACGCGCTGGCGCATGCCGCCGGAGAGCTGGTGCGGATACGCCTTCATCCGCTCGGCCGGCTGCGGCATGCCGACCAGCCGCAGCGTCTCCTCGGCGCGCGCCCACGCCTCCTTCTTGGTCACGTCCCGGTGCAGCAGCAGCGGCTCCGCGACCTGCGCGCCGATGGTCATCGTCGGGTTCAGGGAGGTCAGCGGGTCCTGGAACACCATGCCGATGGTGTTGCCGCGCACGTCCTGGAGGACCGGCGCGGACGCGGCGGCCAGGTCCTGGCCCTCGAACATGATGCGTCCACCGGTCACCTCGCCGCCGGAGGGCAGCAGGCCGAGGACGCTGAGCGCGGTCATGGTCTTTCCGCAGCCGGACTCGCCGACGATGCCGAGTGCTTCTCCCGGCGCCAGTTCGAGCGAGACCCCGTCGAGGGCGTGGACGGTGCGGTCGCGTGTGGAGATGTCGACGCGCAGGTCGTCGATCCTGAGCAGAGGCTCGGTCATGTCAGCTTTCCTAGATCCCTTGCGTTGCCTGGTCCCGGCCTGGTCCCGGCCTTGTTCCACGTGGGCGCTACTTGCGCAGCCGTACTTCGAACGCGTCGCGCAGTCCGTCGCCGATGAAGTTGAACGCGGCGACGACGAGGACGATCGCGATGCCCGGCGGGAAGATCAGCCACCAGTAGCCGTTCTGCGTGTAGGTGATGCCGGAGGACAGCATCGAGCCCCAGTCGGCGGACGGCGGCGGGATCGAAAGGCCGAGGAAGGCCAGGTAGCTGACGTAGAGGATGGCGTCGGCGATCTGGAACGTGCAGTTGACGATGACCGTGCCGATGGCGTTCGGCACGATGTGCTTGAACACCGCACGCGCGCCGCCACCGCCCATCATCCGCATCGCCTGGACGTACTCCCGGTTGCGCAGCGACAGCGCCTCGCCGCGCACCAGGCGGGCGGGGGAGAGCCAGGCGACGCACGCGATGATGAGGATCAGGATGCCCTTGGTGGGCGTGATGATCGCGGCGACGACCACGAGGAGGAACATCGCCGGGATGGCGAGCGCGGCGTCGGTGATCCGCATCATCGCCGCGTCGACCCAGCCGCCGAAGTATCCGGCGACGGCGCCGTACACGGTGCCGAACAGGGTCGCCAACAGGCCGGCCGCCAGGCCGATTTCGAGGGACGTCTGCCCCGCGACCATGAGCCGGCCGAGCATGTCGTAGCCGAGGTCGGTCGTGCCCAGGAGGTGTCCTGACGTGCCGGGCGAGAGGTTCGCCTGGGACAGGTCGGTGTGGATCTGCTCGGTCGGGTGGACCAGCGGGCCCAGGTAGCAGAAGGCCAGCAGCAGGACGAGCAGGATGACGCCGCTCAGGGCCAGCTTGTTGCCCGTGAACACGCGCAGGGTGCGGCGGGCCAGCGAGGGCGTGGCCTGCGCGGTCTCCTCCTGTCCCGGTATGGGAGGGGTCGTCACAGCAGTGGTCATGACACGCTCCGGATCCGGGGGTCGAGGACGGCGTACAGGATGTCGGTGATCAGCGAGCCGAGGACGGTCGCGATGCCGACGACGAGGGTCACGCCGAGGAGGACGGGGAAGTCCGAGCCCTGCGCGGCGTTCCAGAACAGCAGCCCCATGCCGGGGTAGTTGAACATCGACTCGACGACGAGGGCACCGCTGAACAGGGTCGGCAAGTAGAGGCCGAGCAGGGTGGCGAGCGGGATCAGGGCGTTGCGCAGCACGTGCTTGACCATGATCCGGCGGCTCGACTGGCCCTTCGCCATGGCCGTGCGCACGTATTCCTCGGTGAGGTTGTCGAGGACCGCCGAGCGCATGTAGCGGCTGAACATGGCCACGATGCCGAACGCCATGGTCACGACCGGGAGGACCAACCCCGATATGTCGCCGAGAAGTTGTCCGATCGACTCGCCCTGCGGGGCCTCCGCCGGGAAGATCGGCAACACCTGTGCGAACAGGATGATCATGATGAGGCCGAGGAAGAACACCGGGGTCGCGTACATCAGGAACGCGACCCCGGTCAGCGCGTAGTCGGACGCCTTGCCGCGCCGCACCGCCTGGAGCAGGCCGAGCGGCACCGCGATGATCACCGCGAGCACCGTCGACAGGAGGGTGAGCAGGAGTGTCTTCGGCAGCCGCTGGGTGAGCAGGTCGAACACGGGCGAGTTGAGCTTGTACGACTCGCCGAGGTCGCCGGTGAACAGCCGCTTGAGGTACATCCCGTACTGCGTGGGCAGCGAACGGTCGTAGCCCTGAAGGTGGTTGAAGTGCTCGATCTGCTGCGGTGTGCCCTTGGGGCCGAGGATCGCGCGGGCGGGGCCGCCCGGCAGCAGGTGCAGCAGGGTGAAGACGATGATCGAGACGAGGAACAGGACGACGAGCGCCTGAAGGAAACGCTTGACCAGAAAGCCGGTCACTTCTCGGCCTCCTTCTTTACGCTCTTGGAGTTCTTGACGTAGTACCAGTGCTGTGGCGCGAACGTGACCGTCGGGTTCTGCTCGATGCCCCGCAGGTCATTGCGGATCACCGACACCTGGTACGCGGGGTTGGGCATCCACATCACCGGCAGTTGCTCGGCGAGGTACGAGCCGTACTTGTGCATCGCCTTCATGTCGGGTGCGTACTGCACCGCGCGGATCAGCCGGTCGGCCTTCTTGTCGCTGTAGTTGCCGAAGTTGGAGGAGGCGCCCGTGGAGAACAGCTGCTCGCCGCTCGGGTTGAGCGGGTAGTACCAGCTGCCCGCGGTGCCGAAGAAGGACATGTCCCACGTGCAGCCGGGGTCGTCCTTCTTGCACGGAACGGAGTTGCCGAGCACGGAGTTGAGCGGCTGCTGGCGCACGGTCAGGTCGACGCCCGCCTTGCTGAGCGAGGACTTGAGCTCCTGCATCATGTTCGTCGTCTCGGTCGAGCCGGACTGCGTGAGCAGCGTCAGCTCCAGCGGGTCGTTCTTGCCGATGCCCTTGCCGCACTCGTCGTCACCTGTACCGGGCCGGACGCAGTGGGCCGTGCCGTCGACCGTCTTCCAGCCGTGCGCGGACAGCAGGGACCTGGCCTTGGAGACGGAGAACGGGTACTGGTTCTTCGCCATGTCCTTGGACAGGTACTGGCTCTTGGGCGTGACCGGGACGGGGCCGAGCGTGGGTGTCGCGCTGCCCTGCCAGATGACCTTGCTCATCGCGTCCTGGTCGACGAGGTGCTGCATCGCCTGCCGGATGTAGAGCTGGTTCATCGCGGGGCCCGCGTGCGTGGAGTTGAAGTTGTAGACGATGTAGGTGGCCGCCCAGCCCTCCCACGGATCGACGCGGTACCCCTTGTCCTCGAAGCTCTCCTTCTGCGCCATCACAGAGGGCGGGATGTAGCCGTAGTCGACGCCGCCCGAGCGCAGCACGTTGTACTCGGAGTCGGCGGTGGTGAACGGCTTGAAGACGACCTTGTCGAGGTGCGGGCGCTCCGACTTCGGCCCGGTGTACTTCTCGTTCGCGGCGATGGTGACCTGCCCGGTGTCCCGCCAGCCGGCCAGCTTCCAGGGCCCGTTGACGGTCTTCCAGAGCGGGTCGGTCGCGTACGAGCCCAGGTGCTTGGAGTGCTCGGTGAGTCTCGCGAAGACGGCCTTGGCGCCCTTGGCCGTACGGTCGAAGTCCCCGATCTTCCCGCCGTCCTTCGTGGCGTCCCAGGCGTGCTGGGGCAGGGCGCGCATCCGGGAGAGCTGGTTCGCGGTGAACCAGTCCGGGTTGTACGAGCGGTCCAGGCGCAGCCGGGCCGTGTGGTCGTCGACGATCTCGAACTTCTTGACGTTGTCGGGGAACGCCCCGACCGAGTAGCCGCCCCAGTCGGCTTTGTTCGCCTTGGTGAGGTTGAAGGCGAACTCAAGGTCCCGGGAGGTCACTTCGGTCCCGTCGGACCACTTGACTCCCTTGCGCAGCGGGATGGTGACCGTCTTGTTCCCGTCGCTGTACTTCGGTTCGAGGCCGAGGGTGCCGGGGCCCTGTGTGGTGAGTTCGCCCTTGCTCTGCACGGCGTCGTACACGGGAAGGAACAGGAGTTGCTGGATCCCGGCGTTGTACGACGCGGCGTAGCCGGGCGGCGCGATCGGGAAGATCCAGTTCGGGGTCGCCGCCGGGGGCAGGGCCATGGTGGCCGTGCCGCCCTCGACAGGGGTGCCGCCCGTGCGGCCCACGGCGATGCTGCCGGCCTCGTGCGTACAGCCGGTGAGCGTCACGAGCGCCGCCGCGAGGGCGAGCGCGGCGGACGCCTTTGACCTGAGAGAACGCATGCCGAAGGGCCTCCAAGGGGACGGGATCCAGCCCCGTGTGAAGATTCGACGAGGGGCGCTCGAACGCTAAGTCGACCGTTCGAAACAAGTCAATAGGTTCATTCGGAAAGTAACTAAAAATCCGGGGGGTCTGGCGAACCTGGTTCGGTGATGGTTAGTGTTCGGTCTGGCATCGAACGAACTCATCGAAGTAAGTGCGTCTCGGCGTACGACCCAGGGGGACCGGATGACGGACACCGTGAACGAAGGCGAGCCGGGCTCGGCCCAGCACATACTCCGGCTCGTCTCGTCCGGAGCCGCCGCGTCCCGCGCCGACCTCGTCAGGGAACTGGGCCTCGCACCCTCCACCGTCTCGCTGCGCGTGCAGGAGCTGGTGGCCCAGGGCGTGCTCACCGAGTCCGGCGAGGGCGCCTCGCGCGGCGGACGCAGGCCCCGGCTGCTGCGGATCAAGGCGCAGGGCGGTGTCGCGCTCGCCGCCGATCTCGGCAGCCGGCACGCGCGGCTCGGCGCCGTCGACCTCGGCGCGGCCGTGCACGACGCCGAGGACCTGCCGCACGACATCACCGCGGGACCCGAGTCCGCCGTCGACTGGCTGTGCGCCCAAGTGGCCCGGCTCGCCGAGACGCAGCGGGAGTCGGGGCGGACCGTGCGCGCGCTCGGCGTCTCCTTCCCGGGCCCCGTCGACCCGGCGGACGGCCGCGTGCTGAGCCCCTCGCGGATGCCGGGCTGGCACCGCTACCCGCTGCGCGACGTCCTCACCGAGCGGCTCGGCATGCCGGTGACCGTCGCCAATGACGCCACGATGATGGCGGTCGGCGAGCACCGCACGTCCCGGCCCGAGCTCGACCACATGGTCGTCGTGAAGGCAGGCCGCGGCATCGGCAGCGGCGTCATCGTCGCGGGCCGGCCGCACGACGGAGCCAACGGCAGCGCGGGCGACATCAGCCACGTCCGCGTGGAGGAGGCCGGCGAGCGGCCCTGCTCCTGCGGGAACATCGGCTGCCTGGAGACCGTCGCGAGCGGCGCGGCCCTCATCCGCGAACTCGCCGCGCAGGGCGTCGACGTGGCGAACACCACGGAGCTGCTCCAGCTCGTCGCCGACGGCGACCCCGTCGCCACCACCCTCGTACGCGCCGCGGGACGGCACATCGGCACCGTGCTCTCCGTCGTCGTGAACTTCTTCAACCCGCGGGCCGTCGCCATCGGCGGCGTACTCGCCACCGCCGAACCTCTCGTCGCCGCCGTCCGCGGCGTGCTGTACGAGCGCTGTCTGCCGCTCGCCACGGCAGACCTCGAGATCACCACGACGGCCGCAGGCCGCGACGCGGGCCTGCTCGGCGCGGGCCTCACGGCGCTGCACAAGAACCTGTCGGCCGCCGCCCCCGCCTTCAAGGAAGAGAGCGTCCACGCATGACGAGCACCACCCCGATCACCGGCCGCCGCCTGCGCATCGGCATCGGCGGCATCGGTATCGAGTCGTCCACGTTCTGCCCGCACCGGTCCACCACCGAGGACTTCCGGCAGACGCGAGGGCAGGACCTCCTCGACCGCTACACGTGGACGCGGGCCGACTCGGACCTCGCCGAGACGGTCGAGTGGGTGCCGCTGCTGCACGCGACCTCGCTGCCCGGCGGCCCGGTCGAGGCCGAGTCGTACCTGATCCTCAAGAACGAACTCGTCACCCGCATACGGGAGGCGGGCCCGCTCGACGGTCTCGTCTACGACATCCACGGCGCCATGAGCGTCGTCGGCCTCACCGACGCCGAGGGCGACCTGACCGAGGCGGTCCGCGCGGCCCTCGACCACAACGGCACGCCCGACGGCGGCCGGCCCATGATCTCCACGGGCATGGACCTGCACGGCAACGTCTCGCGCCGCTTCGCCGAGCCCATCGACCTGCTCACCGCGCACCGCCTCGCCCCGCACGAGGACGCCTGGGACACCCGCGAGCGCGCCGCCCGCAACCTCGTGCACTGCCTGCGCGAAGGTGCCCGACCGCACAGGGCCTGGGTCCAGGTCCCGGTCCTGCTGCCCGGCGAGAAGACCAGCACCCGCCTGGAGCCCGCCAAGTCCCTCTACGCCTCGCTCGCCGACATCGAGCAGAAGGACGGCATCCTCGACGCCGCGATGTGGGTCGGCTACGCCTGGGCCGACGAGCCGCGCTGCAAGGCGGCCATCGTGGTCACCGGCGACGACGCCGAACTCGCCGCGCAGGAAGCCGAGTCGCTGGCCCGCCGCTACTGGGACGCCCGCAAGGACTTCCTCTTCGTCGGTCCGACCGGCAGCGCCGAGGAGTGCATCGACAAGGCCGTCGCCTCCGACAAGCGGCCCTTCCTCATCAGCGACTCAGGCGACAACCCGACCGCGGGCGGCGCGGGCGACCTCGCGTACATGCTGGGCAAGCTCCTTGAGAACGACGCGATCCGCACGGGGAAGGTCACGGCCGTGCACCCCGGCATCACCGACCCGGACGCCGTCGCCGCCTGCTTCGAAGCGGGAGTCGGCGCGTCGGTCACGCTCTCCGTCGGCGGCAAGGTCGACGCGAACCACGGCGGTCCCTACGAACTCACCGGCACCGTCGAGGCGTTGCAGCGCGCGGCCGACAAGAAGGACGGCGAGGCAGGCGGGGCCTACGCCCGCGGTGTCGACATGGCGGCGGTCCGCGTCGGCGGCCTCACCGTGATCCTCGTCGAACGCCGCAAGCCGTTCCACACCCTCGCCGACTTCACGGGTCCGGCCGAGGGCGGCCTCGGCATCGACCCGCGGACGTACGACGTGGTCGTCGTCAAGATCGGCTACCTGGAGCCGGAGCTGCACGACATGGCCGCCGACTGGCTGCTCGCGCTCACCCCCGGCGGCGTCGACCAGGACCTGCTGCGCCTGGGACACCACCGGGTGGAGCGCCCGCTGTACCCGTTCGACGAGGACGCCTACGAGGCCGGGGTCGGCCCCGACCTCACGCCCACCCTCCTGTAGGCATCAACTCAGCCACTCCGACTCGTACTTCTTGTACGTGCCGTCATGCGTCGCCAGATGCACGAACTGGTCGACGTACTCATGGAAGTCGCGGTCGCCGCGCGGCGTCGCGTAGGCCTTCTCGGCGAACGAGAACGGCTTGTCGGGGTGGATCGAGCACAGCTCGGGGTGGAGCTTGGACTGGTAGAGCGTCTCGCTCGCGTCCGTCATCATCACGTCCGCCCGGCCCGCCACGATCTCGTCGAAGATCGTGCGGTTGTCCGGGTGGACCTTGATGGTGGCCTGCTTGATGTTCGCGCGGGCGAACTGCTCATTGGTGCCACCGGGGTTGACGACGACCGTCGTTCCCGCCTGGTCGATGTCCTTGAGCGTCTGGTACTTGTCCTTGTCGGCGCAGCGCACGATCGGCGTCTTGCCGTCCTCGCGGGTCGGCTCGCTGAAGTACACCTGGCGGGCGCGCGGCAGCGTGATCGAGACACCGCCGACGGCGACGTCGCACTTCCCGGCGGCCAGGTCGCCCGACAGGTCGGCCCACGTGGTGTCCACCCACGTGGCCTTCGCGTCGAGACTCTTGGCCAGTTCCTTCGCCATGTCGATGTCGATGCCGCTGTACGAACCGTCCTTCGGGTCCTTGTACGTGAACGGCTTGTAGTCCCCGGTCGTACACACGCGCAGCACAACGGACTTGGGCACCGAATCGAGCAGGCTCGCCTTCTTGCCGCTCTGGTGCACCGCCGTGGGAGCGGCCGGCGCGGCGGCGGTCAGACCCAGCAGACACACCAGGGCGGACAGGGTGACGACACGTTGTCTGGACGTACGACGGCTCATCGCGAGGACTCCTCGGCGGGTTGGGTGCAGGCTGAGCGGGTTGGGTGCAGGCTGAACGGATCGCCCAGCGGCCCACCCTGCCAGAAGAGTTCGCACCGGTCGATCAAGCCCCGCTGTCGGACGAGAGGCAGCGGGGTCCGGGGCAGAGCCCCGGCATCACGCCGTCGCGGCGAGCCACAAATCCGGCCCGAACACCTCGTAGTGGAGGTCGGCCGCCGCCACCCCCTTGCCCAGCAACTGTCCTCGCATCGCCCGCATAAAGGGCAACGGCCCACACAGGTACGCTCGCGTGCCGGCTCCCACGGCCACCTCCGTAAGATCCGCGAACCCCGTGTTCCCACCGGCCGGAGCCCCCTCCTCATACCAGAAGTGGGCCGCACCCTCGGAGAGCTTCGCGGCGAGCGCCGCATGCTCCGCACGCGACGCATGCGTCCCGGGAGAACGGTCGGCATGCACGACGGTGACCGGCCCCGCATGTCGGGCAGCCACCAGATCCTCCAGCATCGCGAGGATCGGCGTACACCCGATCCCGGCGGAGACGAGCAGCAGCGGCGCCTCGTCGACGGCCAGCACGAGGTCCCCGTACGGCGCGGAGACCCGCAGCCGATCGCCCTCCCGCACATGGCGGTGCAGATGGTTCGACACCTCGCCATCAGGACCCGCACCGCCGCCGTCGACCCGCTTCACCGCGATGGAACGCCCCGCGGCGGCGGGCGCGCCGGTCAGGCTGTACTGGCGTATCTGCCGCGCCCCGTCCGGGAGTTCGACCTGCACGGACACGTACTGCCCCGCCCTGAACGCCGGTGCGGCGGCGCCGTCCGCCGGCCGCAGCAGGAAGGACGCGACGTCGGGTGTCTCCTCGGCGCGGGACGCCACCTCCCACTCCCGCCAGACGTCACCGTCGACCACGCCCCGCTCCGCGTAGAGCCGCTGCTCGATCGCGACGAGGGCGTTCGCCATCAGCCAGTACACCTCGTCCCAGGCCGCCGCGACCTCGTCGGTGACCGCGTCGCCGAGCACCTCGGCGATGGCCTCGAAGAGGTGCTGGTGCACGACCGGGTACTGCTCGGCGCGTACGCCCAGGGAGGCGTGCTTGTGCGCGATGCGGGCCAGCATCGCGTCGGGCCGGTCGTCCGGGTGGTCGACGAGGTACCCGGCGAACGCGGCGATCGAACCGGCGAGCGCCTGGCGCTGCGTGCCGGCCGCCTGGTTGCCGCGGTTGAACAGGTCGTGCAGCAGCGCGGGGTGGGCCGCGAACAGCTTCTCGTAGAAGAGGCCGGTGATGTCCTCGATGGCGGCGCCCACAGCGGGGAGGGTGGTGCGGACGACGGCGGCCGACTGGTCGGTGAGCATCGACAGGACTCCTTAATCTGAATCTCAGATGCGTATTTAAAGGCGGGGGGTGGTTGCCGGGTGGACGTGCACCGACGCCCGGAAGACGGGGGTGCTGGGCTGCTCAGCCCGCCCCGGTAGGCGGCGAAAGGGCCACCAACAACGGGCCGGTGGGCGCCTTGACGAGGTCGTTGAGGCTGAGCGGGTCGAGCGTCGCGAAGAACGCCTCCTGGGCCTCGCGGAGTGCTTGCCGCAGGCGGCAGGCCGAACGCAGGGGGCAGGGCGTCGTCCCCTCGCAGTCCACGACGTCCCCCGGCCCCTCGAGTTCGCGCACGAGTGCGCCGATGGAGGCCGACCGGCCGGCCCCGGTGAGCGCGAGCCCGCCGCCCCGGCCGCGCCGCGCCTCCACGAGCCCCATCCGCTGGAGCTTGGCGACGGCCTTCGCGGTGTGCGTGTACGGCACCTCCATGGCGCCCGCGACCGCGCGGGTGGTGGGCAGTTCGCCCTCCTCGACCGCGAGGCGCATCAGTACGCGCAGGGCGAGATCCGTGAATCGCGTCAACCGCATGGGCGCAGGTTATTAATGTTGCATTTGAAAGGCAAATTAACTCCGGCCGTTGTCGCCGTGAACGAACCCGCATAAAAATGTTGACCTGAGCGTGAATATGCATCAAAGTGGCCCAGTCGCGGTGTTCCCCGAGGTCAGCGCAGGTCCGCACTCGGGGCCGTGCTGACGGGTCTCCGTGTCGCGCACCGCCCCCCCCCACGCCTTGTCCCAGGGAAGCCCGTGAGTTCATCCACACGACTGTTCCACCGCTGCGCCGCGCTCGCGGTCGCGGCCGGCCTCGTGGCCGTGACCACCTCGTGCAGCAAGGGCGCCGAGGCCACGACCACCGCGGACGGGGTGAAGCTGGTCCACAAGGGCCGGCTCACGACCTGTACGCATCTGCCGTTCGCGCCGTTCCAGTTCGAGAAGGACGGCAAGGTCGTCGGCTTCGACGTCTCCCTGATGGACCTCGTGGCGAAGCGGCTCGGGCTGAAACAGGACGTCATCGACAAGTCCTTCGAGACGATCAAGACCGGCGCCGACCTCAACGCGGGCCTGTGCGACGTCGCCGCCGCCGGCATGACGATCACCGACGAGCGCAAGCAGAACCTCGACTTCGCCGACCCCTACTTCGACGGTGAGCAGGCGCTGCTCGCCCGCAAGGGCGTCGACGCGAAGACGATCGAGGACGTCCAGCACGGGAAGTGGACGCTCGGCTCGCAGGCCGCGACCACCGGCGAGTCCCTGGCGCACGACAAGGGCATCGACTCGGTGTCCTTCGAGAGCTCCGACGCCGAGCTGAACGGGCTGCGCACCGGCCAGGTCGACCTGCTGATCCAGGACTACCCGGTCGCCCGGAACTGGCTCAAGACCAACGCCGACGACGCGGCCAAATTCAAGGTGGTCGGCGCCATCCCCACCGGCGAGCAGTACGGCTTCGCCGTGAAGAAGAACGGCAACCCCAAGCTGCGCGCCGCGATCAGCGACACGATCGCGCAAGCAAAGAAGGACGGGACGTACAAGAAGTTGTACGAGAAGTGGATCGGCCCGATGCCGAAGGACGTGACCTCGAAGTGAGCACCGTGAAGACACCGCACGCGGACGGAAGTTCGGAGCGTGCGACCGCGGACCGGCCGCGCATGTCGCCGCGTCGTCGGCGCAAGGTCACCCAGGGCGTCCAGTACGCGGTCCTCGTGGCCGCGGTGCTGCTCGTCGCGTCGCTCGCCGACTGGGGGCAGCTGCAGCGCCAGTTCCTCGACCCGACCGTCGCCCGGCAGATGTTCCCGGACCTGATCACCACCGCACTGGTCAACACGGTGATCTACACCCTCTCCGGCTTCGGTGTCGGTCTGATCCTCGGCCTGGTCATCGCCCTGATGCGACTCTCGTCCGTGGCCCCCTACCGCTGGCTCGCCTCGATCTACATCGAGTTCTTCCGCGGGCTGCCCGCCCTGCTCATCTTCATCTTCATCGGCGTCGGCGTGCCGCTCGCCTTCCCCGGCACGGCGCTGCCCGGCGGGGTGTACGGGCAGGTGGCCGTCGCGCTCGGCCTGGTTGCGGCCGCGTACATGGCGGAGACGATCAGGGCCGGCATCCAGGCGGTGCCGCGCGGTCAGATGGAGGCCGCCCGCACGCTGGGCATGTCGCGCTCCCTGGCCATGCGCTCGATCATCATCCCGCAGGCATTCCGCGTCATCGTGCCGCCGCTCACCAACGAACTGGTGCTGCTGTTCAAGGACTCCTCGCTGGTCCTGTTCCTCGGTGTCTCCCTGGAGACCCGTGACCTCACCAAGTTCGGCCGCGACCTGGCGGGCGAGTCCGCCAACAGCACCCCCATCTTCGTCGCGGGCCTGTGCTACCTGCTGGTCACCATCCCGCTCGGCTATCTCGTACGCCGCCTCGAAGCGCGGCACGCGAAGGCCAGGTGAGGCCGGCATGACGAAGGAAACCACCAGTGGGCACCGGGACGAGGACACCGACATGACGACCGCGGCCATCGAGATCCAGGGACTGCACAAGTCCTTCGGCGACCTGGAGGTGCTGCGCGGGGTCGACTTCACCGTCGCGCAGGGCGAGGTGGTCTGCGTCATCGGCCCCTCCGGCTCCGGCAAGTCCACGCTGCTGCGCTGCACCAACCTGCTGGAAGAGCCCACGTCCGGGCGGGTGGTGGTGGCGGGCGCCGACCTCACCGACTCGGACCTCGACATCGACCGCGTACGCCGCCGGATCGGCATGGTCTTCCAGCAGTTCAACCTCTTTCCGCACCTGAACGTCCTGGAGAACCTCACCATCGCGCAGCGCCGGGTCCTCGGACGCGACCGGGCCGACGCGGAGCGGACGGGGCGCGCGAACCTCGAACGCGTCGGCCTCGCCGACAAGGAGACCGCCTTCCCGTCCCAGCTCTCCGGCGGCCAGCAGCAGCGTGTGGCCATCGCCCGCGCCCTGTCGATGGGGCCCGAGCTGATGCTGTTCGACGAGCCGACCAGCGCGCTCGACCCGGAGCTCGTGGGCGACGTGCTCGGCGTGATGCGCTCGCTCGCCGACGAGGGCATGACGATGCTGGTCGTCACCCACGAGATGGGCTTCGCCCGCGAGGTCGCGGACCGCGTCGTGTTCATGGACGACGGCGTGGTCGTCGAGGAGGGCCGCCCGGACGAGGTGCTTGCCAACCCCCGCCACGAGCGCACCCGTTCGTTCCTCGCGCGCGTCGTGAACCCGGGGGACGGGCGGACCGCGGACGCGGAGTCGTAGGGTCGGGCGGTCGGATCAGGCCGTCGGCACCTTGTCGAGGAAGCCCCTGACGTCCTGGATCCGGCCCTCGTCGTCCAGGACCAGGACGTCGAATCCGATCGCCAGCGGCTCGGTACCCTCGGGGCCGAGGCCCCACTGGAACCTCAACTGCCTGTGGTGTGCGTCCACTTCACCGACCGGCGTGAACACGCAGCCGGGGAACTGCTGGTGCACCCCGTCGATCAGGGCGTCGAGCGCGGCGTGCCCCGCCACCTCGGCCAGCGGGTCGGTGTACGTGGCGTCGGACGCCCAGTGCTCGGCGATGAGCTTCGTGCGCTGCTCGCCCTGGGCGTTCCAGGTGGCGAGGTAGGCGTCGGCGGCGTGGTGTGCGGTCATGGTGGAACCTCCGGTGGATCGGGGTGTGTCGGTGTGTCTCGGTGTCACCACTGTGGGCGGGCCGCGGCAGGACCTCCATGACCTGTGAGGTCATGAGGAGTACGCCGGACCGCGGTTACGCTGCCCGCCATGAGCACCCTCGTGGACTCCACCGCCCCGGCGGCCGACCGCACCGTCGGCCCGCTGCTGCGCGGTTGGCGGGAACGGCGCCGCTTCAGCCAGCAGGAGCTGTCCAACCGCTCCGCCGTCTCCACCCGGCACCTCAGCCGCGTGGAGACCGGCAGGGCGCACCCGACGCCCGAGATGATCCTCCACCTGGCCGACCATCTCGACGTCCCGCTGCGCGCCCGCAACCAGCTGCTCCTCGCGGGCGGCTACGCGCCGCACTACCGGGACCGGGACCTGGCGGACGCCTCGCTATCGGTCGTCATGGACGGACTGCGGGGGCTCCTCGACGCCCATATGCCGTACCCGGCACTGTTGTTGGACACCTACTGGGACGTCGTCGACGCCAACGAGGGTGTGGCCACGCTGCTCGAAGGGTGTGCGCCCCGGCTCCTCGAACCCCCGATCAACGTCATCCGGCTGTGCGTGCACGAGGAGGGCCTCGCCCCGCGGATCCGCAACTTCACCCAGTGGGCCTCCCACCTGCACCACCAGCTGGTCCACCGCGCCGAACGCACCCATGACCCACGCCACTTCGCGCTGGCCGAGGAGACGGCGCGGCACCTCGCCTCCGTGCCCCGCACCGCTCCCACCGGCAGCCCCGTCCTCACCCTCGAACTCGACGTGCCGGGCGCCGGACCACTGCGCTTCTTCAGTACCTCCGTGCAGCTCACCACGCCCGCCGACGCCGCCCTGGAGGGGCTGCACCTGGAGACGTTCCTGCCGGCGGACGACGCGACGCGTCGCCGTTTCGCAAAGAACTCGCAGGCGCACGGGCCCAGTTGATAGGACTGGCGGATGATCGAGGAGAACCCGACGGACGAACTCGGCCCACTGGAACGCCTCCTGGCGGAACGCTCCTGCGAGCGACTGATCCTGGAACTCGTGCGCCGCCTCGACCTCGGGGACCCGGGCACGGTCTGCGAGCTCTTCACCCCCGACGGCGTCTGGGCATGGCCCTACGACAACCGGAGGATCGAGGGCCGACAGGCCCTTCGCGCCTACTTCGACGGCCGCCCGGCCGACCGCCTCTCCCGGCGGATGTGCACGAACATCCTGGTCACCGTCGACACGCCGGACACCGCAACCGCCACCACATACTTCGCCACCTACCGGGTCGACGGCTGCACCGGCGACACGATCGTCCCTGCCCGGCCACCCGCGAACATCGGCCACTACGAGGACACCTTCCGCAGGCTGGACGGCCGCTGGCTGATGGCGAGCCGGACCCTGGTCCTCCCCTTCGGTGGACCGACGGAACATGTGGGCGGGGCCGACCGGGCGCGGTGAGCCGCGTGCCCGAGGTCACGCGTACGCCCCCGTGGTCGGCGGACCACGGGGGCGTACGGCCGTCCGCTCAGACCGAGCGGTGGTACTGGTCCGGCACGTGGCTCTGCGCGCCCAGCTCGCGCGCCGCGTGGCGGGCGAAGGACGGGTCGCGGAGGAGCTCGCGGCCGAGGAGGACCGCGTCGGCCTCACCGTTGGCGAGGATCTTCTCGGCCTGCTCGACCTCGGTGATGAGGCCGACCGCTGCGGCCGGGACCCCGGCCTCGTTACGGACGCGGGCCGCGAAGGGAACCTGGTAGCCGGGGCCGAGCGGGATGCGGACGCCCGCCGCGTTGCCACCGGTCGATACGTCGATCAGGTCCACGCCGTGGGTCTTCAGCTCGGCGGCGAACCGGACGGTGTCGTCGCCCGTCCAGCCCTCCTCGCCGTCCAGCCAGTCGGTCGCGGAGATACGGAAGAGCAGCGGCAGCTCCTCGGGCCACACCTCGCGGACCGCGTCCACGACCTCGAGGGCGAACCGGGTGCGGTTCTCGTAGGAGCCGCCGTACTCGTCGGTGCGCTTGTTGGAGTGCGGGGAGAGGAACTCGCCGATGAGGTAGCCGTGCGCGCCGTGCAGCTCGATGACCTGGAAACCGGCGTCAAGGGAGCGGCGGGCGGCGTCGACGAACTGCTGGACGATCTCCTTGATGCCGTCCACGGTCAGCTCGGCCGGGACCGGGTGCTGCTCGTCGAAGGCAACCGCACTCGGGGCGACGGCCTCCCAGCCGTACGCGTCCGGCCCCACCGGCGCGCCACCCTTCCAGGGCTGATCGGTCGACGCCTTGCGGCCGGCATGACCGAGCTGGATGCCCGGCACCGTGTTCTGCGTCTTCAGGAACGATGTGATCCGGCGGAACGCCTCGACCTGCGCGTCGTTCCAGATCCCGAGGTCCTGCGGGGAGATCCGGCCCTCGGGGGAGACGGCCGTCGCCTCGACGATGATCAGGCCGGTGCCGCCCGCGGCGCGCGCCCCGTAGTGCTGGAAGTGCCAGTCGTTCGGCGCACCGGTGAGCGGACCCTCGGGAGCCGCGCTGTACTGGCACATCGGCGGCATCCACACACGGTTGGGGATGGTCACGGACCGCAGGGTGTAGGGCTCGAACAGTGCGCTCACGGCGGACTCCATTCGGTGTGGATCGCGGAATTGCCTCGCGGATGGCGGCGAGGACCTCGTTAGTACGATAGCCGCCGTAGTACGGCAGATGTCAAACTACGATGATTCTCGTACAATGGCCGTGACGCACCGCACGCATCCAGCCACCCGCGCCGCAAAAGGGGAGTCGTCCATGACGACCGCAGCACCGCACATCGGGACCGCCGCCGGCGGCCGCACGCTCGCGCACCCCGACCGCACGGACATCCGGCTCGAAGCGGTGCTGCACGCGCTGTCCGACCCGATGCGGCTCGCCGTCGTCCGGGAGATGGCGGCCTCGGCGGAGGCCGAGCTGTCCTGTTCGGCCTTCGACCTGCCCGTCAGCAAGTCGACCACCACGCACCACTTCCGTGTGCTGCGCGAGGCCGGAGTGATCGAGCAGGTCTACCGGGGGACCGCCAAGCTCAACGGCCTGCGCCGGGCCGACCTGGACACACTCTTCCCCGGCCTCCTCGACGCCGTCCTCGACGCGGCCGCCCGGCAGGAGGGCCGGCTCGACGGGCGCTGAAACGAGGCCGATGGGCGCTGAACGGGACCGGCGGGCGCTGAACGGGGCTGGCTGGCGTTGCCTACGAACCCCGCGCCGCGCCCAACAGGCCGTCCCAGTCCGGGATCTTCACCGAGCCCCGCCCGAGCCCCCGCCCCAACTCCGCCTCGGCCCGCTCGATCGCCCGCCACCCGTCCCACCGCACGGGCCGCGCCCCGGCCGCGATCAGCCCGCTCAGCGGATCCCGCGTGGTGCCTACGAGGGCGGGGTCCGCGAGCGCGGCGGCGTCGTCCAGGAGTGAGGTGACCGTCTCCTTGGCGCAGGGGCGGTTGGTGCCGATCACGCCGGTCGGGCCGCGCTTGATCCACCCGGCGACGTACTCGCCCGGCGTCACCCGCGCGTCCCGCAGCACCCGCCCCGCCGCATGCGGCACGGTGCCGCTCCTCTCGTCGAACGGCAGGCCCTCCAGCGGCACTCCGCGATAGCCCACCGACCGCAGCACCAGCTCCGCCCCGATCTCCTCGAAGTCACCCGTGCCGGTCACGCCCCCGTGTCCGTCGGGCCGCGTCCGCTCGAAGCGCACCCCGGCCACCCGGCCGTCGCCGCCCGCGAGCACCTCGGTAGGCCGCAGGTAGAAGCGCAGATGGATCCGGCGCCGCGTACGCCGTGGTGGCTCGGCGGCCCAGCTGCGCAGCACCTCCACGTTGCGCCGCTGAGCGGCGGGCAGCGCGGAGGGGTCGTCGTACGCCGGGTCGAGCGTCAACTCGCGCTCATCGACCCGTACTTGCGTGTCCGGAAGGCCGCCCAGCTCGCGCAGTTCCTTCGTGGTGAAACGGGCCTGCGAGGGGCCGCGCCGACCCACCATGTGCACGTCCCGGACCTCGCTCGCGGCGAGTGTGTCGAGCGCGGCGCCCGGCATGTCCGTGGGCAGGAGTTCGGCGGCGCCGCGGGCCAGCATCCGGGTCACGTCCACCGACACATTGCCCACGCCGATGGCGACGGCCGTGTGCACGCCCCGTACGAAGCCGCCGTCGACCGCGTCCGGGTGGGCGCTGTACCAGGCCACGAAGTCGGTCGCCGACCAACTGCCCGGCAGGTCCTCGCCCGGCAACCCGAGCCGCCGGTCGGCCGCCGCGCCCACGCAGTACACCACCGCGTCGTACAGCTCCAGGAGCTTCGCGGGCGGCAGGGCCCGGCCGATCTCCACGCCGCCGAGGAAGCGGACCCGCTCGTCCTCCAGGACCGCGCGCAGATTGTTCTGCAACGACTTGATCTTCTCGTGGTCCGGTGCGACGCCGTAGCGCACGAGCCCGTACGGGCAGGGGAGCCGGTCGAGCACATCGACGCGGATGTCCGGAACGCGATCCTGCCCCACGAGGCCCTGCGCGGTGTAGACCCCGCTCGGACCCGAGCCGACGACGGCGATGTGCGGCACGGGAGGCTCCCTCCGCCGGGGTGCTGATGTGTCTCAGCATGACACCGGGAGGCCCGGTGGGGGAGAGGGCGCGGCGGCGCTCAGGACATGTCGCGCATCCGCTCGATCTCGCTGGTCTGCTGCGCGATCACATCGTCGGCCATCTCTTCGACCTGCACGTTGTTCCCGCCGCTCTTGACCTCCGTGGCCATCGTCACGGCCCCCTGGTGATGCGTGATCATCAGCTTCAGGAACAGCTCGTCGAACGCCTTGCCGCTGGCCGCCTTCAACTTCTTCAGCTGTGCCTCCGTCGCCATCCCCGGCATCGCGTCGTGCGCGTGGTGGCCCTCGGGTGCGGTGTCGCGACCGTACTTCTGCAACCAGCCGCGCATCGTCTCGATCTCCGGCCCCTGCGCGGCGGTGATCCGCTCGGCGAGCCCCTTGACCTGCTCCGACTCGGCCTGTTTCGGGGCCAGTCGGGTCATCTTCAGGGCCTGCTCGTGGTGCGGGATCATCATCTGCGCGTAGGTCACGTCGGCGGAGTTCGGGGTGTCGTCCGACCCGCGCTGTTTCGCGTCCTTGGCCGACAAGGTCTCGGCCGCGTCGCCCGGTTTGCCCGGCGCGATGACCGAAGGTCCGTCGGACGGGCGGGAGTTGGACCCACCGGCCTCGTCCGAGCCCCCCGAGTCGCATCCGGTCAATGCCAGCGCCGACACCGCCGCCAGCGCGGCGGCAGCAACTTTCATGACGATTGCGTTGCCACCTATTGATCTGTGCATGAGGAAGACGATACTCGGGGAGATCCGTGAATCGTTCACGTACGAGCGAAGTCACCGTCACTCAAGGAGACAACAGTGACCCTGTACTCCCCCCGAACACGGCGCAGACGCCTGGGAGTTGCCACCGCGGCGGCCGGACTCCTCGCGGCGCTGCTCGCCGCGGGCCCCGTCTCGGCGACGCCCGACCCGGGCGACAAGTCGTCGGCTCCCAAGAGCGTTTCAAAGAGCACCGAGACCGAGGTCGAGAAGGCGATATCCGCCGGCGACATACCCGGCCAGGACGAGATCGTCCACTCCGACAACATCCAGCACGTCACCAACATCCCCAAGGACGCGCTGCCCGGCACCAACTCGGACCTCGCCTTCCAGGGCAAGTACGCCTTCGCCGGGAACTACGACGGGTTCCGCGTCTTCGACATCAGCAACCCGAAGGCGCCGAAGACGGTCGCCCAGGTGCTGTGTCCCGGCTCCCAGAACGACGTCTCCGTCTCCGGGAACCTGCTGTTCCTCTCCACGGACAGCTCCCGCAGCGACGACTCCTGCGCCTCCACCACCCAGCCGGCGACCGAGAAGTCGTCCTGGGAGGGCATGAAGGTCTTCGACATCAGCGACAAGGCGAACCCGAAGTACGTCTCCGCCGTCGAGACCTCGTGCGGCTCGCACACGCACACCCTGGTGCCCGAGAAGAAGAACGTCTACGTGTACGTCTCCTCGTACTCGCCGAGCGCGACGTTCCCGGACTGCCAGCCGCCGCACGACGGCATCTCGGTCATCAAGGTGCCCCGCAAGGCGCCGCAGAAGGCTGCCGTGGTGAACTTCCCGGTCCTCTTCCCCGGTGAGGGCGAGGACGGCGGCGGCAACCCCGGCGCGCCCACCAACCCGGGCGTCTCCAAGACCACCGGCTGCCACGACATCACGGTCCTGCCCTCCAAGGACCTCGCGGCGGGCGCCTGCATGGGCGACGGCATCCTGTTCTCCATCAAGGACCCGGCGAACCCGAAGGTCATCGACCAGGTCCAGGACAACGTCAACTTCGCGTTCTGGCACTCGGCGACCTTCAACCAGAAGGCCAACAAGGTCGTCTTCACCGACGAGCTGGGCGGCGGTGGCGCGGCCACCTGCAACGCGGAGATCGGCCCGGACCGCGGCGCCGACGGCATCTACGACATCACCGGCAAGGGCGACAAGCGCAAGCTCGTCTTCAAGAGCTACTTCAAGATCCCGCGCCACCAGGCCGACACCGAGAACTGTGTCGCGCACAACGGCTCGCTGATCCCGGTCAAGGGCAAGGACCTCATGGTGCAGGCCTGGTACCAGGGCGGCGTCTCCGTCTGGGACTTCACCGACTCCGCGAAGCCCAAGGAGATCGGCTACTTCGAGCGCGGCCCGCTCACCACGGACAAGATGACGACGGGCGGCTCCTGGTCGGCGTACTACTACAACGGGTACGTCTACTCGAACGACATCGCGAAGGGCTTCGACGTCCTGAAGATCAAGGACGCCAGGACCGACCCGGCCGCCAAGATCCGGCTGGGCGAGCTCAACGTCCAGACCCAGCCGGACTACTTCGGCTGACCGGTCCGCTCACCGTTGACGGCCGGTGACAGCGGCTCGAAGTAGCGCGAGAAATCGGCCGGTCTGCCGTGGGCGGGGCTCCCGTCGGACGACGCGTCATCCTCGTCGTCCGGCGGGAAACCCCACTGCCACTCCAGTTCGTAGCGGCGGAACAGCTCGGCGCGCATCGGGGCGAGCCGCATCGGCACCCCGGGCACCAGCATCGAGAACACGGCGCCCATCAGCACGGCGCGCAGCATCGGATAGCCCGTGTCGACATCGAGCGTCCCGTGCCGTACGACGGTGTCGCGCAGCAGCGCCGCGAGCCGCTGCTGCTCCGGGCACTGCACAAAGCCCTCGGCCTGCAGGATCCCCGCCATGTGCGTGCGCATGAGGACGGGTTGGTCGCGGACGAGGCCGAGGATCGCGTCGATCGCGCGGGCCAGCCGCTCGTCCCCGCTCTCCGTCCTGGGCTCGCGCTCCAGGGTCTCCTCGAGCGTCCGGTGCATCAGCCGGTGCACGGCGGACTGCAGCAACTGCCGCTTGCCCGGGAAGTAGTACGAGACCAGACCGCGCGCCGAACGGGCGCGGTCCGCGATGTCGCCGAGCGTCGTCGCCTCGTACCCGCGCTCCCCGACGAGCTCCAACGTCGCCTGCAGGAGCCGTTCGCGGGAACGTCGGCGCAACTCCTCATTGACCGATGCGCTGCGGGGGGACATTCTTGACTCCTGCGTTGACTGGCTAGGAGCCAACTATACTCAGCGCTTCCCGGCCACCGGCCTGTTGGGTGTGGTGTGCGCGGGAGGGCCGGCTGCATTTGGGCGACGCGGGGGATCGTCCAAATGCAGCCGCGTCACGTGCGGGGTCGTCAGGTGTCGGCGCTTCAGGTGTCGCCGCTTCACGTGAAGCCGGTTCAGATCAGGCCGAGCACCGGTCGCAACCCGTCCGGCCGGGTCTCGGCCGGCAGATGGTCCACGAAGTGCACCGCACAGCCCAGCTCCGCGGCCCCGCCGTCCGCGTGCCGGTCGTCGCCCACCATCAGCGCGTCACCGGGCGCCACGCCCAACTCCTCGCAGGCAGCGGCGAACAGCCGCGGATCCGGCTTCGTCACGCCGTGCCGGTACGACAGGACGTAAGCGTCGACGTACTGGTCGAGGTCGTGTCCGACGAAGACGGGGCGCGGGTCCCAGCCGATGTTGCTGACCACGGCCACCGGGACACCGCGCTCGCGCAGACCGGCGAGCACCTCACGGGCGTCCGGGTAGGGCTGCCAGGCGGCGGGCGTCATGTGCCGGTCGTACAGGGCGTCGTAGAGCCGCTCGTCGGGCAGCGGGACCTCGCGGGCCAGGCCCGTGTACGCGGCGCGGTGCCGCGTAGCGTCGACGTCGCGTACGGCGACGAGCTCGGCGAGGTGTTCGGGGACGTTCACCTGATGCGTGCTGCCGCCGGGCAGCGCCCCCGCCGCCTCCAGGCCCTCGGCCGCCCGCGTGAACTCCTCGTCCGGCAGCACGAGTTCGCTCTCGTCGAGTACGGCGCGCAGCCAGGATTCAGTGGACTCGATCCGGAAGAGCGTCCCGGAGAAGTCGAACAGCACGGCTTTGATCGTCATGCCGTCGATCCTCCGACGTGCCGAACGCACAGGTCAAGCGCGGGCGTTGGGAGCGACCCACTTCCCGTACGCCGCCGTGGACACGACCACCGTCAGCGCCCCGAGCAGCCAGCCGGCCAGCACGTCCGACGGCCAGTGCACCCCCAGCCACAGCCGGGTGAGGCCGACGCCGAGCACCGACACCACGGCGAGCGCGAGCGCGGTGCGCCACAGCGTGCGCCCGGCCCCGTACCGCCGCAGCAGCCACAGGACGAGCGCGCACACCACGGTCGCCGTCATCGCGTGCCCGGAGGGGAACGCGGCATAGTGCGCCGAGTCCACCGGCTCGCGCCACACGGGGCGCGGCCGGTCGACGGCCGCCTTCAGGCCCTGTTGCAGCAGCGTGCCGACCAGGCAGGTGGCCGCCACCCAGCCCGCGAGCAGCCAGTCCCGCAGGCGCCATACGAGGACCAGCACGATCACCGCGCACAGGAGCCGCATCGTCCAGGGGTCCCATACCCAGTCGGTGAGGACGCGGTTGACGTGCGTGACACCGGGATCGGCGAGGGCCCGTCCGTGCAGCGAGCCGGCGACGTCCCGGTCGAGGTCCATGAGCGGGCCCCACCGGAACGCCACAAGGACGAGCAGGAGGGCGGAGGGCAGGGCCAGTGCGGCGGTGGTGAGCGCGAGGACGGGGCGGGGGCGTCGGGGCGGGGAGTCGAGCCGTACCGGGTGCATGGGGACGATCCTCGCTCATCGGGCGCCGCGCGTGCCATCCCGGTGGGCGGTGCGGCGTGGTGCTACCCCAGTGCTCGCAGGGCGGGGACGAAGGTGACCAGGAGGGGAACCAGCGGGACCAGCGCCGCGGCCGCCGTGAGGCGCAGCCGGTGCGCAGGCGTCAGGCGCGAGGGCGGCGCGAGCAGCCGGTGCACGCGCTGCGGGACCTGCGCGTGCGGCGTCGGGCAGGGGCCGAACACTCCCCGGTCCTCATTGAGTTCGACCAGCGCGAGCGCGATGCTCATGCGGCCGAAGCGGCGCGACGCGACGTCGTCCGCCGCCAGCTCGACCAGTCGGTGCATCTCGTTCCGGAACGAGGCGAAGACCGGCACCTGCGGAAAGCCGGAGGCCAGCGCGCCCGAACAGTGCAGCAGCCAGTCGTGCCGCCACCGCGCGTGACCCGTCTCGTGCGCGAGCACCGCGTCCAGTTGGCGGCCCTTCAGGCGCTGCAACGCGGCCGTGGTGATGATCAATTGGGGCGTCGACCCCGACATCCACCAGGCGTCCGGGCGCTTGCCCTCCAGGATGACGAGGCGATCGGGGCCCGGCTCCTCGCCGGGCAACAGCGGTGCGCGCTCCAGGAGTTCGGCCCGCCTGGCGCGCCGCCGCGCCCGTGCGTTGCGCACCTCGCGCACCAGCATCGCCGCCGTCCACGCCCCGCCCAGGGCGAGCGTCACGGCGACGGTCGCCGCCCACGGCCCCGCGGCGCGCAGCGCGTACGCGTCCACGACCCCGTGCGGCGCCGCCGCGAACACATGCCCGCGCACGGCGCCCCAGGCGGCCGCCGCGCTCAACGTCATCGACAGGGCGCAGCACAGCAACACACCCGCCACCACGCACTGCCACGCCCACAGCGCGACGATCGGCTCCCGCTCCGTCCAGTCCGCGCGCGCGAGCAACCTCGGCGCGACCAGGGCGGCAAGGGCGCCGAGTAGCAACAGTGCTACGGGGACCGTCATGTCCGTCACCTTATGAGGCGAGCGCTACCCACGGGTATGACCTGGCGCGTCAAGTGACGCACGCCACGGTTTCGTTGATCGGCCCGCTACATGTCAGCGGCATCGGCCCGCTACATCGTGAGCAGCATCGCCAGCATCCCGATCCCCATCGAAAGCCGGCACGCACGCGCCAGTTCCGGGCGGTCGCCCCAGCCGCCGGTGGCTACCGCCGGGCCGGTTGCCGTCGTGGCCGTCGTGGCCGGAACGAGGCGGGCGCCCGACCACAGGACGTAGACCGTGAAGTAGAGGAGGAGGGCGCCCGTGAGGACCGGGGCGCCGGCCCCGCCGTGGTGCGCGTGGGCCGCGGGGCGGACGGCCATCGCCACCGCCATGTACGCCATGGCGAACGTGCCCACCAGGTGATGCAGGTGATGGGTGCCCGTCCGGGAGGTCCACAGGGCGTGCAGCGCGGCGGCCCCGAACACGGCCGCGTACAGCAGCCACGCCCAGTGCGGGGGCGTGAGCACCGCCGCCGGGACCGCCATCAGCGCCATCCCGAATCCCATCAGGGCCTCGCCGCCGGCCGTGCGGCGCTGCTCCTCGACGTCGCTGCGCAGGCGCAGCAGGCAGTACGCGCCGGTCGCCGCGCACAGTGCGACCAGCAGCCAGGCGGCCGAGAGCGGTCCGTGCACCGGGTCCCCCATCGTGTCCGTCTCGTCGTCGGTGTCCGTCAGGGAGATGCCCAGGCGCGCAGGGGCGTATGGCGGCGCAGAGGAGCACGGATGGTCGCGCGCGAGAAATGTGCATCTGAACACTCGACATCGTTTACGGGTAAAATACCTGCTAAGGTTTTCTTATGAGCAGCACACCCCCGTCACTTCGCACCCCCGCCGTCCATCGCCTCCCGCTCGCCGGAGTGCTGCGCCTCAACAAGCCGTCGGACGTCTGGTTCAAGCCCGCGACCAGCGTGGTCGTCGCCACCGCGATACCGAACGTGACACTGCTCGCCCTGGGCCGCCTTGACCTCGCCATGTACACGATGGCGGGCAGCCTGTGCGCCCTGTACGGGCACAACCTCCCGTACGCGGCACGCGCGCGTGCCCTCGCGTGGGTGGTCGCCGGGATGGTCGCGAGCATCGTCGTCGCCATGGTCTCCGCCTCGCTCACCTCGTCCGCGGCCGTCCTCGTCGCCGTCGGCGCGCTGCTCGCCGCCGCGCAGAAGGGGCTGTGCGACGCCACCCGGATCGGACCCCCCGGCAACCTCATCTTCACGTTCATCAGCTCCGCGATGCTGTTCGCGCCGCAGATCATCGGGCAGGTGCCCGGGCATCTCGCGCTGACGCTGGCCGCCGGAGCCGTCTCCTGGATCGTGGGCATGGCCCCCGCCCTCGTCCGCCCCCACGGGCCCGAGCGCCGCGCCACCGCCCGCGCGCTGAACGCCGCCGCCGCGTACGTCGAGCGGCCCGAGCACGCGCCCGCACGTGGCGCCGCGGCCGCGGCCGTGCACGCCGCGTGGCAGTCGCTGCTCGCCACCGGGGCGCGCACCGAGGCGCGGCGCGCCCTGGAGCGGCTCGTGCTGCGCGCCGAGGTCGCCATCGCCGCCCCCGGCGACACCGACGCGGACCGGCTGCGCGCCTGGGCGGGCGGTCTGCGAGGCGGGGGCTCGGTGCCGCGGCCCGCCCGGATCGCCGGGATGGACGACGAGCTCCTCGGCATCGAGGCCGAGCTCGCGGGCGGCAAGCCCTCGTTGTGGCGGCGGATCGGCCCCGGCTCGCCGCTGCTGCCCATCGTCCTGCGTACGTTCATCGGCTGCGCCCTCGCCGGATACGGTTCGCTCGCCCTCGGTTTCGGCCGCCCCTACTGGGCCCTGGTCACCGCCGCCTCGATCTACCAGGCCAACCTCACGCTGTCCTGGAAGCGTGGCGTACAGCGCGTCGTCGGCAACGTCGGGGGCGTGCTCGTATTCGCCGCGGTCGTCCCGCTCGCCCATGCCAGCCTGCTCGCCCTCGTCGTGCTCTGCCTCGCCTGCGCCTTCGGCGCCGAGGCGTTCATGGCCCGCAACTACTGGCTCGGCAGCCTGTGCGTGACGCCGATGGCGCTCCTGGTCACCGAGTTCGCCCGCTACCAGGAGCCCGGTGAGCTGATCGGCGACCGCATCGTCGAAACCCTCGTCGGTGCCGTACTCGGCATCGTCGCGGCCATCGCCGTCACCAACCGGCGCGCCACCGACGGCATCGAGCAGGCACTCACCACCAGCGACACCGCCCGCGAGGCCGCCGAGCGCACCCTCGCGCTGCCCGCCCCCGGCCACGCCGCGCTGGAGACGGCCCGCCGCGGCCTCGCCGCCGCCCTCGTCGAACTGCGCGCCGCCGCCGACGCCGCGGCCGGCGAGTGGTGGCAGCGCGCCCTGCCCGAGGAACGGGTGCTCGCCACCGAGCAGTCCGGGCACCGTACGCTCGCGGCCACGGTGCGCCGGCAGGCGGCCCGGACGGGCGTCGCCGCCTCCCCGAGTGGTGCGGGCACCCAGCAGTAGCGGATAGTGGCGGACGCACAGCGTTCGGCCCATGAGGAAGGTCCGGTCAGGCAGGCATGAGTACGCAGCAAGGCGCGGCGGCAACGGCGCCGCTCGACATCGTGTCGTCGGTCGTACGGCAGTGGCAGGCCGTACGCCCCGACATCGACACCGGCCCCATGGAGATCATCGGGCGCATCAACCGGTGCGCCGCACTGCTCCAGCAGGCCGAGGACGCGCCGCTGCGGCACGCGGGCCTGACCAGGGCCGAGTTCGACCTGCTCGGCACGTTGCGCAGGACCGGCCGCGAACTCACCCCCGGCGACCTCGCCCGCGAGACCTTCGCCTCCGGCGCCGCCGTCACCAAGCGCCTCAAGCAGCTCCAGGAACGCGGCCTCGTCTCCCGCCGCGGCGACACCCGCGACCGCCGCGTCTCCCATCTGAGCCTGACCGACGAGGGCCGGGCCCTCGTCGACGAGATCCTGCCGAGCCAACTCGCGTACGAGGGGGCGGTCCTTTCGGGCCTCGGCGAGGGGAAGGACGCACAACTCAGCGGCCTGCTGGGGGAGTTGCTGCTCCAGCTGGAGGGGCGGCTGGGGAGCGGGCCGCACTCAAGCCTGTCCGCGCGCTGAGGTAGGTGCCTGCACGGTCAGCGCGGCACCGTCGCTCCCTCGATGCCGTACTCCTCGCGGCGGCCGCACATGCCCAGGCCGCCGTGGCGGGTGGGCGTCGCGGTGTGGGTGGTCGACGCGGCCAGGTAGCCGTCGGCGTCGCCCTTTTCCAGGGCGTCGAGTTGGGCGCCCGTGCGCTCGGCCGTGGCCAGGGCGCCGGTGCGCCACAGCTCGCGCCAGGCCGCGACGCGCGGGCGGACCAGGGCGGCGGCCGCCCGCTGGAAGGTGCGGAGCGGTTCCGCGTCGCCCGCGGAGAGGGCTTCGCGCAGCGGCAGATACCCCTCGACCGCGAGGTCCCGACGACGGCGCGCGGCCGCCTCCGCCTCGGGGCCCGCCGGGCCGGGAAGTGCGGCCGCGGCCGCGTACTTGTCCGGGTCGGCCAGATACTCCGGCGGGAACGTGAACACCGCGTCGCCCGCCTCCGGAAGCCCACTGTTCTGCATCAGGACCGTGATCCGCAGATCCTCGCCCTGCACCATGCGGTGCACCGTGCCCGGCTCGAACCACGCGAGCGAACCCGCCTCCAGGGGTGTGTCGCGGTAGCCGTCCGGGCTCAGCGTCTGCACCGCGCCGCGCCCGCCCGTCACGACGTACGCCTCCGTGCACACCAGGTGCAGATGCGGGCTGCCGCCACAGACGCCGTCCGCCGCCTGCCAGTCGTACGCGGAGATGTGCGAGAGGCCGATCCCGCCGGGCAGCGGCCGGTCGAGGCTCACCACGCCAGCTCCTTCAGGCGGCCGGCCACCCGCTCCTCGTCCCAGGCGCCGTCCGCGACCACGATCCGGTACCGATAGCGGAACGTCTCGCCCGGCGGCAACGCGAACTCCTCGAAGAACGCCCAGGAGAACGCGACCGTCGGAATCGGCTCCGAGCGCACGAACCAGTGCGAGGCGTGGATCGCCCCGGCATTCTCCGGGGCGTGCTCGAACACCAGCGTGGAGTGCGCGTCGACGTCGTCGTGCTCCCCGGTGAACGCCAGCCACGGGCCCTGCGTCCCCATCAACTCGCTGTCGGAGGCGTCCCCTCGGGGCCCGAAGACCTTGCCGCCCGTGAAGTCGCGCGGCCCGCGCCACTGAAGACCCGTGTAGCCGGCCATCTCGCGCCCCGCCGTGGTCGGCGAGCCGAAGCGCAGGGCCTCGCCGTCGGCGCGGGTGTTCGTCAGCTCGATCGACCAGTCGACGGCGTACGAACCGGACTCCGGATCCACGGAGTGCACCCGCACGCCGCGCCGCTCGCGGGCCCACTCGTCGCCGCCGTTCTCGATCCAGGACAGGCGCTCGGTGAGGCTCAGCTCGTCGCCACCGGCCTCGACGGCGTCGAAGCCGTCGTGCCGCATCGAGCCGATCCGGTCGTGCAGGGGGAGGTAACCCTCGCCGTGGACATAGCAGTTGCCGCCCCAGAAGTTCTGCCCCGAGAGGTGACTGGCCGTCATCTGCAGGCCCTTGTGCCAGCGGTGGTCATTGGGCCGGTAGCCCGAGACCAGGTTGCCGGACAGGGTGCGCAGCGGATGCACGTACGGCTTGCGGGCCTCGAAGGCGTCCGGGTCCGGCTTGTAGACGTAGGAGAAGAGGTCGGCGCCGGTGGCCGCGGAGCGCACCACGACGCGGTCGCCGAGGAGGTGGTCGACCTGAAGGCTGTTCCCGATGTCGCTGCTCACTGCTGCGGAACTCACTGCTTCGGGCTCCAATCCGGGTGGCCGCCGTGCATCGCGGCGTAGAACGGGTCGCCGGGACCGATCTCACCGGCCGCGACCGTGGCACCGGTGAACGCCGACTTGTACAGCGCGGCGGCGAACTCCAGCGTGCTGCGGGCGCTCTGTCCGCTGCCGGGCGGGCGGGCGCCGGCGTCGTACGCGTCGAGCAGCGCGGTCAGCTGCGCGGTGTGTGAACTGGGTACGTCGGCGGTGGGCGCGGGCGGCTGCTGGCTGCCGGGGGCCGGGGTGTAGCGCCAGTCGTCGTTGCCGTGTCCGTACAGGTGGGTCAGCTCGACGGTGGCCTTCTCGCAGTCGATGCGGATGCGGCTCGTCTCGTCGGGCGAGAGCACGGAGTTGACGACCGTACCGAGGGCGCCGTCCTTGAAGCGGACGAGCGCGGTCGACACGTCCTCGCTCTCCGTGTCGTGCACCAGCCGGGCCGCCATCGCCCGGATCTCGGTCCACTCACCGAGCAGATGCAGCATCAGGTCGTACTGGTGGATGCCGTGGCCCATGACGGGGCCGCCGCCCTCACTGGCCCACTTACCGCGCCACGGAACTTCGTAATAGGCGGCGTCGCGGTACCAGGTCGTCTGACAGTGGGCGACGAGCGGGCGGCCGAGCGCGCCCCCGGTCAGCAGCGAGCGGGCGTGCACCGCGCCCGAGCCGTAGCGGTGCTGGAAGACGACGGACGCGTAGGCGCCACTGGCTTCCTCGGCGGCGGCGATCTCGTCGTACTCGGCGAGGGAGAGGGTGAGCGGCTTCTCGCACAGCACCCAGGCGCCGGACTTGAGGGCCGCGACGGTCTGTTCGCGGTGGAACACCGGCGGGGTGCCGATGAGAACGAGATCGGGCCGCGCCTCTTCGAGCATCGCGGTCAGGTCGGTGTGCACGGAGACGTCCGCGAACCCGGCCTCCGCGGCCTGGGCGCGGAATCCGTCGAGGCGGCTCTGGTCCACGTCGACGGCGGCGACGAGTTCGACGCGGTCGCGCAGGGAGGTGAGGGCGGGCAGGTGGCTGCCGGTGACGATCGCGCCGGTGCCGACGACGGCGGCACGCAGGCGGGATCCCTGGCGGGCGGGGCTTGGCATGCGGGGTCCTCGCGGAGAGCTGTCGGAGGGGAAAGCGCTTTCCGTTACGTCGACCCTAAGCGGGGCGCGCGGGTCCGGACAAGGGGTGCCGGGGAGTTGGGCCCGCCGGGCCGAGACCTCGGCATCGTCCGCCCGCCACCAGGCGGACGATGCCGAGGAGGCCGCGGCCACCTATGCCGTGGGCTACGTCGCGCGCCCCATCGGTGCCGCGGTGCTCGGCCACTGGGGAGACCAGAAGGGCCGCAAGAACGTCATGGTCCTGGCCATGTTCCTGACGGGCCTTTCCCGGTTCGGGTGGCCCAGAAGGCAGCGGTGGGGTCAGCTGAGGGGAAGTTCCGGCTTCTCCGGGGTCATCGAGCGGCCGTCGACCCGCGCCGCGATCACCTCGTGGAGCTCCTCGGCGGAGAGATACGCGTCGGTCATCTCGAAGTCCCTGAGCGTCGCGGGACGGTTCCGCTGGAAGCCGGTGCGGACGAAGTCGTCGCCCGCGACCGCGTTGAGGGCCCAGTTGGCCGCTGTGCGGAACCGCGCCGTCATGGTGCGCAGCGCGCCGATGTGGTAGCCGCGCGCCACGACCTGGGCGGGCAGCCCGGTCAGCTGGATGCCCAGCGGCTTCGACACCGCCTGGATGCCGCCCAGGTCGACGACGAGGCCGAGGTCCTTGTGGCGGTAGGGCTCCAGCGGGATGCCGCGCACCGAGGCGAGGATGTTGCGGGCCGCCGCCCAGCCCTGCCGCATCGCGTGCTGCGCGGTCGGCGGGCACATCGCGTCGCCGCCCTTGACGAGGTCGGGCACGGCGGCCGCGTCGCCGAGCGCGAAGACCCCGTCGAGCCCGGGCACGGTCAGTTCGGGCGTCACCACGAGCCGGCCGCGGTTGGTCTCCGAACCGAGGGTCGCCACGAGTGGGCTGGGCGCGACACCGGCCGTCCAGATCAGCGTGTGGCAGGGCAGCTCGCGCCCGTCGGTGAGCGTCACCGTGTCCTCCGTGACGCTCGCCACCGACACCCCGAGCGAGACGTGCAGCCCGCGCCGCTCCAGGATGTCCATCGCCTTGTCGCCGAGCCGCTCGCCCAGCTCCGGCATGAGCTTGGGTGCCACGTCGACCAGGTGCCACTTGATGAGCTTCGGGTCGAGCCCGGGGTAGCGCTTGACCGCCGCGGTCGTCAGGCGCTGCAGATACGCCGCCGTCTCCGTGCCCGCGTAGCCGCCGCCGACCACGACGAACTGCAGGCGCGCCTCGCGCTCGGCGGGGTCGGAGCTTGCCGCCGCCAGGTCCAGCTGCGTGATCACGTGGTCGCGGATCCAGGCCGCCTCGGCGAGCGTCTTCACGCCGACCGCGTACTTGTCCAGGCCCGGGATGTCGAACTGGCGCGTCACACTGCCCGGCGTGAGCACCAGGTAGTCGTAGTGCTCGACACTGACCTCACCGTTTATCTTCCGTACGACGACGGCCTTCGCCTGCGGGTCGACGCCGATCGCGCCGCCCGGCACGATCTGGGTGCGCCGCAGCATCCTGCGCAGCGGCACCGCCACGGACTGCGGGGTGAGCACGCCGGAGGCCACGTGCGGAAGCAGTGGCAGATACAGCTGGTGCGCGGTGGGGCTGATGAGCCGCAGCACCGCCTCTCCGGGCTTGAGCTCCTTCTCCAGCTTGTGCGCGCACTCCATACCGGCGAATCCCGCGCCGATGATCAGGATCCGGGGGACGGACGACGTACGGGAAGCGCTGGTGTTCCGCGGAGTGGTCATGTCGGATCTCTCCTGGGGTGGGCTGCGTGGCACCGGTGAGGCGTCGTTGATCCCTGCGTATCCGGATTCGGCACGCCCGAATCCCGAACTCCCGCCATCCTCCGTCCCGGGCCGGGCCACCGCACGCGATCGGGGCACGGAACCAGACTCCTCACCCGCGCCCCGCCGCGTCAGGACAACCCCCTGCGCGGGGCGCCCCGCCGTAGGCCGTTCGAGCGAGGCGGGCCTACGGAGCGGCTCAGATGCCCGGCCGGTAGCGGATCGGATGCTCCTGCGGCACCTCGACGAGGATGATCTCGTGGCCGTCCGGATCCGTGATCCACATTTCGATCAGGCCCCACGGCTCCTTGACCGGCTCCCGGACCACCGTGACGCCCCGCTCCACCAGCTCCGCGTGCGCCGCGTGCACGTCCGCCACCTGCATCCACAGCTTGAGGCTCGGCACCACAGGCTCCGCGGAGCGGCCCGCCACCTCCAGGAAGCCGCCGCCCAGGAAGTACACGGTGCCCCGCTCGGGCCCGGTGCCGAACTCCCGGTAGACCGCGAGGCCCAACGCCTCCCCGTAGAACGCCCGCGACCGCTCGGGGTCGGTCGGCCGGATCAGGACCCTGCTGCTCAGTACGTGAACCATGCCGACGCAGCGTAGTCCGCTCGCGTTAATCTCGACGGCGCCCCGCACACACGCCGTCCCTCAACCTGGAGGCCCTCACATGACCACCGTCGACCTTGTCTTCCGTGACGCCGGGCCCGAGGACGTCGACGTGCTCGTCGCCCTCATCGAGTCGGCCTACCGGGGGGACTCCAGCCGGACCGGCTGGACCACGGAGGCGGACATCCTCGAAGGGCAGCGGACCGACCCTCAGGGCGTGCTCGAGGTCATCGAGGACCCCGACAGCCGGCTGCTCACGGTGGAGCGGGACGGCGCGGTCGTCGCCTGCTGCCAGCTGGAGCACCGCGGAGAGCACGCCTACTTCGGCATGTTCGCGGTCAGCCCCGCCCAGCAGGGCGCCGGCCTCGGCAAGACGATCATCGCGGAGGCGGAGCGCAGGGCCCGCGAGACGTGGGGCGTGGGCGAGATGCACATGACGGTGATCGACGCCCGCGAGGACCTCATCGCCTGGTACGAGCGCCGCGGCTACTGCCGTACGGGACTGACCATCCCGTTCCCGTACGGCGACGAGCGCTTCGGCATCCCGCAGCGCGACGACCTCAAGTTCGAACTGCTCGTCAAGCCGCTCGCGTAGGCACACAGGTCACGCGGTGAAGCGGCCCGTGCGCTTGATCTCCGGGTAGTCCGTGGTCGCGCCGTCGAGGCCGAGCGCCCGTACGAGCCGCAGATCGTCCTGGGTGTTCACGACCCAGCCGATGATCCGCAGGTCGGACTTGCGGGCATGCTCGACGACCTCCTGCGTGAGCCGCCGGATGTTGAGCACCAGCGTCGTGGCCCCCGCGGTGACGGCCCGCTCGACGACGCCCGTCCCGTAGCGGCTGGCCACGAGCGCCGTGCGTACGCCGGGCACGAGCCGGGCGATCTCCGCGATCGCCTCGTCGTGGAACGAGATCACCTCGACCCGGTGCACAAGGTCGCGGCGCAGCAGGACATCGGCGAGCGCCTGGGCCGCGGCGGTGTCCTTGATCTCTGCCTGCAGCGGGGAGCCGACCGCGTCGAGCACTTCCTCGAAGACCGGCACGCGCTCGCCGCGCCCGGCGTCGAGGCCGCGGATCTCGGCGAGGGTCTTCTCGGCGATCGGGCCCTGGCCGTCCGTGGTCCGGTCGACGTCGGCGTCGTGCATGACGACGAGCGCGCCGTCCTTGCTCAGGTGCAGGTCGAGTTCGATGATGTCCAGTCCTCCGCGCTCGGCGGCGACGAAGGACCTCAGGGTGTTCTCGGGTTCGACACCCATGGCTCCGCGATGTCCGATGGTGAGGAAGTTCAAGGTCGTCTCGCCTCCGTCGACTGCGGCTCGGTGCTGCCGCGCGGACGCGACAGACTCGTACACTAACGGGCCGTCTGCGCGAGGGAACCGTGCCTGCGAGAAGGAGCGGAGTCGTGGGTTCGGGCACCCACGACCCCGAGGATCAGTCCAGTGATCACGGCGGCGACGAGGACGGCACGGGTACTCATGGCGGATGCGCCTCCGAGCGGTACGGGCAGGGGTCCGGCCCCGTCCTACCGGGCAGGTCACCCTCGGCGCGAGTTCGCTCACCCGGTGGTGGGCGCGTCCCCGTCGGCGTTGACTTCGGGGATGGCGGGCAGCGCGTCCAGGTCCGCCAACATGCCGCGCGCGAGCTCGACTTCGGCCGCGAGGTGCCGCTCGCTCCAGCGCAGCGCGATCTGCGGGTGCGCCCACGCCTCCACGCCCTGTGCCCGCGCGGCCGCGTCCCGCACCTCCTTCAACTCGCCCTCGGCGCGCGCCACATGCTCCTCGACCAGGGTGCGCAGCCGCCCCGGGGCGGCGAGATGCCCCAGCCATACGCGCAGCAGCACCGGGTGCCGCAGCGACACGGCGGCCGTGTCCCGGTCGTCGGCCGCCCACGCGGCGAGCGCGTCCCTGCCCGCGCGCGTGATGGCGTACGTGCGCTTGGTGCGCGGCTCCTCCGGGCCCGAGCGCCTGGACGTGGCGTAGCCGAGCCGCTCCAGCCTGCGCAGCTCGGCGTAGATCTGGCTGAACGCGGGGGAGCCGTAGAAGAAGCGCAGCGACGCGTCCGCCCACTTCTTCAGCTCGTACCCGGTCCGCTCGCCGGGCGGGAAGGACAGCAGACCGAGAACGGCCCAGGCGGTCGGCGGCAGCTGCTGCGTGGTCGGCATGGCTCCGCATTGAATCCAGCGGAGGTCACGGACGCAAGAGCTACTTTCGGCGCAGCCGCGCCGCGAGGTGGTGCTGGAGCGGTTGGCCGACGGCCGCGAGCCGGTGGCTGAACGTGAGGGTGTCGTCGTCGGTGAGCGTGTAGCGGCGTCCCGTGGCGTCGACCTGCTTGGCGGTCGGCGTGAGGCCCACGGCGTGCGTCGTGAGCTCGACCGTGCCGTCGGTGACGGCACCGACCATGACCTCCGCGATCCCGGTGGGCTGCGTGATCAGCGCCTCGACGCGGCCCTCGGGCTGAATCCGCCACCAGCCGCTCTCGCGTGCGGCGGGCCGCACGGGGGCGTCGTCGGCGTCGATCAGCCAGGCCCGCGCCTCGTACCGCAGAAAGGGCCTGCCGTCGTGGCTGAACGTGACCTCCTGCGCGTACGTGAAGTCGCTGTCCAGGGTGGGGTACTCGCCGCTTCCCCGGCCGCTCCAGGTGCCGAGGAGCCCGAGGACGGGCGCGAGCAGCGGGTGCGGCTCGGGGGTCCCGTCGTACGGGTAGGGCGGGGCGGGGTCGAACACGGGTGACTCCAGGGGGTCGAGGGGGCTACCGGGGAAGCGTAAAGCGTGTCCGGAGCGTCGCACCCCTTCCCATCTCTGACGGCTCGTCATATAGCTATTAGTCATATGGCAGCTCCACGTCCGGGAGGCACCGTGAAGTTCAGCGTCATCTTCGAGGCCCAGCTCGCCGACCCCACCGTCGAACGCGAGCACCAGCTGCTGCGCGACAGCGTCGAACAGGCCGTGTTTGCCGAGGAGATGGGCTTCGACCGGATCTGGGCGGTCGAGCACCACTCCCTCAAGTGGTACGCCCACATGTCCGCTCCGGAGATCTTCCTGACCTGGGTCGCGGCCCGCACCTCCCGCATCCGCGTCGGGCACGGTGTGGTGTGCATGCCGTTCAACTTCAACCACCCCGCGCGCGTGGCCGAACGCGCCGCCATGCTCGACCTGTTGTCCGGCGGGCGGCTCGACCTCGGGGCCGGGCGTGGCGGCACCACGCAGGAGACGTCGCTCTGCGGAGTCGACAAGGAGCGGACCACGCAGGAGGTCGAGGAGGCGCTGCGGATCATCGGGAAGGCGTGGGAGAAGGACGAGCTGGAGCACCACGGGCCGCTCCTCGACATCGACCCGCACCCGATCCTGCCGCGCCCCGCCCAGACCCCGCACCCACCCCTCTTCCTCGCGTGCAGCCGCACGGAGACGCTGCGCCAGGCCGCCGAACTCGGCGTCGGCGCCCTGGTGATGGGCTTCGCGGGCCCGGAGGCGATCGCCGACATGCGCGCCGCCTACGACGCGGCGATCACGGCCCGCACCACGGAGCGCCATGTCTCCTCCGTCGTCAACGACCACTTCTCCGTGCTCTGCCCGACGATCGTGCTCGACGACCGGGAGACGGCCCGCGGCATCGGCATCCGCGGCCAGCGCTTCTTCGCGCAGTCCATCGGGCACTGGTACGGCGGCGCGGGCATCCCCGACGAGGCCGTCGTGGAAGGCGCGGACGAGGCGGAGGAGATGCGCCGGGCCGCCGAACAGGTCGTGGCCCGCCTCCACGAGCACCACATCCCCGTCCGCCCCACCGCCACGGCCACCTTCAACGCCGACCACGCGTACGGCACCGCCGACGACGCCATCGCCTACGTCGAACGCCTCCGCGACGCGGGCGCCGACGAAATCATGTGCCTCATCCAGATGGGCACGGTGCCGCAGGAGGCGTGCATGGAGACGCTTCGGCAATGGGGCGAGAAAGTGATCCCACACTTCCGGCACGCATCAAGCCCCGCCGCCTTTTGACCAGCCAAGTCCGGCCGGCGATCGACAATTCAAGCCCCTCCGGTGGTGAGTACTTTCAAGCCCCGCCGACGGTGAGCATTTTCAAGCCCCGCCGGCGATTGCCCCGTAAACCCCCGCTGCCCGGCGAGCAATTTAAGCCCCGCCGGCGATTGAGGCGCGGGGTCCGGGGCAGAGCCCCGTGACGTCGCCCCCGGCCGACCGCACCCGCACCCACCCCCGCCGAACCTCGCCGAGCCGAACCAAGGAGCCGCCCATGACCCCCCACCCGCTCGACCGCCTCGCGCCAGAGGCCCGTCCCCTCGTCGACGCCATCGCCACCGCCTTCCCTGACCTCGGCGGCACCGTCACCGACGCCGCCGAGGCCCGCCGGATCCTCGCCGCCGCCCCCGAGTCACCGTTCCCCGCCCCCGCGGTGGGGTCCGTCGAGGACCGCGCGATACCCGGACCGCCGGGCGCGCCCGCGATACCCGTGCGCGTGTACCGGCCGAAGCCGGAGGCGGATGCGGAGCCGGACGCGCCGGGATCCCGCCCCGTCGTCGTCTTCTTCCACGGCGGCGGCTGGGTCATCTGCGACCTCGACAGCCACGACCGCACGGCCCGCGCCCTGTGTCGTGACGCCGGCGCCGTCGTCGTATCGGTCGACTACCGGCTCGCGCCCGAGGCCCCGTTCCCCGCCGCCGTCGAGGACGCGTACGCCGCCCTGTGCTGGACCGCCGACCACGCGCGCGAACTGGGCGCCGACCCACAGGCATTGACGGTGGCGGGCGACAGCGCGGGCGGGAACCTCGCCGCGGTCGTCGCACAGATCGCACGCGACGAGGACGGCCCCGACATCGCTCGCCAGGTCCTCGTCTACCCGGCCACCGACGCCCGCCAGAAGTCCGGCTCCTTCGCTGCCAACGCCGAGGGCTACTTCCTCACCGCCGCCCACTGCGGCTGGTTCCGCGAGCAGTACCTGGGCGCCGACGGGGACCCCGCCCACCGCCACGTATCGCCGCTCCTCGCCGAGGACCTCGCCGGGCTGCCCGCCGCGCACATCGTCACCGCCGGCTGCGACCCGCTGTGCGACGAGGGCCGGGCGTACGGGAAGGCGCTGCGCGACGCGGGCGTCGCGGTCACGGAGGACCACTTCCCGCGGATGTTCCACGGATTCTTCGGCTTCCCGGAGCTGCTCGACGACGCCCGGCAGGCCCTCGCCGGAGCGGCAAAGGCGATCGCGACCACCGCCCGTCACAGGAAAAACAGCGGCGATCAAGGGGGTAGTGCAGGATAATTTCCCGAGATCCCCCTTGTGGTCGAGAACCTCGCGTGCATACGGTGTCCTTACGCGAGGTTCTCCCGTGGAGGTTGGGACATGACGGAAATTCTTGTGCAGGCCGGCGCGGGGGAGACGGATTCTCCGGCCTCTCCGGTCCAGGTGGTCGGACCCAGGGTGGTGGAACACCCGGCCTGGCCCTTGCTCAAGGACGCCGTGGAGGAGTTCAGGCCTCTGCAGAGCAAGGACGGCTCGATCGACTTCGAGGCCGAAGGCGCCCCGGCGAAGGCCGACGCCGAGCGGATCGTGGGCCGTGTCATAGCCGCGGTCGACGAGCTCGCCCCGCTGCTGCCGCACGACGCCGCGTACCACGAGGCGCTCGTGCGCGACCTGAGCCGCTGGGTGCGGGACGGCTTCGGGGTCCCGGACTTCCTGGACTCGCTGCTCGCCTTCCAGCCCGCGGCCCAGCGTCGGGACGGCCTCCAGCACCTGGTGCTCTTCCCGATGTACACGCAGAACGGCAACCCGGACCGCAATCTGGAAGCCGTCGTCCTGAAGATGGTGTGGCCGCAGTGGCTCGCCGAACTCGAGGCGACCCGTTACGACAACCCGCTGTTCTGCGGAATCACCTTCGAGGACTTCACCTCCGGGTACGACACGAACTCGGCGGTGCTCTTCCCGGAGACGATCGCCGTGCGCGAGGCGCCCGAGCGGTTCTCCTGGGGCGGCATCTTCTGCGACCGCGAGGCGGCCCGCTTCCGCCGCGTCACCGAGGCCGCCGTCGACATCCTCGGCGTCGAACTGCCCAAGGACATCGAGGAGATGGTCGCCGACCAGGACCGCTGCCAGCAGGCCTTCGTACTGTGGGACATGGTCCACGACCGCACGCACAGCCACGGCGACCTGCCCTTCGACCCGTTCATGATCAAGCAGCGCCAGCCGTTCTGGATGTACGGCCTCGAAGAGCTGCGCTGCGACCTCACCGCCTTCAAGGAGGCCGTGAAGCTGGAGGCCGACGGCGTCCCGCAGGCGCGCGACGTGCAGTACGCCGTGCTCTTCGACCGGATGTTCCGCTTCCCGGTCACCGGCGACCGCGTCAAGAACTACGACGGTCTGGGTGGCCAGCTGCTCTTCGCGTACCTGCACAAGCACGACGTGGTGCGCTGGACGGACAACAAGCTGCACATCGACTGGCAGCGCGCCCCCGAGGTGACCAACCAGCTGTGCGGCGAGATCGAGAAGCTGTACCGCGACGGCATCGACCGCCCGAAGCTGGTGCACTGGTTCGCCGCGTACGACCTGGTGTCCACGTACCTGTCCCCGCACCCGGGCTCCACCTGGGCGAAGGGCCCCGACGCCCTGGACACGTCCCTGCCGCCGCGCAAACTCGTGGACGAGGTGCTTCCCGACGAGTTTCCGCTCAGCATGTTTTATGAGGCGCTTTCGAAGAAGCTGAAGAAGGTGATCGCTTCTACGAAGGGGATCACCGCGGAGAGCGTCGCAGAGAAGGGCGCGGCGAATGCCGCTCCAGTGGAGCCGGTGCTTGCATCGGGGGCCGCGTGAGCCACGGCGAAAAGCAGCAGGAGGCGACTGTCATGAGCGACACCAGCGGGACCAGGGACTCACTGGACGGTGCGGTGATCGCGGTCGCCGGAGCAGCGGGACCGGCGGGCCAGGCCACCCTCAAGCGGCTCGCGGAGGCCGGCGCCACCGTGATCGGCGCCGACGCGGACGCGGAGCGCCTGGTGGCGGCCGTCGACGAGGCGCGCTACGCGCACGGCGGGGCCACGGTCATCGGCGACAACGTCGACCTGCTCGACCTGCACGCCACCCGTGACTGGGCCGGGCGCATCGAGAAGGACTTCGGCCGTGTCGACGGCCTCGTGCACCTCGTGGGCGGCTGGCGCGGCGGCGCCACGTTCGCCGACACCGACCTCGCCGACTGGGAGCTGCTCGAAAAGCTCCTGATCCGCACGGTGCAGCACACCTCCCTCGCGTTCTACGAGGGCCTGTCCCGCAGCGACCGCGGCCGCTACCTGCTCATCAGCGCCGCGGGCGCCTCCAAGCCGACCGCGGGCAACGCCGCGTACGCCGCTTCGAAGGCCGCGGCCGAGGCGTGGACGCTCGCGCTCGGCGACTCCTTCCGTAAGGCGGGGGGTGAGGCGGGACCGCAGCAGGCGGCTGCGATCCTGGTGGTCAAGGCGCTGGTGCACGACGCGATGCGCGCCGAACGCCCCAACGCGAAGTTCGCGGGCTTCACGGACGTCACGGACCTGGCCGAGGCCATCTCCGGCGTCTGGGAGCGGCCCGCCGCCGAACTGAACGGGACCCGTCTGTGGCTGACCGAGAAGCCGTGAATCCCCCCAACCAGGTACAGAGGACCGATGCCCACCGGCATCACGACCCCACCACGCAGGGGTTCGCCAGCGACAACTACGCGGGCGGCCATCCCGAGGTGATGGCGGCGCTCGCCCTCGCCAACGGCGGGCACCAGGTCGCGTACGGCGGGGACGAGTACACGGACCACCTTCAGACGATCATCCGCAGCCACTTCGGCCCGACCGCCGAGGCGTTCCCGGTGTTCAACGGCACGGGCGCCAACGTCGTCGCGCTCCAGGCGGTCACCGACCGCTGGGGCGCGGTGATCTGCGCCGAGTCCGCGCACATCCACGTGGACGAGGGCGGCGCCCCCGAGCGGATGGGCGGCCTGAAGCTGCTCACCGTGCCGACCCCGGACGGCAAGCTCACCCCCGAGCTGATCGACCAGCAGGCCTACGGCTGGGACGACGAGCACCGGGCGATGCCGCAGGTCGTCTCGATCACGCAGTCCACCGAACTCGGCACGCTCTACAAGCCCGACGAGATCCGCGCGATCTGCGAGCACGCCCACGGGCACGGCATGACGGTGCACCTCGACGGCTCCCGGATATCCAACGCCGCCGCGTCCCTTGACGTCCCCATGCGGACGTTCACGAACGCGGTCGGCGTCGACATCCTGTCGCTCGGCGGCACCAAGAACGGCGCGCTGTTCGGCGAGGCCGTCGTCGTCCTCAACCAGGACGCGGTGCGCCACATGAAGCACCTGCGCAAGCTGTCCATGCAGCTGCACTCCAAGATGCGCTTCATCTCGGTGCAGTTGGAGGCGCTGTTCGCCAAGGACCTGTGGCTGCGCAACGCCCGGCACGCGAACGAGATGGCCCAGCGCCTCGCCGAGGGCGCCCGCGCCGTCGACGGCGTCGAGATCCTCTACCCGGTGCAGGCCAACGGCGTCTTCGCCCGCCTCCCGCACGACGTCTCCGAGCGCCTGATGAAGAAGTACCGCTTCTACTTCTGGGACGAGGCGGCCGGCGACGTGCGCTGGATGTGCGCCTTCGACACGCGCGAGGAGGACGTCGACTCCTTCGTGGCGGCCCTCAAGGAAGAGATGGCGCGATAGCCGCCCCTACAGCCGAGGCGCATATATATGCGACCACCTGTAAATGTATTGACTTACAGGTGGTCGCATTTCTATGCTCGCGTGCCATGCAGCTGATCCAGCAGAACCCCGACCTGTCCGCGTATTTGGCGGCCGACGACGTCATCGACCACCATCAGCCGCTCGTACGCGAGACGGCGGCGCGCCTCGCGCGCGATGTCGCCGATTCATATGTATACGCCCAGGCTGCCTACGAGTTCGTACGCGACGCCATTCCGCACTCCGCCGACAGCGGGGACCCGCGGGTCACCTGGCGGGCGTCGGACGTCCTGGAGAAGGGCACCGGTATCTGCCACGCGAAGGCGCACGCGCTGGCGGCGCTGCTGCGCGCCGAGGACATCCCGACCGCACTCTGCTATCAGCGGCTGACGCACGACGCGGGTACGGGCTGGTGCGTGCACGGACTGGTGGCCGTGCGGCTGCGCGGGGCGTGGCACCGGCAGGACTGCCGCGGGAACAAGCCGGGTGTAAACGCCCAATTCTCCCTGGACGGAGAGCGGTTGGCGTGGATACCCGACCCGGAGGCGGGGGAGGCGGACTACCCGGCGCTCCACGACGCGCCGCACCCGGCGGTGCTCGACGCGCTGCGCGGCGCGCCGGACCGCCCGTACTTGCGGGAGAGCCTTCCGGACGCCCTCCCGGTGTGACTCAGCCTGCCCCGGCGGCCTTGACCTCTTCCGGGGTCGGGGCGGTGCCGCCCAGGTGCGCCGGCATCCACCATGTGTCGTCCTCACCCTTGGGGCGCACCGGGTAGGCGCGCTGCGCGGCCTCGAGCAGCTCCTGCATGCGCGTGCGCAGCCGGCGCGTGATCGCTCCCGCGTACTGGTCGCTCGGCGCCTCCATGGCCTCACCGACGCGGACCGTGACCGGGATGTGCTGCCGCTTGAAGTTGCGCGGACGCCCCTTGGTCCACAGCCGCTGCGTGCCCCACAGCGCCATCGGAATCAGCGGCACGCCGGCCTCCTGGGCCATGCGCACCGCGCCCGTCTTGAAGCTCTTGAGCGTGAAGGACTCCGAGATCGTCGCCTCCGGGAAGACGCCGATGATCTCGCCTGCGCGCAGCGACCGCAGCGCGTGCTGGTACGCGTGCTCGCCCTGGGAGCGGTCCACCGGGATGTGCTTCATGCCGCGCATCAGCGGGCCGGAGATCTTGTGCCGGAAGACCGACTCCTTGGCCATGAAGCGGACGAGACGCTTCTGCGGCAGCGCCGCCAGGCCGTCGAAGATGAAGTCCAGGTAGCTGATGTGGTTGCTGACCAGGACCGCACCGCCGGTACGCGGAATGTTCTCCGAGCCCTTGCAGTCGATCTTCAGGTCGAGCGCCTTGAACATCGTGCGGGCGGCGCCGATGACCGGAGGGTAGACGAGCTCTGCCATGGAGGGGGTTGGCCCTTCAGTAAGTTACGCGGCCGTAGGTTTTCCGGCTTGCGCAGATGGTGCCCCATCAACGGCTGGGGGGCCAGTCCTGGTTCCAGCACGGTACGAGATCCTGGTCACGTGCCGGGAATACGCGAACGGCCGGAAAACGCTGCACGGAATGCGGCGAAATGGAGGAGGAGCAGGGTGGCGGTCGGTGAACAGACGTGGGGCGCGGCGCAGTTGGGCGAGGAGCTGGGGGAGCGGGCGACGCTCGTGCAGTTCTCCAGCGCGTTCTGCGCGCCCTGCCGGGCCACCCGCCGGGTCCTCGACGAGGTCGCCGCGATGGTGCCGGGCGTCTCTCACGTGGAGATCGATGCCGAGGACCGCCTCGACCTCGTACGGGACGTGGGCATCCTCAAGACCCCGACCGTGCTCGTCCTGGACGCGCGCGGACGCGAGGTGCGCCGGGCGTCCGGGCAGCCGCGCAAAGCGGACGTCATCGCGGCGCTCGGCGAAGCCGTGTGAGGCGGGCGGGCATGGAGGGAAGCGGGAGCGTGGGGGCGTCGCGTGACGCATCTCCCAGATGACGGAACGCACTTGACTGCATGCGCCACGTATCGTCAGAGTGACCTTATGCCTTCGGAACTCCTTCTCGTCGAGCGGGTCCACGTGGACCTGGCTCGCTGTTCGAGCGCCCGCTGTCCGCGCGTCTGACGCAGCTACGGCCCCTTGCTCGAACCCTCCTGTCAGAAGGACAACTCCATGACGGCCACGCCCGATCTGCGCCCCGCCCAGGCAGCGACCCCCGACCTGTTCCGCTCCGTCTTCCGGCAGCACGCGGCAGGTGTGGCGGTGGTCACCGCGCCCGGGGCGGCCCCCGTCGGCTTCACCGCCACTTCCCTCACCTCTGTCTCCGCGAGGCCCCCGGTCGTCTCGTTCGGCATCGGTGTCGGCTCGTCGAGCTGGCCGACCGTCGCCGAGGCCGAGTGCGTCGGCGTGCACATACTCGGCGAGCACCAGGCCGAGCTCGCGGCGACGTTCGCGAAGAGCGGCGCGGACCGCTTCGGCGCGTCCACCCGCTGGTTCGAGGGCCCCGAGGGTGTGCCGATCCTCGACGGCGTGCTCGCCTGGCTCGTCTGCAAGGTCATCGCGCGCGTGCCCGCGGGGGACCACCAGGTCGTGCTCGCGGAGGCGGTCTGCGGCGACCCGGCGGGCGCCGGCCGTCCGCTGCTGTACCACCAGGGCCGCTTCAACGGCCTGCGCGACTGAGAGTTCCTGTGCCGCGCGATTACACAGCGTTGGCAAGGTCACAGTTCAAAGCGCTTGCTTAGTGGGCATATCCTGGGTGTACTGGCGAGTAACCTTCTATTCGGAGCGCGGGCCGCCCCGACCGGAAGAGTCCGCACAAGGCGCATATGCTGCCTGCGAGAAGGCGTTTTCAGCCGTAGCAGTACAGCTAGGCGTGTGGCCAGTACAACTGGCAGCAAGACAGCCGCCCAGATAAAGACGATTGCAGTAGGAGAGCCGGCGTGAGCTTGAGGATCGTTGTCACCGTGAAGTACGTGCCGGACGCCACGGGCGACCGGGGTTTCGCCGATGACCTGACGTTGGACCGCGACGATGTCGACGGTCTGCTGTCGGAGCTGGACGAGTATGCGGTGGAGCAGGCGCTGCAGATCTCGGAGAACTCCGATGACGACGTGGAGATCACCGTGTTGACGGTGGGTCCCGAGGACGCCAAGGACGCGCTGCGCAAGGCGTTGTCGATGGGTGCGGACAAGGCGATCCACGTGGAGGACGACGACCTGCACGGCACGGACGCGATCGGCACCTCGCTGGTGCTGGCCAAGGCGATCGAGAAGGCCGGCTACGACCTGGTGGTCTCCGGTATGGCGTCCACGGACGGCACCGCGGGCATTGTGCCGGCGCTGGTCGCCGAGCGTCTGGGTGTGCCGCAGGTGACGCTGCTGTCCGAGGTTGCGGTCGCCGACGGCAAGGTGACGGGCCGCCGTGACGGGGACACCGCCTCCGAGCAGTTGGAGGCGTCGCTTCCGGCCGTGGTGTCGGTGACGGACCAGTCCGGTGAGGCCCGCTACCCCTCGTTCAAGGGGATCATGGCGGCGAAGAAGAAGCCGGTCGAGGCGTGGGACCTGTCGGACCTGGACCTCGAGGCCGAGCAGGTGGGCCTGGAGGGCGCGTGGACCAAGGTCGCCTCCGCGGATGAGCGTCCGGCGCGGACCGCGGGCACGATCGTCAAGGACGAGGGCGAGGGCGGCAAGCAGCTCGCCGAGTTCCTCGCGGGCCAGAAGTTCATCTGAGCTTCAGCCACCACCACCCCCTCGCCCAAGTTCTTTGTGATTGCAGGAGATTGAAGTCCCATGGCTGAAGTTCTGGTCTTTGTCGACCACGTGGACGGTGCCGTCCGCAAGCCCACCCTGGAGCTGCTGACCCTCGCGCGCCGGATCGGTGACCCGGTCGCCGTCGCGCTGGGCAACGGCGCCGGTGACACCGCCGCTGCGCTCGCCGAGCACGGCGCCGTGAAGGTCCTCACCCACGAGGCCGCCGAGTACGCCGACTACCTGGTCGTGCCGAAGGTGGATGCGCTGCAGGCCGCCGTCGAGGCGGTGTCCCCGGCCGCCGTGCTGGTGCCCTCCTCCGCCGAGGGCAAGGAGATCGCCGCGCGTCTGGCGCTGCGCATCACGTCGGGCATCATCACCGACGCGGTCGACCTGGAGGCCGGCGACGGCGCCCCCGTCGCCACGCAGTCGGTGTTCGCCGCCTCGTACACCACCAAGTCGACGGTGACGACGGGCACCCCGGTGATCACCGTCAAGCCCAACTCCGCCCCGGTGGAGGCGGCCCCGGCCGCCGGCACGGTCGAGGCCCTTGCCGTGTCGTTCTCGGACACCGCGACCGGCACGAAGGTCACCTCGCGCACGCCGCGTGAGGCGTCCGGCCGTCCGGACCTGACCGAGGCCGCGATCGTGGTCTCCGGTGGCCGCGGCGTCAACGGTGCCGAGAACTTCTCGGTCATCGAGGCGCTCGCCGACTCCCTCGGCGCGGCCGTGGGTGCCTCGCGTGCCGCCGTGGACGCGGGCTGGTACCCGCACTCCAACCAGGTCGGCCAGACCGGCAAGTCCGTGTCGCCGCAGCTGTACATCGCCTCCGGCATCTCGGGTGCGATCCAGCACCGCGCGGGCATGCAGACCTCGAAGACGATCGTCGCGATCAACAAGGACGCCGAGGCGCCGATCTTCGACCTCGTCGACTACGGCGTCGTCGGCGACCTCTTCGACGTCGTCCCCGCCCTGACCGACGAGGTCAAGACCCGCAAGGGCTAAGGGCCTTCGGGACTGGTCGAGGTTGCCGACGGGGCCGCGTGGTGTTCGCACCGCGCGGCCCCGTCCGCGTGACGGGACGACGAAAAGGACCCATTGACGCCGATCACGCCGACCGTTAACTTCGCTATACGGATTGTTGATTCCGTGAAGTGGAAACATCGAGCATATGGAGAGTGCACGAATGGGTCAGCAGGAGAAGGTGTCGACGAGCCTCGCGGGCGCGGTCAGCGAGAGCATCAGCGCCTCACTCGCCCCGGTCGACGCGGAACTCGCCCGCCGCTACCCGGGAGACCCCGGCACCCGTCAGCCCGTGCACACGGTCTACGTCCCCGGTGACGCCTTCGACGCCGGGACCATCCGCACCTGGGGCGACAAGGCGCTCGCGCAGCTCGACGAGCACGCACCGGACGCGGCCTCCTTCGCCGCCGTCCTCGGCCTGAGCGAGGAGCTTGCCGGGCCGGTCTACACCCGCGTACGCGCGAAGCTGGAGCGCGAGCCGGTGGAAGACCTGCGGGTCGACTTCGAGGACGGCTACCGGCCCGCCTCCGACGCCGACGAGGACGAGACCGCGGCGCGCGCCGCCCGCGTCATCGCCGAGGCGTACGCGAACGGGACGGCCGCTCCGTACATGGGCATCCGCATGAAGTGCATGGAGGAGGCGGTCCGCGACCGCGCCATCCGCACCCTCGACATCTTCCTCACCGGCCTCATGGAGCACGGCGGCCTGCCCGAGGGCCTCGTCCTGACGCTTCCCAAGGTGACGTATCCGGAGCAGGTCACCGCCATGGTGCGGATCCTGGAGGCGTTCGAGAAGCAGCACGGGCTCGAGGCCGGCCGGATCGGCTTCGAGATCCAGATCGAGACCAGCCAGTCCATCCTCGGCGGCGACGGCACCGCCACGGTGGCCCGCATGATCGAGGCGGCGGAGGGGCGCGCGACCGGCCTGCACTACGGCACCTTCGACTACAGCGCCTGCCTCGGCGTCTCCGCCGCCTACCAGGCCAGCGACCACCCGGCCGCCGACTACGCGAAGGCGGTCATGCAGGTCGCCGCCGCGGGCACCGGGGTCCGTGTCTCGGACGGTTCGACGAACGTGCTGCCCGTCGGTTCCACCGCCAAGGTCCACGACGCCTGGCGCCTGCACTTCGGCCTCACCCGGCGCGCCCTCGCCCGCGCCTACTACCAGGGCTGGGACATGCACCCGGGCCACATCCCGACGCGCTACGCCGCCGTCTTCGCCTTCTACCGCGAGGGGTTCGAGGCCGCCGCCGCGCGACTGTCCGCCTACGCCAACCAGGCCGAGGGCGACATCGCCGACGAGCCCGCCACCGCGAAGGCCCTGGCCGGTTACCTGCTGCGTGGTCTCGACTGCGGCGCCCTCGACGTCGCCGAGGTCGCCCGCCGCTCCGGCCTCACCCGCACCGACCTGGAGTCCTACTCGGCCCCCCGCCGGGGCGACCTGACGGCTTCGGCCCAGTAGGGCCAACCTCAGCCTCTGGTTCGGCCCATCGGCCCCTGCGGCCTTACCAAGCCCCTGCGGCGGTCGACCGATTCAAGCCCCGCCGTTCGAACGAGAGCCAGCGGGGTCCGGGGCGGAGCCCCGAGGCGTCAACCCCGGCACCGCCTGCTCAATCGCCGCAGGGGCTCAAAAGATTGGGACTCTGCCCCATACCCCGCTGGCTCTCGTTCGAACGGCGGGGCTTGAAATGGCCGCACCGGCACTGAGCCGCTCCGGCCCGCCCCGCTCAGTCCGCCGGAGGCAGTTCGCCCGAGCCGCGCTGGATCAGACGCGTCGTCAGCTCTATCCGCTCGGGCGGCAGCGCCGCCCCGTCCAGCTGCAGGAAGAGACGGTCCGCCGCCGTGCGGCCCAGCTGCGCCGCGTCCTGCGACACCACTGTCACGCCCGGCTTCAGCAGGTCGCCCAGCTCGATGTCGTCGAAGCCCACCAGGGCGACGGGGCGCTCGCGCTCGGCCAGGACACGGATCGCGGTGACGGTCACACGGTTGTTGCCCGAGAAGATCGCCGTGACCGGGTCGGACCCCGTGAGCATGTCCTCGGCGGCGCGCCGCACCCGCTCGGGCTCGGTGGCACCGAGCGAGACCCACCGGTCGGCGATGGCCAGCCCGGCATCCTCCATGGCCGCCCGGTACCCGCGCACACGCTCGACCGCCGTGTGGATACGGGGCTGGTCACCGATGAAGCCGATCCGGCGGTGCCCCTGGGCGACGAGGTGGGCGACGCCGTCGCGCGCGCCGCCGAAGTTGTCGGACAGCACCACGTCCGCGTCGATCTTCCCGGCCGGCCGGTCCACGAAGACCGTCGCGACGCCGGCCGCGATCTCCGGCGCCAGGTACTGGTGGTCGATGCCAGCGGGGATCACGACGAGACCGTCCACGCGCCGCGCGCACAGCGCGAGCACCAACTCCTGCTCCCGCTCCGGGTCCTCCGCACTCGACCCGTTGATGAGCAGCGCCCCGTGCGCCCGCGCGACCTCCTCGACGGCGCGGCTGAGCGGCCCGTAGAACGGGTCGGCCAGATCCTCCAGGACGAGTCCGATGCTCGCCGTACGTCCCTTGCGCAGGACGCGCGCGCTGTCGTTGCGCCGGAAGCCGAGCGCGGCGATCGCCTCCTGTACGCGGCGCTCGGTGTCCTCGGTGACACCCGGCTCCGCGTTGACGACGCGGGAGACCGTCTTCAGGCCGACCCCGGCCCGCGCGGCGACGTCCTTCATCGTCGGTCGGTTGCCGTAGCGGTTCTCGGTGCGGCGGGCGGTACGGTCCACTGTGCGCTGTCCTGTCCTGTCGTCCCGGCGTGTGGCGTCGAGCATAGGGCCTGGACAACGTTGTCAGATGCGGGAGAGACTGTCCACCACTGATCGGTTGCCGACCGCAGCCGCCCATCCGACCTGCCGTTCCGGGGGAACAGACACTGATGCACATGGACCTCGTCGCCGCGCTCGACATCGGCGGCACCAAGATCGCCGGTGCCCTCGTGGACGACCGGGGCCGCCTCCTCCTGCGAGCGCAGCGGCCCACCCTCGCGCAGGAGGACGGCGAAACGGTGATGGGCGCGGTGGCGGAGGTGCTCGGTGAGCTGACCGCCTCCGAGCTGTGGCCCCGGGTACGCGCCGTGGGTATCGGCAGCGCCGGTCCCGTGGACCGCACGCGGGGCACGGTCAGCCCGGTCAACGTGCCGGGCTGGCGCGGGTTTCCGCTGGTCGACCGGGTCCGCGCGGTGACCGGAGAGCTGCCCGTCGAGCTGATTGGCGACGGCGTGGCGATCACGGCCGCCGAGCACTGGCAGGGCGCCGCCCAGGGCCACGACAACGCGCTGTGCATGGTCGTGTCGACCGGTGTCGGCGGCGGCCTGATCCTGGGCGGTGAACTCCACCCCGGCCCGACGGGCAACGCGGGTCACATCGGCCACATCAGCGTCGACCTCGACGGCGATCCCTGCCCGTGCGGCGCGCGCGGCTGCGTCGAGCGCATCGCCAGCGGCCCCAACATCGCCCGCCGCGCTCTCGCCGAGGGCTGGCGGCCGGGGTCCGACGGTGACGCCACCGCCGCTGCCGTGGCGCGGGCGGCCCGCGCCGGTGACCTGGTGGCGATCGCCTCCTTCGAGCGTGCGGCGCAGGCGCTCGCGGCCGGAATCGCGGCGACGGCGACGCTCGTGGAGATCGACATCGCGGTGGTCGGCGGTGGCGTGGCGAAGGCCGGTGACGTCCTGTTCATGCCGCTGCGCCGCGCGCTGCGCGACTACGCCACGCTGTCGTTCGTTCAGGGCCTCACGGTGGTCCCGGCGTCGACGGGCACGGACGCCGGTCTCGTGGGCGCGGCGGCAGCGGCACTGCGCGTGGGCCCGGGCGTGAACGGGGCGCGCCGACAGGCGGTGTGAGGCGCCGACGGGCGCGCCGTCGCCGCTGTCCGGCCGGCTGCCGGCCCCGGCGCACCCCGGGCACGCAGTCGTCGGCTACGCGGGCAGTTGCCGGTCCCGGCGGACCGCCTCGCCCACCGTCCAGGCCGGCGCCAGCAGCCCGGTCAGGCCGCCCAGCGTGATGAGGCGCAGGGTGAGGCGGTCGCGGCAGACCACGGTGACGCGGCCGTCGTGCTCGCCGGCCCTGTTCGCGGCGCGCTCCAGGAGCCTGAGGCCGGAGCAGTCGATGAACGTGGTGCCGGTCAGGTCGACGACGACCACGCGATAGGGTCCGGCGGCCACCGAGTTGAGCATCGGGGAGATCCGGTGGAACGTCAGGATGTCGATCTCACCAGAGAGTTCGACCACGACGCAGTCACCGACGGTGCGCAGCCGCGGCGTGAGGACGCCGTCCTCCGGTGCGGATGTGATGTCGATGGGTCCGAAGGCGCTGAAAGCGCCGTCCTGTTGCCCACTCTGTAGCATCTGGCCCCCCGGGTCACATGCCCGGCCGGGTCCGAAGGCGGTACCGGCGGGCGGAACGAGGCCACCGGGGTCCTGGGTGCCTGGCCGATCACGCTAGCCGGAGGCTTCCCCCGCTGTGGTGGCGTAACGATTCCCGAGCGGCATACGTCACTTGAAGGGGTGAGTAAATCCGAAATCGCTTGACGTCCAGGGCTGTTCCTCTAGGGACGTCATCCGTGTGTTTCGCGCACACCCCGTGTGAACTCCGCACCGTCACCAGGCGTGCGCACACGGTGTCGCCCACCCTCGGTGCACGCTTGACTGGCTCGGAGAAGTGCGGGAGGTCATGATCAGGGCCGGCCGTCGACCGTCGGGCAGCGGTGGGCGCCCTCCGTCCTGTGGGGTCTCCCGCGCGTGGCTCCGGGGCTCCCCCCGATGTCCCGGAGCCGCTCGGGCGGTGTCATGGCGTGCGACCGCCTGGTACGCAGAGCCCGCCTGCCGCGACTTCCCTGGGTGGCGGTCGGGCTCTGCGTACGGCGGGCCCCGCGCGGCGGTCCGGGAGGTCGCTGCCGTATACATCGATCCCCTCATCAGCCGCTGGTTTCCGTGACAGGGTGTTGCGGGCAAGCCACAGGGGGCCGATGGATGAGGGGGAACCGTGATCGTCTGGATCAACGGGGCGTCCCGCGCGGGAAAGACCACCGTGGCGCGGGAGTTGATCGACCTGCTCCCCGATTGCACGCTCTTCGACCCCGAGGTGATCGACGGCGAACTCGAGCGGCTGCTGCCCGCCAAGCGGCTCGCCGAGGTGAGCGACCATCAGGACCTGCCGATCTGGCGGCGCCTTGTCGTCGACACCGCCGCCGCGCTCCTCGCCGAGCTGGGCGGCGTCCTCGTGGTGCCGATGGGGCTGTTCCGCCAGGAGTACCGCGACGAGGTCTTCGGTGGGCTCGCGGCCCGGCGGATCCCTGTGTGTCATGTGCTCCTTGCTCCTGGGGAAACGATCCTGCGCGCCCGTGACCCCGCCGATGAGCCCCCCGCCGACGTCGAGCCGTACCGGGCCGCGCTCGGCGGCTGGCTCGCCGGCGACGCCTACCCCGTCGACAACGGCGCCCTGTCCCCGTACGAGACCGCCGTGCGGATCGCCGCCGCCCTGCGCACTGGGGACGCGCCGTCCTGCGACATCGTGCAGACGCCCGAGCCCACCGCCGAGACGGTCGCCGCGGGCGTGCTGCTCTTCGACGACGAGGACCGGGTGCTGCTCGTCGACCCCACGTACAAACCGGGTTGGGAGTTCCCCGGCGGTGTCGTCGAGGCCGGCGAGGCGCCCGCGCGCGCGGGGGTGCGCGAGGTGGCGGAGGAGACGGGGATCCAACTCGACGATGTACCACGGCTGTTGGTCGTCGACTGGGAGGCGCCCGTCCCGCCCGGCTACGGCGGCCTGCGCCTCCTCTTCGACGGCGGCCGCCTCACGGGCGCGCGGGCGCGCGAAGTGCTGCTGCCGGGCCCCGAGTTGCGCGCATGGCGCTTCGTGACGGAGAGCGAGGCATCCGTGCTGCTGCCCCCCGTGCGCTTCGAGCGGCTGCGCTGGGCCCTCAGGGCGCGCGAACGCGGCGCCGCCCACTACTTGGAGGCGGGAGTCCCGGTGGGGTGAGCGCGCGCCACCGCCGCCCGCAGCGCCGCGCCCGCCCCGCCCACCACCGGATCGCCGTGCCCGAAGCAGGCCACCTCGCTGTCGAGTGCGGCGAGCCGCCGGTGCGAGGCGATCGCCCGCTCCTTGTCGAGGTTGAACACGCCGAGCATCACCTGCCCGTCCAGCGGTGACACCGCGATCGCGTCGCCGGTGAACAGCACGCCGTGGTGGGGGAGATGGAGCGCGATCGACCCCTCGGTGTGTCCCGGCGCCGCGACCACGTGCGCCCCGCCGCCGAAGTCGAGCACGTCACCGTCGTCCAACTCCCTTACGTAGTAAGGGAGCACAGGGTCGACCGGAGGCGGCGGGAGCTGGGCGAGTGCCTGGGCGTGAAGGGGGCGCTCCCACTCCTCGTGAACCGGCTCGGGCCCCACCGCCTCGCCGCGCACATACGGGGCGTCGAGCCGGTGCGCGGACACCTCCGCCCCGCTCAGCCGCGCGAACTCCCCTGCCCCGCCCGCGTGGTCCTCGTGGAAGTGCGTGAGCACGATCCGCCGTACGTCACCGGGCTCGTGCCCCCACGCGCGTACAGCCTCGGCGATGGGCTGTGCGGCGCCGACCGCGCCCGCGTCGACGAGCGTCAACCCGGCCGCGTCACGCCAGAGATACGCCTGGCCGACGGCGAACCGCAGCAGCCGGAGCCGGGGCGTGACATCGATGGTCTCGATGATCGGGTACGCGTCGGTGGTGTCCATGCCGCGACCGTACGAGCCCCGTGCCCCGAGCCGCGTACGACTTGGCTCAGGGCAGAGACGTGTTGTGCGTGCTCAGTTGGCGGCCGCGTACTTCTGTAGGAAGAGGGCCTCCGCCACCGAGAGGCGCTCCAGTTCCTCGGGGGACACCGACTCGTTGACCGCGTGGATCCGGGCTTCCGGCTCGCTGAGGCCGATGAGGAGGATCTCCGCCTCCGGGTAGAGCGAGGCGAGCGTGTTGCACAGCGGAATCGAGCCGCCCTGGCCCGCGTACTGCATCTCCTGGCCGTCGTACGCCTGCCGCATGGCGTCGGCCAGGGCCGCGTACGCGGGGCTCCCGGTGTTCGCGCGGAACGGCTGGCCCTGGCCGACCTGTTCGACCAGGACCCTGGCGCCCCACGGGGTGTGCGCCTCGATGTGCGCCATGAGGAGCTTCGTGGCCTCCGAGGCGTCGGCGCCCGGCGGCACGCGCAGGCTGATCAGCGCGCGGGCGCCCGCCTGCACCGACGGCGTCGCACCCACGACGGGCGGGCTGTCGATGCCGAGGACGGTCACGGCGGGGCGCGCCCAGATGCGGTCGGCGACCGTGCCGGAGCCGATCAGGCCGACGCCGTCGAGCACCTTGGCGTCGGAGCGGAAGGATTCCTCGTCGTACTGGAGGCCGTCCCAGGACTCGCTCGCCTCCAGGCCGTCGATCGTCGTCGAACCGTCCTCGGCGCGCAGCGAGTCCAGCACGCGGACCAGGGCGGCGAGGGCGTCCGGGGCGGCGCCGCCGAACTGTCCGGAGTGCAGGTTGCCTTCGAGGGTGTCGACCTGGACGCGGACCAGCGTCATGCCGCGCAGGGTCGCCGTCGCGGTGGGCAGGCCGACGCGGAAGTTGCCCGCGTCGCCGATGACGATCGTGTCGGCGGTGAGCAGCTCCGGGTGCTGCTCGGCGTAGCGCTCCAGGCCGCCGGTGCCCTGCTCCTCGGAACCCTCCGCGATCACCTTGACGTTGACCGGCACCCCGCCGTTCGCCTTCAGCGCGCGGATCGCCAACAGGTGAAGCAGCACGCCGCCCTTGCAGTCGGCCGAGCCGCGCCCGTACCAGCGGCCGTCCGCGCGCTCCGTCAGCTCGAACGGGGGCGTCACCCACGCCGCCTCGTCGAGCGTCGGCTGTACGTCGTAGTGCGCGTACAGCAGCACCGTGGGCGCGCCTTCGGGGCCGGGCAGGAAGCCGTACACCGACTGCGTGCCGTCGGGGGTGTCGAGCAGCGCGACATCCTGGAAACCCTCGGTGCGCAGCGCGTCGGCGACCCAGTTCGCGGCGCCCTCGCTCTCGCTCTTCGGGTACTGCTCGAAGTCCGCCACCGACTTGAAAGCGACCAGTTCGGTCAGCTCCGCCTTGGCCTTCGGCATGAGCGAGGCGACGGTTTCGGCAATCGGATGCGGCGACATGGGCACGCTCCTCGTAGGTGCGACGTTGTGCAGGGTGTGCGGAAGATCCTCCCACAGAGGGCTCGCGCACTGCCCGCCGTAGGATGCCTGGGACAGGTGCGGCAGGCATTCCAAGATGGCCGAAACGGGAGCAGCAGACAGTCGTGAGCAGCGAGAATCCGGCGACGGACGGCACGGGCGGGCACGAGACGGGCGACGGGGGGCCCGCCGGGAGCGTGTGGGACGTCGTGGTGGTGGGCGCGGGCCCGGCCGGCGCCTCCGCCGCGTACGCGGCCGCGAGCGCGGGGCGTCGGGTGCTGCTCCTGGAGAAGGCCGAACTGCCCCGCTACAAGACGTGCGGCGGCGGGCTCATCGGCCCATCGCGGGACGCGCTGCCGCCCGGTTTCGTGCTGCCGTTCAAGGACCGGATCAACGCGGTGACGTTCTCCCTGAACGGCAGGTACACCCGCACCCGGCGCTCCAAGAAGATGCTGTTCGGGCTCATCAACCGGGCCGAGTTCGACGCGCAGCTCGTCGAGCACGCGCAGAAGGCCGGCGCCGAACTGCGCACCGGCGTCACGGTGACGAGCGTCGAGCAGCACGGCAGCGCGGTGCCCGACCGGCGCACCGTCGCGGTCGGGCTGCAGGACGGCGAGACGGTCCTGGCGCGGGCCGTGATCGGCGCCGACGGCAGCGCGAGCCGGATCGGGGCGCATGTCGGCGTGGAGATGGACCAGGTCGATCTGGGCCTCGAGGCGGAGATCCCCGTCCCCCGGAGCGTCGCCGAGGACTGGCAGGGGCGGGTCCTCATCGACTGGGGGCCGATTCCCGGCAGTTACGGCTGGGTGTTCCCGAAGGGCGACACGCTCACCGTGGGTGTGATCTCCGCGAAGGGCGAAGGCGCCGCCACCAAGCGGTACTTGGAGGACTTCATCGCGCGCCTCGGGCTCGCCGGCTTCGAGCCGTCCATCTCGTCCGGGCATCTGACGCGCTGCCGGGCCGAGGACTCGCCGCTCTCGCGCGGCCGCGTCCTGGTGTGTGGCGACGCGGCGGGGCTCCTGGAGCCGTGGACCCGTGAGGGCATCTCGTTCGCCCTGCGCTCGGGGCGGCTCGCGGGGGAGTGGGCGGTGCGCGTCGCCGAGGCACACGACGCGGTGGACGCGCGACGCCAGGCGCTGAACTACGCGTTCGCCGTCAAGGCCGGGCTCGGCGTCGAAATGGCCGTCGGGAAGAGCATGGTGGCGCTCTTCGAGCGTAGGCCGGGGCTGCTGCACGCGGCGCTCACCTCGGTACGCCCCGCGTGGAACGCGTTCGCGAGGATCACGCGGGGCTCGTCCACCCTGGGCGAGCTCGTGCGGGCGCATCCGGTGGCGGGGCGGGCGCTGTCGCGTCTCGACCGCTGAGGGTCATTTGACCGTGATGCGGAAGACGGGGTGGTCCGGCGAGGCGGCGGTGAGTTCGTCGTCCGTCGACTTCGCCGTGACGCCCTTGAAGTAGTCGTTGACCTGCCAGCCCCACCGCGTCAGGTAGGTGCGCAGCACCTCGCGCTTGAGTTCGTCGTCGCCGATCTCGACGGCCTCGAACGTACGAACCTTGCGGCCCACTCGCAGTTCGCCGCCGCCCGCGGCCAGCATGTTCTTCACCCATTGTGAGTGGCCGCGGGCCGAGACGAGGTACTGTGCGCCGTCGTGCGCATGCGGGTTCACGGGGATCCTCTGCATCTGGCCGCTCTTGCGGCCGCGTACCGAGAGCTCCGCGGAGCCCGCGAGGCTGAGCCCGCGGCGGGCCAGCCAGCCGATGGCCTTGTTCATGCGGATCGCCGTCGGGTTGGCCTTCAGGTAGTAGGGCTCGGGCTGTGCGTTCATGGTGGCTCCCGGAATCCTTTTGGAGAGCGGTGCTCTCACTTGAGAGCAGTGTGCACCGGATTGGTGATCCAAAGCAAGAGCGGTGCTCTCTTCTTTGAGCACCGCACCGCAATGTGTGCACCGCTCCCCATCCGTGGAACACTCGGACCATGAGTACGAGCCGCAGTACGCCCCCACGAACCAAAAGTGCCGCCCAAGGAGCCCGCGCCCGCGCCCGGCAGGAGGTCACCTCCGCCATCAAGGACGAGGCGCGCAGACAGCTCGCAGAGGACGGCGCGGCCAAGCTCTCGCTGCGCGCCGTGGCCCGCGAGCTCGGCATGGTCTCCTCGGCTCTGTACCGCTACTTCCCCAGCCGCGACGACCTGCTGACCGCGCTCATCATCGACGCGTACGACGCCATCGGCGCGGCCGCCGAGCAAGCCGACGTCGGCTTCGTGCGGACATCGCCGGCCACTGAGCGCTGGAGCGCGGTGTGCGGGGCGGTACGGGACTGGGCGCTGGCATACCCGCACGAGTACGCCCTCATCTACGGGTCGCCCGTGCCCGGTTACACGGCCCCGGACAGTACGGTGCGGGCCGCCGCGCGCGTCGGACAACTGCTCATCGGGATCGTCCGCGACGCGCACCAGGGCGGCGCGGTGACGCCGCCCCCGCTCTCCGAGGCGCTGCGGCCCGAGGCCGAGCGGATGGCCGCGGACCTCGCGCCGGATCTGCCGCCGGAGACGGTGACCGCGCTTGTCGCCGCGTGGGCGCAGCTCTTCGGGCTCATCGGCTTCGAGCTGTTCGGCCAGTTCAACCGGGTCGTCGAGGACCGCCCCGCGTTCTTCGCGCACGCCGTGGAGCGGCTCGCCCGGGACGTCGGGCTCGCCGCGTAGCCGTACACCATCGGACGCGTCACGCGTACTCCCCGGGAAGTACGCGTGATCACCTCGCACGGCGGACGCCAGGCGCCACCCCCGGCGCTTAGCGTGGCGGCATGGACGAGCAGCGCGTACGCGACGGTGGGCCGCCCCTGCAGTGGGACGGCCCGCCGTGGCTGCGTGCCCGCTGGGGACGAGGCCCGATAACGGGCGACAGGGCGTGGCCGTGGCGGTCCACACTGCTCGTCACCGCGTTCGTGCTCGTGGGGACGAACTTCGCCGCGCACGGGCAGGCGGGCGAGCGCGCGGACCTGGACGTCTTCGCGCGGCTGCTGATACTGGCCGGGGGCGCCCTGCTGCTGTGGCGCCTGCGCCGCCCCGTGCTCGTCGCGTTCGGGACCGCGGCGTGCGTGACCGTGTACCTGGGCGCCGGGTATCCGTACGGACCCGTGTTCCTGCTCGTGGCCCTCGCGTGCTTCTCCGCGATCGTGGCGGGGCGCCGGTGGGCGGCGTGGGCAGCCGCCGGGATGCTCTGGGCGGGGCATCTGCTCATCGGCCACTGGCTGTACGCGTACCTGCCGCCGACCGGCGACGGGCCCGCCGGGTGGGGCGACGAGGGCATCGTCGCGGCCTGGGTGCTCGCGGTGATGGCGATCGCCGAACTGGCGCGCGTGCGGCGCGAACAGTGGCAGCACGCGCGCGTGGAGCGTGAGAAGGCGGCCAGGCGGCGGGCCGACGAGGAACGCCTGCGCATCGCCCGCGAACTGCACGACGTGCTCGCCCACTCCATCTCCGTGATCAACGTGCAGGCGGGCGTCGGGCTCGCCCTCCTCGACACCGACCCGGAACAGGCACGCACCGCGCTGACCACCATCAAGAGTGCGAGCAAGGAAGCGCTGGGCGAGGTGCGGCAGGTCCTCGACACCCTCCGGACCCCCGGCGACGCACCCCGCGCCCCCGCCCCCGGCCTCGACCGCCTCCCGGAACTCGTCGACCAGGCCGCGGGCGCAGGCCTCACCGTCGACGTCAGCACCGAGGGGCCACGGGCCGCGCTGCCGCCGGGCGCGGACCTCGCCGCGTTCCGCATCGTGCAGGAGGCACTCACCAACGTCGTACGGCACTCGGGCTCGCGCCACGCGCGCGTACAACTGTCCTACGGGGACGCCGAGATGACGCTCACCGTCGACGACGACGGGCCCGCGACCCACGCCCGGGCGGGCGGCAGCGGCAACGGGCTCGCCGGAATGCGCGAGCGCGCCGCCGCCCTCGGTGGCACGATCGAGGCGGGCCCGCGCGCCGACGGAGGCTTCCGCGTCGTCGCCCGCCTGCCCTTCACCGCAACGCCTCAGGAGGCCCCGGAGTGATCCGCGTACTGCTCGCCGACGACCAGTCGCTCGTCCGCGCCGGGTTCAGGGCACTGCTCGACGCGCAGAGCGACATCGAGGTCGCGGGCGAGGCGGCGGACGGCGAGGAAGCGGTGCGCCTGGTGCGCGAACTGCGCCCCGACGTCGTGCTCATGGACATCCGCATGCCGCTGCTCGACGGCCTCGCGGCGACCCGCAGGATCGGCGAGGACGCGGACCTGGAGGCGGTGAAGGTGGTCATGCTCACCACCTTCGAACTCGACGAGTACGTCTTCGAGGCCATCCGCTCCGGGGCCTCCGGGTTCCTCGTCAAGGACACCGAACCGGACGAACTCCTGCGCGCCGTACGGGCCGTCGTGCACGGCGACGCGCTGCTCTCGCCGGGCGTCACCCGGCGCCTGATCGCCGAGTTCGCGGCGCGCTCGAAGGAACCGGAGACCGCGGCGCCGCTCGCCGAACTGACCGAGCGGGAGCGGGAGGTGATGGCGCTCGTCGGCATCGGCCTGTCCAACGAGGAGATCGCCCGACGCCTCGTCGTCAGCCCGCTCACCGCGAAGACCCATGTGAGCCGCGCGATGGTGCAACTGGGCGCCCGCGACCGCGCCCAACTGGTCGTCCGCGCCTACGAGTCGGGTCTCGTCCGGCCGGGGTGGCTGGGCTGAGACGCCCCACCCCGGCGCGTGTCAGACCCCCGAGTTCTCCCGCCAGAGCGCGGCGAGCGTGGCGTCGCCGCGCACGGCCGGGAACGGCAGCCGGTTCCACAGCGACAGGTACAAGCGCGCCGCGCCCCCGGTCAGTTCGCACTCCGCCTCGCCCGAGGCGCCGCGCTCGGTGACCGGGGGATCCTGCGTGATGCGCACCGTCCATACGGCGTCGGGGCCCGCGTCGGTGGCCCGTACGCGCAGGATCCGGGGCACGTCCGAGCGGACCCGGCTGCGCTCCCGGGCGTGGAAACCGGTGAGCAGCTCGTCGATGCCGTCGGCCGCGAACTCCGGTGTGATGGTGGTGGGTTCCTCATCGCCGATCCGCGCTTGGGCCGACTGCGCGTCCACGCGGTGCACCGTCGTCTCGTGCGCCTGACGGCGCGCCCAGAACGCCAGCGGCGAGGGGGCGGGGAGGAAGGCCCAGCAGTCCACGTCGGACGGTGCGCTGGTCAGGGCCTCGACGAGCTGCCGGTGGCCTTCGCGATACCAGGCGAGCAGGTCGGCGCCGTCCAGGTTGGAGCGGTCCTCGATGCCGTGCGGTTTCTGGAGTCCCGCCACGTACGAGGTCGCCCAGCGGTGCACCGCGCCCTGGTGACGTAGAAGATCGCGTACCTGCCAGCCGGGGCACGTCGACACCTTGGCGTCGACGCCCGCCTCCGTGGCGGCCGCGGCCAGCAATTGGCCCTCTTCGTCGACGATTCGGATGTGCTCGGCAATCTGCATGGACTGAGACATGGACTGAGTCATGGGCTGAGTCTGCCGTCCGAAGTACGCATCCATGCAAGCCGATTGATTCAGTTCGTCGCCACGCGCCGCGTCGCGAAGCCTATCGTGGCCGCGACGGCGGCGAGCAGCGCCACGCTTGTCAGGGCCGCGGACAGCGAGAACCAGTCCGCCATGAAGCCGATCGCGGGCGGGCCGAGGAGCATGCCGCCGTAGCCGAGCGTGGACGCGGCCGCGACGCCCGTGGGTCCGGCGAGCGCCCCGGCCCGTTCGATCGCGACGGGGAAGAGGTTCGCGAGGCCGATCCCGGTGATCGCGAAGCCGATCAGCGCGAGCCACACCGTGGGCGCCAGCGAGCCGAGCAGCATGCCGAACGCCCCGGTCAGTCCGCCCGCCACCAATGTCCGGGTCCTGCCGAGCCGTTCGAGCAGGGTCGTGCCGGTGAGCCGGCCGATCGTCATGGCGAACGCGAAGCACGAGTAGCTGGCCGCCGCGATGCCAGGGTGGGCGTGCAGGTCCTGCTCCATGTGCAGCGCGCTCCAGTCGGCCAGCGCCCCTTCGCCGTACGCCGTGCACAGCGCGATGAGGCCGAAGACAAGCACGAGGAGGCGGGTGCGGCCGTCGATGCGCACCGGCTCGCGCCGGTCGTTCTGGGGCGAGTTCTGGGTCGATTTCTGCGGCGAGTTCTGGGGCGTACGGTCCGCCGGGACCGGCGCCGGGTGGCGCAGCAGTGTCGGGGCGGCGCACGCGGTGACGATCAGGCCGAGCGTGGCGATCGCCATCAGGTGCTTCGTGGGTGTCAGGTGCGCCGCGACCAGTCCGCCGAGGCCCGAACCGACCATGCCGCCGAGGCTGAACGCGGCGTGGAAGCTCGGCATGATCGGCCTGCGAAGGGCGCCGACCAGGTCGACGGCGGCGCTGTTCATCGCCACGTTGATGCCGCCGTACGCCGCCCCGAACGCCAGAAGGACGAGGCCGAGCGTGAGGGGTGAGTGCGTGAGGGGCGGAAGGATCACGGTCAGAGGGAGCAGCACGCCGCACGCGACGGTCACCGCGTGCGAACCGAAGCGCCGGCACAGCCGTCCGGTCAGCATCATCGTGATGACGGCGCCGGCCGAGACACCGAGCAGGGCCAGGCCGAGGTCGCTCGCGGACGCCCCGGTCTGCGCCTTCACGGCAGGGATGCGCACCACCCAGCCGGCGAAGACGAAGCCGTCGAGCGCGAAGAACGCGGTGATGGCCAGGCGCAGCCGGGCAAGGGACGCGGCGCGGGGGTCGTCGGCGCTGACGGCCCGTAGTTTGTTCAGTAGCGGCACAAAGTCAGAGTAGGCGGGACTCTGTGGCCGAACAAGGGGGCTGCTCGCAGGTGTGTGTAGGTCACACGGTGAGCGCCCGCATCCGCCCCCCGCCTACACCGTGAGCGCCCCGCACCCGACCCCGCCTACACAGTGAGCACCCGCACCCCCGCCTCCTCGAAGCGTTCAAGGGTCGCCTTCTCCGCCGCCGTGTCCGTGACGAGGACGTCCACCTGCGCCAGGTCGCAGATCCGCGCGAACGCCCGGTGGCCCAGCTTGCTGGAGTCGGCCGCGACCACCACGCGATCCGCCCGCTCGCACAGCATCCGGTTGATCGCCGCCTCCGCCTCGTCGTGCGCGGACGCGCCGTGCGTGACGTCGAGGCCGACGACGCCGAGCACCGCCGTGTCGAGCGTGACCTGGCCGAGCACGCCGTCGGCGAGCGGGCCGATCAACTCGTACGACTGCGGGCGCGCGACCCCACCGGTGAGCACGATCTTGAACTGGGGCCGCACCGCAAGCTCGTTGGCGATGTTGAGCGCGTTCGTGACGATCGTCAGCGCGGGCGTCCCGGAGGCGAGGTCGGGCCGGACGGCGAGCGCCCGCGCCACCTCCGTCGTGGTCGTGCCGCCGGTGAGTCCGACCGCCTCGCCAGGGGCGAGGAGTTCGGCGACGGCCTTGGCGATGCGCTGCTTCTCGGCGGCGCCGAGCGCGGCCTTGTAGCGCAGCGGGAGTTCATAGCTGACTCCGTGCACGACGGCGCCGCCGCGGGTGCGCACCAGCATCTGCTGCTCGGCGAGCCCGTCGAAGTCGCGGCGGATGGTTGCGGCCGAGACGCCGAGCTCGCTCGCCGCGTCCTCCACGTCCAGGCGCCCGCGCTCGACGAGTAGTTCCAGGAGGGACTTCCAGCGGGCGTCGCGGGACATCGGCGGCTCCAACTCGTCGTTCGGTTCGGTGGCACGACCTTAACTGGCATGCGCACGAATGCTTGATTGTGCGCGAAAGCTGGCTATATCTTGCAGGAACACGCATTCAGTCAGCGCGCCCCCAGAGGCGTGACCAACCGCGGAGCGGGGGCACGACATGAGCAACGACCAAGGCCGCACGGGCCACAAGGAAAGCCACGTCAAGGAAAGCCACGTCGAGAACGAACTGAACAGCCAGCCGGAGTGCTGGACCCGGGCCGCGGGGCTCGCCACCCGGCACAAGGCGGCGCTGCCCGCCTCGGGGGAGCGGGTGGCGATCGTCGGCTGCGGCACCTCGTGGTTCATGGCGCAGGCCGCCGCCGCGCTGCGCGAGCAGGCGGGCCAGGGCGAGACCGACGCATTCGCGGCGTCCGAGTTCCCGGCCGGGCGCTCCTACGACCACGTGATCGCGCTGACCCGGTCCGGCACCACCACCGAGGTCCTCGACCTCCTCGCCGCCCACCGGGGCAGGGCCCGCACCACGGCCATCACCGGAGACCCGGCGACACCGATCGCGGACGCCGCCGACGACCTGGTGGTCCTGGACTTCGCCGACGAGCAGTCGGTCGTCCAGACCCGTTTCGCCACCACCGCGCTCACGCTGCTCCGCGCGCACCTGGGCCTGCACTCCGAGCAGGCGGTCGCCGACGCGCGCACGGCGCTCGCCGAGCCGCTGCCCGAGGGGCTCGTGGACTGCGAGCAGTTCACCTTCCTCGGCCGCGGCTGGACGGTCGGCCTCGCCAACGAGGCAGCGCTGAAGATGCGCGAGGCGTCCCTGTCCTGGACCGAGGCGTACCCGGCGATGGAGTACCGCCACGGCCCCATCAGCATCACCACCTCCGGCACCGCGACGTGGATGCTCGGCGAGGCGCCCGAGGGCCTCGCCGAGCAGGTCGCCGCGACCGGCGGGCTGTGGATCGAGGGCCGCCTCGACCCGCTGGCCGAACTCGTCCGCGCCCAGCGCCTCGCGGTCGCCGTCGCGGCCCGCAGGGGGCTCGACCCGGACCGCCCGCGCCACCTCACCCGCTCGGTGATCCTTGACGCCAACTGACTGCCCCGGTACAGGACTTGAGAAGGGAGGGGCTGTGCCCCTCGCAGCAACAGGGACCCTCGTGGGTGCGGCGGCGCCCCGGCGCGGCGCCGTGGCCGCGTTCAACGTGATCACCCTGGAACACATCGAGGCCGTCGTCGCCGGCGCCGAGTCGGCCGACGCCCCCGTCATCCTCCAGATCAGCGAGAACGCCGTCCGCTACCGCTACGGCCGCCTCCTGCCCCTCGCCCGCGCCGCGGTCGCGGCGGCCGAGGGGGCGCGCGTCGACGTCGGCCTGCACCTGGACCACGTACAGAGCGACGAGCTGTTGCGGCAGGCCGCGGATGCCGGGTTCAGTTCGGTGATGTACGACGCCGCGCGTCTGCCCTACGACGAGAACCTCGCGGCCACCCGCGCCGCGGCCGACTGGGGGCACGCGGGCGGGCTTTGGGTGGAGGCCGAGTTGGGCCAGGTCGGCGGCAAGGCAGGTGAGCCGCCCCTGGACGCGCACGCGCCCGGCGCCCGCACAGACCCCGGTGAGGCCCGTGCCTACGTCACCGACACGGGCGTGGACGCGCTGGCCGTCGCGGTCGGCTCCTCGCACGCGATGACCACCCGCACCGCCATGCTCGACCACGACCTGCTGAAGAGCCTCGCGGACGGCCTCGACGTGCCGCTGGTGCTGCACGGCTCGTCCGGAGTGCCCGACGACGAACTGGCGGCGGCCGTTCGCGGCGGCATCTCCAAGGTCAACGTGGGGACGGCCCTGAACATCGCGATGACCGGGGCCATCCGCGAGTTCCTCACCGCACACCCGGAAGCCGTCGACTCCCGCAAGTACCTCAAGGTGGCGCGCGAGGCGATGGTGCGCACGGTGGGCGAACTCATCGGGGTGGTGCGGGGCTGAGGGGGGGGGACTGGGGCCTGATCGAAAACGAAGCCCAAACGACAGGCCCTACGCGCGCCAGTAGACGGACTTGACCCAGATCGTGGCGAGCGCGTCGATGGCGCGCTCCTCGTCCGCCGCGGTACCGCTGTCGTCGTGCCCCATGTGGATGTAGCAGGAGTGCTCCAGCATGGCCGAGAGGGCCGACGCCGTCAGTTCGGGGTCGGCCCCGGGGCAGTACCCGTCCTTCTGCGCGCGCCGGATCTCGGCCGCGATCATCCCGGTCCCCTCGGCGCGGATCGCCAGCCACCGGTCGCGGAACTCCTCCTCCAGCATCGACGCCTGGAACACCCCGACGAGTTCGCCGCGGTGCCTGCGGTACGTGTGCCAGAACGCGGCCACCGCCTCGCGCAGCGCCTCCTGGGGTGCGAGGCCCGCGCGGTAGGGCCGCTGTGTGCGCTCGGACGCCTCGTGGTGGAAGTCCTCGGCGAGCGCCGCCAGCAGGTCGGCCTTGGTGTCGTAGTAGTTGTAGAACGATGCCACCGACTTGCCGGCCTCGGCCGCGATGTCGCTGATCCGGGAGTTGAGGTAGCCGTCCCTGGCGAACACGGTCCGGGCCGCCGCACGGAACGCCTCGTCCGTCTCCCGGCCCTTCCGGGTCGCCTTCGCCGCGCGCTCGGCGCCCGGCGGGGGCACGGTCGTCGCCTTGCGCGCGGGTCTGACGGTGTGTCTCCGCATGCCGCGGCCTTCCCGTACATGCTGCTGGGCCGGCGCGCCGTCAGCGGGCGGTGGTCGGGGAGACCCGGTCGGCCGCCGTCCGCGGGGTGTGGGCGACGTCGCCCGGCGCGCCCATCTCCCGGCGCCAGCAGGCGAATTCGAGCACGATGCCGTCCGGGTCCTGGAAGTAGAAGGACCGCACGAAGACGCCGTCGTGCAGCTTCTCGGCGCGCCCGTCCTCGCTGTCGTCGTGGTCGATGACCGGACTGACCAGGATCCCGTCCTCCTGGAGCCTGCTGTGGTACTCCAGGAACCGCTCCTCGGGCACGTTGATCGCGACGTGGTTCATGGTGCCGACCGCCGAGGTCCACTCGCCGACGCCGGGCACGGTCACCGGGCGGGACACCCCCGGCACCGCGTCGGGCGCGTCGGCGAACCAGAAGAACGCCAGCGCGTTGCCGCCGCCCATGTCGAAGAAGAAGTGCTGTCCGGTGCCGCCAGGGAACTCGATCGTCTTGATCAGGCGCATGCCGAGGACCCGTGTGTAGAAGTCCACCGTGCGCTCCATGTCCGCACACACCAGGGCGAGATGGTTGACCCCGCCCAACTCGTACTTCGGGTTCCGCCATGTCATGGGCCGGACCTCCCTGTCGTCGACCGGTGAATCCGGTTCTGAATCTAAACTCAGATTCAGAACCGCGCCAGGGTGCCGACGCGGCACAGCCGCAGGAGCACGACCGGCACGCCACAGGTGTTCGTCAGCCGTTCTCGTCAGCCGTTCTGCTGGAACACCCGTTTCCGCGGCAATGAGCCGTACTTCCTAGGTCGCGGGCGTCGAGCGCGTCGTCCTGCTCGGCAACTCCGGCGGCGGCTCCCTGATGGCCGCCTACCAGTCGCAGGCGGTCGAGCCGAACGTACTTCCCACGGCGGGCGCCGGCCCCGTGACACCACACACGTACGCGGCCGGATGGGGACGTCTCAGTCCAGCGCCCCCGCGTGGTACTGAACTCCCGGGTTCCACAGCAGGAAGCCCTTGATGCCGTCGGAGCGGGCCGCGTCGAGTTGGGCGCGGACCTCCTTGTCGCCGTAGGAGACACCGAGGGAGAAGTCCTGGATCCAGGGGACGATCTGCGCGTCGGTGTGCCGGGTCTTCTTCGCGAAGGCGGCGAGAGAACGCTTGGTGATCGGGTATGGGTGGGCGTTGGGGTCGGAGACGCCGTACTCGCCCTGCGCCCAGTGCGAGGGGTAGATCATCGGCGCGATGTAGTCGGCCTCCTGCGCGAGCAGACCCACGTCCTGGGCGATCTCCTTCGGCCGGTCGACGGCGATGCCGAACACCGAGACACCGAGGAACGCGTCGTGCTTGCGGACGGCGGCGCGGGTCTCACCGACGACGTCGGCGACGGACCGCTCGGGCGTGGTGTCACCGAGGCCAGGGAAGGACATCTTCGACATCGGGCCGTCGGGGCGGCGGATGTAGTCGTAGAGGATGTCGTCGAAGCCCAGCTTCGCGGCCTCCGCGGCCAGGTCGATGTTGTACCGCCTGACCTCCTTGTTCGCGAAGTTCGTGAACGACAACTGGCCGTAGCTGCCGCCGTTGTAGGCACCCCCGCCGGGGGTCCGCACCACGCGGTCGCGGTGCCCGGACTTCCAGGACTTGGTGGCGAGGATCGGATCACGGAAGGCGACGATGCGGCCGACGACCGTGCCCCCTGCCGCATGGATCTCCTTGATGGCCTTCTTCGCGTCGTAGTACCCCTTGGCGGCGCCCACGCTCTTCGCGAGCGGCACCTTCGAGGCGTAACCGACCTCACCGAGCTCGTCCTTGATGTCGAGCTGCACCGCGTTGATCTTCTTCTGCTTCAGCATCTTCATGACCGGCCCCCGCAGCGCGTCGGAGGCCCAGCCCTGGGCGCTGACGTGCACGGCCTTCAACAACGGCCGGTGCACCGTGAGTTCGGCCTCGTGGCGTGCGGTGTTGCCCGCGGCGTCGGTCGCGGTGACCGTCGTACGTCCCGGTGGGCGGGGGAGCCGGACGGCGAAGGCGCCGTCCTTCGCGGGCTTCGCCGTGTGCCCCGCGACGGAGACCTTCCGCGCGCCGGCCGCCGTGCCCTTGACGGTGACGGGCTGCTGGAAGCCCTCCGCCTTGGTGTCTGCCACCTTGAGTCGGGGCGCCTCGGTGTCCACCGTCAGTTTTCGGACGACCTCGGTGTCACCGGCGGGCCACGAACCGGGTTGGACGACACGTAGTTCGTGGGTGCCGTCCTTGATGTCACCGAGGCCGATGGAGAGGCTGCTGCCGTGCGAGGCCCGCGTCCGCAGGGGCTTGCCGTCGAGGGTGACCTTGAGCTGGTCGCCCTCGGCGCCGGTGACCTCGAACTCCCCCGTGCGCAGGAGCTGCGCGCCCACCTTGCCGTCGTTCGGCAGGCCGACGAGGTTGAGGGTGGTTCCGTGTGCGGCGCGTAGCGAGAGTGTGCCGCCAATGGCGAGAACCAGTGCGAGCAGTACGCAGACGAGGATGACGGGCCTTCGGCGTGGGAAGCCCGCCGGGGAGGCGCCGGCCGCGGGGCCGGAAGCGGAACCGGACGTGGGGGAGGTAGGGGAGCGGAGCCAGTTCTTCCAGTCGAGCCGCATCGGCAGATCCTCCAGGAGGTCTCGTGCGTCGTGGTCTACTGCGTCACCTTCGTGTTCTTCGCGTTCACCGTCTTCTTCGTCTTCACCGTCTTCTTCGGATCGGCACAACTGCCTTAGCTGCTCTGGTCCTTGGGGCGGCCGCGGTCTCCTGTGGCGGTACCGGGAGCGATGCGTCGGATGAGGGGGGAAAGGCCCCGGAGTCCGCCGGTGACCGGCAGGCTTCCCGTTCCCCGACGTCCGGACACCCTTCCGGGGCGGCGAAACCGGCCAAACCTCCGGCGCCGGACAAGGTGCACGCCAACGAGCTGGGCGCCGTGCCGGTGCTCATGTACCACCAGATCCTCGAGCACCCGAAGAGCGCGTACGACCGGACACCCAAGGAGCTGCGCACCGAACTGGAACGCCTCGCCCGCGAGGGGTACGTGCCCGTGACCGCGGGCGCGTATGAGACGGGGAAGATCGACATCCCGGCCGGTGCCCACCCGGTCGTCCTCACCTTCGACGACTCCACCGACAGCCAGCTCCGCCTCGGCGCCGACGGCGAACCCACCGACGACTGCGCGGTCGGCGTCCTGCGCGCCGTCGCCCGGGAGCATCCGCGCTTCAAGGCCCGCGCCACCCTGTTCGTGAACGGCGACGCCTTCGCCGCCACCGGCCAGAAGAAGGCCCTGACCTGGCTGAACAAGAACGGCTTCGAGATCGGCAACCACACCCTCGACCACGCCAACCTCGCGCAGAGCGGCACCGCCAAGGCGCGCGCCCAGATCGCCGAGGGGCAGCGCTCCATTGAGCGCGACGTCCCCGGCACGGACGTCCGCTCCCTCGCCCTCCCGTACGGCATCCAGCCCGAGCCCGCCGACCTCGCCCTGACCGGCAGCGCCTCTGGCACGACGTACAAGAACAAGGGCGTCTACCTCGTCGGCGCGAACCCCGCCCCCTCGCCGTACGCGGACTCCTTCGACCCGGCCGCGATCCCGCGTATCCGCTCGGCCCCCGCCAAGGGCAAGGACGCGAACTACAGCTCCGAACACTGGCTCGACCAGCTGTCCGCGGGAAAGCTCACCCGCTACACGTCCGACGGCGACCCGGACCACATCGCGTACCCGAAGGGGACGGGGACGCGACCGGGGAAGGCGGCGGAGAAGGGGAAGCTCCGGCCGTACTGACCCGCGGACTACGGGAACGCCCGCGCTCTCGGGAACACTGGACCCATGAACGAACTGTTCGCCCGCGACCGCACGGAGGTCGCCCCCGGCGCCGTCCACGTCCCCGACTGGCTCGACGAGCGGGAGCAGCGGTGCCTCATCGAGCTGTGCCGGACATGGGCGCGCCCGCCCGCCGGCCTGCGCGATGTGCGGCTGCCGGGCGGGGGCCGGATGAGCGTGCGGCAGTTCGGCCTCGGCTGGCACTGGTTTCCGTACGGGTACGCGCGCACCGCGGTCGACGGTGACGGCGAGACGGTGAAGCCCATGCCGCGGGAGCTGGAGGCGCTCGGCCGACGCGCGGTGGCAGCGGCCTACGGTGAGTCCTGCGAGGGCGACCCGTACGACATCGCCCTGATCAACTACTACGACACCGATGCCCACATGGGCATGCACAAGGACCGCGACGAGAAGTCGGCGGCGCCGGTGGTGTCCCTCAGCCTCGGTGACACCTGCGTCTTCCGGTTCGGCAACACCGAGACACGTACGAAGCCGTACACGGACGTCGAGCTGCGCAGCGGGGACCTGTTCGTGTTCGGCGGCGACTCGCGGTTCGCGTACCACGGTGTGCCGAGGACCGAGCCGGGGACGGCGCCGCCCGGACTCGGCCTGACCGGGCGGCTCAACATCACGTTGCGGGTCAGCGGGTTGTAGCGGGGATCGGTTCGGGCGGCGCCGACCGGCTACCATTCCTGAGCGTGATCAGGGCGAGGAGTTGCTGATGGGCGGCGGCAAGGCGGCCTCCGGGGCCGGGGGCCACACGGCGGGCGACACGGCCGGGCGGCCACCCCGTCTGGAGCGGGGGCGCAGCGCGCTCGGTCCCGCGCTCGAACTCGTCCACACCGGGCGGGCTCCCACCCGCGCCGTGCTGACCGCCGAGCTCGGTGTGACCCGCGCGACGGCGGGCGCCGTCGCCGCGGAGCTGGAGGCGCTCGGCCTCATCCGCATCGACGCGAAGCCCAGCGCGGCGTCCGGCTCCCAGGGCCGCCCCTCGCACCGTCTTTCGGTGGCCGACGACGGACCGGTGGCACTCGCCGCCCAGGTCCACTCCGACGGCTACCGGGCGGCGCTCGTCGGCCTCGGCGGCGGCATCGTCGCCACCACGCCGGGCTGCGAGATCATCGACCCGGACCCGGCGGACGTACTGCGTTCCCTGGTGGAGGCGGGCGTCCAGCTCCTCGAATCCACGGGCCGACGCTGCGTGGGCGCGGGCCTCGCCGTCCCCTCCGCGGTCGCCGAACCCGACGGCACGGCCCTCAATCCCCTCCACCTGGCCTGGCCGGTGGGCGCGCCGGTGCGGCAGATCTTCACCGACTGCGTACGGGAAGCGGGCCTGGACGTCCCGGCGTTCGCGGCCAACGACGTCAACCTGGGCGCGCTCGCCGAGCACCGCCACGGCGCTGGACGCGGCGCGCGCGACCTGCTGCTTGTGGCGACCGGCCACCGCGGAGTGGGCGGGGCCCTGGTCCTCGACGGTCACCTCCACACCGGCAGTTCGGGCCTCGCCCTCGAGGTCGGCCACCTCACGGTGAACCCCGAGGGCCGCCCTTGCCACTGCGGAAGTCGCGGCTGCCTCGACGTCGAGGCCGACCCGCTCGCCTTCCTCACCGCGGCGGGCCGCACCCCCGACCCCGGCGGCTCGCTCCTCTCCCAGGCCCGCGACCTGCTGGCCGACGCGAAGGACGACCCGGCCGTCCGCGCGGCGACCGAGGCGCTGATCGACCGCCTGGGCCTCGGCCTCGCCGGCCTGGTCAACATCCTCAACCCGGACCGCATCGTCCTCGGGGGCCTCCACCGCACCCTCCTCGACGCCGACCCCGAGCGCCTGCGCGCCGTGGTCGCGGACCGCAGCCTGTGGGGCCGCAGCGGCAGCGTCCCGATCCTGGCCTCGACCCTGAGCCACAACAGCCTGGTGGGCGCAGCGGAGTTGGCCTGGCAACCGGTCCTGGACGATCCGCTGGGGGCGCTCAGCGGGGGGTGACGGCGGGGCGGACGTTCCCGCTCACCACTACTGCCCACGCGGCGGGCTCGCCCGCTCGGGCTGGGAGAGGAGCGCGAGCAGCCCGCGTACCCCCGCGTCGAACGCCGCCGCATCACCCGATGCCCGCGCCAGCACGTAGCCACCCTGGACGGTCGCCACGACCGCCGCCGCGATCTCGCGCGGCACCAGGCGGGCCGCCAACTCGCCGCTTTCCAGGGCCTCTTGGGCGATCTCGGCGATCCGGCTCTCGACGTACGCGATCGTCTCGGTGACCGGTGACCGGTGACCGGCGACCGCAGCTCGTCGCTGGTGATCACGTCCGGGTCCATCGTCAGCCGCCCGACGGGGCCGCCGCGCGGCACATCGCGCTCGCGGAGCAGATGCGCCTGCAGACTCAATGCGTGACCTGGGGTCCGCTCTCTGGCACCCCCTCGATCCCACCCGTGCCCGGAACCAGGCCCTGAACGTACCGGCCGAGCACGCCGACCATGATGACCTCGCACCCGAGCATCAGCCGCTCCACAAGCCCGATCAGCTCCCGGCCACCCGGCCCCGCCGAATAGGCCATCACCCCGGCCCCGACCACCGCGAGCAGGGACAGCGTGCGCAGCCACCAAGACGTACGCCCCGCCGTGGAGTTGAGCCGCCCCGCCAGGACGAGACCGGCCGTCGGCAGCGCCGCGAACGCCGCGACGGACGCGTAGCGGTGCACATATGCGGAACCGGTCAGCTGCGTGGTGAGCGGATCCGTGGGCGCCACGGCCGCGAGCACCAGACCCGCACCCCAGATGGCCAGCAGCACGGACGGCAGCCCGCGTATCGCCGCGAGCCGCTTTCTCGCCACCACCAGGAGCAGCAGCGAGACCACGCCGAGCGAGGCCATCGCGGTCTCGATCGGCCCGCCGCGGTCCAGCGCCGCGAAGTCGCTGACAGTGAGGGACAGTTGGCTGAGTCCCGGGTCGGTGTCCCGAGGAGCCAGTAGCGCCGCCATCATGGCCACGACCACGGTGGTCCACACCAAGGGTGCGAGCCGGCGGCCGAGGCCGCTGAACATGAACCGCCGGCTGAAGGTGTCTCGTCTCGAAGTCCGCACAACCCGATCTTCCGGCCGGACGGCGCCCCTTCACCATGGGGGCCGCCCCGGACGCACCCCTGGTCCGACCCTGACCCGTGTCAGGGGCAGCCGGGCGCCCAGGAGCAGCCCCACACCGCTCACGTACTCCCGCGGAGGTACACACAGTGCCGCTGGCCGTACGACGACCCGGACCCCCTCCCGGCGGGACGCTCGAGTCATCACCACAAGTGGACGCCCGGCACACCGGTCCGGCGCCACCGGAACAAGAGGAGATGAGTCGGATGCAGACCCTCGCGGAATTCGGCCCCGGCAACGGCCCCGGCCCGTGGATCCTGTTCTTCCCGCTGATCTGGGCGGCCGTCATCGTCGGTGTCGTCACCCTGCTGCGCCGCACCGTCTGGCGCGGCCGACGCGGACCCTGGGGCTCCGGCCCCGGCGACCCCCGCCTACGCACCCGCCTCGACGAGAACTCGCCGATCGCCGTGCTTGGCCGCCGCTTCGCCGCCGGTGAGATCGACGAGGACGAGTACTGGCGCCGACTGACCGTACTGAACGAGGAGTTCGGCCACTACGGCACAGACACCGGCACCGACCGCAAGTCCGGCAAGGGCGGCGCGTCATGAGCACCGCCACGACGCTCACCCCCACCACCCTCGCCGCGCGCGTCGACAACGCCGTCAAGGTGTACGGCTCCGGGGACACCGCCGTCCGCGCACTGGACGGCGTGAGCGTCGGCTTCCGCGCCGGACGGTTCACCGCGATCATGGGCCCGTCCGGCTCCGGGAAGTCGACCCTGATGCACTGCGCGGCGGGCCTCGACACCCTTACCGAAGGGGCCGCGTACATCGGTGACACCGACCTCGGCTCCCTCGACGACCGACGCCTCACCCTGCTGCGGCGCGACCGCATCGGGTTCGTGTTCCAGGCGTTCAACCTCGTACCGACGCTGAACGTCGCCGAGAACATCACCCTCCCGATCGACCTGGCGGGCGAGCGCCCCGACCGCGAGTGGCTCGACGCGCTCGTGGACGTCGTCGGGCTGCGCGACCGGCTGCACCACCGGCCCGCCGAACTCTCCGGTGGGCAGCAGCAACGCGTCGCCGTGGCACGGGCGTTCGCGGGCCGCCCCGATGTCGTCTTCGCTGACGAACCCACCGGAAACCTCGACTCCCGCTCCGGCGGCGAGGTGCTCCGACTCCTCGGCGACGCCGCCCGCCAGGCCTCCCGCGCGGTCGTCATGGTCACCCACGACCCGGTCGCCGCCGCCCACGCCGACGAGGTCGTCTTCCTCGCGGACGGCCGCCTCGTCGACCGCATGGAACGGCCGACCGCGGACCGGGTCCTCGACCGGATGAAGGCCTTCGACGGCCCTCCTCCCACTGAAGGCGGTGGCTCGTCATGAACGCCTCCGTGCGCCTCAGCCTCACCTCGCTGCGCGCCCACAAGCGGCGCTTCGCCGGAACGTTCAGCGCGGTCCTGCTCGGCGTCGCGTTCCTCGCCGGCACGCTCGTCATGGGCGACACCCTGCGCGCGAGTTTCGACTCGATGTTCGCGGGCGCCAGCAGCGGCACCGACGCCGTCGTGCGCTCCGGCAACGTGATCACCACCCCCGGCGAGAGCCAGGGCACCCGCCGCCCGGTGGACGCCTCGCTCGCCGACGATCTGGCGAAGGTGCCGGGCGTCGCCGCGGCGGCGCCGAACATCCAGGGCGCGGGCCAACTCGTCGACGCCCACGGCAAACCCATCGGCGGCCAGGGCCCGCCCACCCTCGCCGGAAACTGGATCGACGACCCGAAGCTCAACGCGTACCGGCTCGCCGATGGCCGCACTCCGCAAAAGAGCGGCGAGGTCGTCATCAACCGCGGCGCCGCGAAGACCGGCGACCTGAAGGTCGGTGACACGACCACACTGCGCACACCCGACCCGGTGAAGGTCACCATCGTGGGCCTGGCCACCTTCGGTGGCGAGGACGGCATGGCGCAGACCACCTTCACCGGCATGACCCGCGCCGACGCCGAGAAGTACCTCACCCCGAAGCCGGGGGAGGCGTCCACCATCCAGGTGCGGGCGGGGCCCGGCGTCAGCCAGCAGGAGCTAGTCGATTCCGTGAGTGGCAGGCTCCCCAAGGGAGTTGAGGCGATCACCGGCGAGGAGTCGGCGCAGGAGAACACCGACATGATCTCCGGCCAGTTCCTCACCCTGTTCACTACCTTCCTCCTCGTGTTCTCCGGCGTCGCGCTGCTCGTCGCGACCTTCTCCATCCACAACACCTTCGCCATCGTCGTGGCCCAACGTGCCCGCGAGAACGCCCTGTTGAGGGCGCTCGGCGCGGCCCGCCGGCAGATCGCCACGGCGACCCTGGTGGAGGCGACCGCGGTCGCCGTGGTGGCCTCGGCCGCCGGGCTCGCGGGCGGCATCGGCATTGCGGCCGGGCTCCAGGCGCTGTTTCCCGCCATCGGATTCCCGTTCCCGGAAGGGGACTTGGTGGTCAGCCCGCTCTCCATGCTGCTGCCGCTGGCCGTCGGCATCGTGGTGTGCGTCGGCTCGGCCCTGCTGCCCGCCCTGCGCGCCGGACGCACCGCACCGCTGGCCGCTCTGCGCGAAAGCGCCGTCGACGACTCCGGTGCCTCGCGGCGCCGCGCCGTCCTCGGTGGCGTGCTGGGCGCGGCCGCGATCTCGACGACCCTCGCAGGCGTACTGGTGTCCCCGTCGATCACCCTCGCGGGCGTCGGCGCTGTGCTGGTACTCGCCTCGTTCGTCGTGCTCGGCCCTGTCGCGTCCACGTCCGCCGTACGGGCCCTGGGCGCGCCGCTCGACCGGCTGCGCGGTGTCACCGGCGGGCTCGCCAGGCGCAATGCGCTGCGCAGCCCGAAGCGCACCGCCGCCACGGCGAGCGCCCTCATGATCGGCGTCGCGGTCGTCTCCCTGTTCACCGTCTTCGGTGCCTCGCTGAAGGCCACCATGGACCAGACCGTGAACCGTTCCTTCGCGGGCGACGTAGCCGTATCCACCCCGTCGTTCGGCGCGGGCGGCAGCGGCCTCAGCCCGAAACTGGCGCCCGCGATCGCCGAGCGGCCCGAGGTGGCCACGGCGGTGGGCCTCGGTAGCGGCGTCGCCGACGTCGACGGCAAGGGCCGCGCCCTCACCGTCACCGACCCGGCCGCCCTCGCGAACTCCTTCGACCTCGGCACGGTCACCGGCTCGATGAACGGCCTCGGCAAGAACGGCATCGCGATCACCCGCGCCGAGGCCGACCAGCAGCACCTCGCGGTCGGCGACACGGCACGGCTCGCCTTCACCGACGGCGCGAAGGCGCCGTTCTCGGTCCGCGCGGTGTACGGGCAGTCCGAGCTCGCGGGCGACTACGTGATCTCCCGCGAGGCCTGGGCACCGCACCGCACGCAGGACGCCGACAGGCTCGTCTCCGTCACTTTCAAGGACGGTGTCTCGGCGGCCGACGGCACGAAGGCGGTCGAGAAGGTCGCGGCGGCGTACGGCAATCCGGATGTGCAGACCCGTGACGCGTACGCACAGTCCTCCGCGTCCGGCATCGACATGATGCTGACGCTCGTCTACGCGCTGCTGGCCCTGGCCGTCGTCATCGCGCTGCTCGGCATCGCCAACACCCTCACCCTCGCCGTGCACGAACGGACCCGGGAACTGGGCCTGTTGCGCGCCGTCGGCCAGACGCGCGGGCAGCTGCGGGCGATGGTCCGCTGGGAGTCGGTGCTGGTCGCCGCGTTCGGCACGGCAGGCGGGCTCGTGCTCGGCGGTTTCCTCGGCTGGGTCCTGGTGAAGGCGTCCGACGGGGCGAGCGACAGCGCCTTCGCGTTCGCGCTGCCGCCGGGCCGGCTGGCGATCGTGGCCCTCGTCGGGCTCGCCGCCGGCGCCCTCGCGGGCCTGCGCCCCGCCCGCAGGGCGGCACGCCTGGACGTACTGCGGGCCATCGCCACCGAGTGAGCTGCCGAGTGTGCGACGTACCTTTGGTGATCACCGCCCGGTCAGCCTGCGACGGCCGACCGGGCGGGAGCATGCGGGGACACCGTGCGCTCGTGCGTGTCCGTGCGGTGCGCGGGCTGCGTCGCGTACACCGGGTACGGCGCGATGGCCATCGCGGGGGCGGGCGCCGGCAGGGCGAACCAGACGACCTTGCCGTCCTCGCCGTGCGGCCGCACACCCCAGCTGTCGCTCACCGCGGCGATCATCGCGAGTCCGCGGCCGCAGGTGGCGAGGGGGTCGGCGTCCCGTACCTCGGGGAGCCTCGGGTCGTGGTCGTGCACCGAGACGGTGAGCGTGCCGCTGAGCAGCTCGATCTCCACGGTGCAGAGCTTGTCCGGCTCGGCGTGCCGGTGGACGTTGGTCAGAAGCTCGGTGACACAGAGCGCGGCCATCTCGATCAACGGATCGAGATGCCAGTAGCGCAACTGCGCCGATACGATTCTGCGGACCTGACCTATCCGCGACGGCAGGGCTTGGAGCTCCACCGTGCAATGCCTGTTCGGCTGGCTGATCACGGCTACGACTCCCCGAAATTGAGTCCGGAAGAAGACGAAAACGGATCGAGCGGTGCGACTGCGCTGTGACAGGACTGCCCGCTCCGTGTCCGGCGGGCTGGTTCGCAGCGTTATCGCCGGTAAACCCTGAGTAGTGATGTGTGACCAGCGTTACTCAGGAGGCGTGGGCGTGCAACTTCGCCGGGGGTTCGCTGCGCAGACGGTGCGCTATCCGGTGTGCGAGGTGGCGGCGCGGACGGCCTCGATGAACCGCCGGGCCGCGGGTGGCCCGGCGGCGCCGCCCTGTCCGCCGAGGTGCAGCAGATAGCGCCGCCCGTCCACGGCGGCCATCGCCCGGTCCTCGGCACCGAACCACGGCCTGCCCGCCCGGACTTCACCCAGTGGAGCGCTGTCGATCTCGCTCCCGTAGCTCGTGAGCAACTCCAGCCTGCCGCCCGCGATCCGGACCTGCCCCGCCCGGGTCAGTGACCGCAGGCGCCGGCCGATGCGCACACCCGTCGCCGTGAACTCCGGCTCCGCCATGCCGTTTCGCCCCCTCGAGTGCGTGTCTGCGGTGCAGTCTGCACGCACCTGGCCAGGAGCACCAGTGCGCATGTGGACGCGCTGTGAAGCAGCGGGGGCAACTTCTTCGTGCGCCCCCCTCGCACGTACGTTCCCGGATTCTCCCGGCGTCCCGGGCGCGTGTTCCGTCTCTCTCCCAGGCGTTCCTTTGAGACGCTCAAAGATGCATTTATGCAGGTGAGAAGCGTGCGCAAGGTGCTTATGATCGTGGTGTCCGGCTGTCGTCGGCGTTCCGGACCGGCGCGCGGAACGATGGTCGGGCACGACGAGAAGGAGCCAAGCGGTGAGCACCACGGAACAAGGTCGGCCCACGGGCGAGGGCGCGGCATCCGGCGCCCTCCCGACGCTCGACGTCGACCACACGGACCTCGGCTACCGTGAGTGGCTCAAAGAAGCGGTACGCAAGGTACAGGCGGACAACAACCGCTCGGCCGACACTCACCTGCTGCTCTTCCCGCTCCCCGAGCAGTGGGGCATCGACCTCTACCTCAAGGACGAGTCGACGCACCCCACGGGCAGCCTCAAGCACCGCCTGGCCCGCTCGCTCTTCCTCTACGGCCTGTGCAATGGCTGGATCCGCCCGGGCCGCCCCGTCATCGAGGCGTCGAGCGGCTCGACGGCGGTCTCGGAGGCGTACTTCGCGAAGCTGATCGGCGTCCCCTTCATCGCGGTGATGCCGCGTACGACCAGCGCCGAGAAGTGCCGCCTGATCGAATTCCATGGCGGCCAGTGCCACTTCGTGGACGACTCCCGAACGATGTACGCGGAGTCGGCGGCCCTCGCCTCTCGCACCGGCGGCCACTACATGGACCAGTTCACGTACGCGGAGCGGGCCACGGACTGGCGCGGGAACAACAACATCGCCGAGTCGATCTATCGCCAACTCGCTCTGGAGCGCTACCCCGAGCCCGCCTGGATCGTCGCCACCGCGGGCACCGGCGGCACCTCCGCGACGCTCGCCCGCTACGTCCACTACATGCAGCACGACACCCGCATCTGCGTCGCGGACCCCGAGAACTCCTGCTTCTTCGAGGGCTGGACGACCGACAATCCCGACGCGACGAGCGACTGCGGTTCCCGCATCGAGGGCATCGGCCGCCCCCGCATGGAACCGAGCTTCGTGCCGGGCGCCATCGACCGCATGATGAAGGTCCCCGACGCGGCGAGCGTCGCCGCGGTCCGCGCCCTGGAGTCGGCCATCGGCCGCAGAGCGGGCGGCTCGACGGGTACGGGCCTGTGGAGCGCCCTCAAGATCATCGCGGAAATGGTGGCGGAGGGCCGCACGGGTAGCGTCGTGACCCTCCTCTGCGACCCGGGCGACCGCTACTTGGACAAGTACTACTCGGACGCCTGGCTCCGCCGGCAGTCCCTGAACATCACCCCATACGCCGAGGCAATCACGCGCCTACTGGAGACGGGGGAGTGGACGGACTGATCCCGGGCGGGCGCATCGAGCGTGTGCGTGGGCTTCGCGGGCGGCGGTCCGGCAAAATCAAGCCCCTGCGGCGATTGAGCAGCGGGGTCCGGGGCAGAGCCCCCGAGGCGTCAACCCCGGTCGACCGCACCATCACGCCGCCGCCGAAGCCACCCGCCGGTCAAGCGCCCCCACCGCATCGCGAAACGCCTTCCCGAGCCCACCCCGCCCAAGTCTCATCCCCACCCGCACCGCGCCCCCCGCATCCACCGCGAACGTCCACCGCACCCGAGACCCCCCACCGGGAACCCCTTCGATCCGCCACTCCTCCACCATCGCCCGCAGCCCCGGCACATTCGTCTCGTCAACGCGATACGCGTAGACCTCACCGGGCTCCGCGGCGACGATCGTCTCCAGGAACCGCGTCCCACCCTTGAGCCGAACCTCCCGCCGAGCCCCACCGTCCAACGGCCGCGCCAGCGTCACCGCGGAGAACCACTCGGGCCACCCGACGACATCCTCGGCGAGCGCCCGATACACGGCATCCGGAGAAGCCGACACCTCACGGGCGAACACGAGCCGCAGCGGCGCACTGTCGACGAAGTCGAGCTCGACGGGGAGAAGACGGCGTGCCATGAAGGTTCAGCCCCCAACGGTTGAATCGGCGGACGCGACGCCCGGCCCAACAGGCGCCACCAGTGGCCGAGTTGACGTACTCCAAGTGACGTGACCGGTCCCGGTCACCATAACTGGCGCACCGTCAGATGTCTGTACCGTCCTCCGGCTCAGCCTCAGCCTCAGCCTCCGGCTCCCCGGCCACGACGAGCCGCATGTGCTCGGCGACCTCCGCCCGCGCCTCGACCGGCAACCCGCCGTCCGTCACCAACGTGTCCACCTGGTCGAGCGAGGCGAACGAACTCAGCCCCACCGTCCCCCACTTGGTGTGGTCCGCCACCACGACGACCCGCCGCGCGGACTGCACGAGCCGCCGATTCGTCTCCGCCTCCGCCAGGTTCGGCGTGGACAGGCCGGCCTCCGGGCTTATCCCGTGCACCCCGAGGAACAGCACGTCGAAGTGGAGCGCCTCGATCGCCTGGTCGGCGACAGGGCCCACCAGCGAGTCCGACGGCGTGCGCACGCCACCGGTCAGCACCACCGTCGCCGCCCCCTGCCGGGACGCCGCACCGCGCTGCGAGGCGTGGAAGACATCGGCCACCCGCACCGAGTTGGTCACCACCGTCAGGTCCGGTACATCGAGCAGCTGCTGGGCCAGCGCGAACGTCGTCGTACCACCGGAGAGCGCGATCGCCGTGCCCGGCGCGGCCAGCGGAGCCGCGGCGCGCGCGATGTCCTCCTTGGCGGTCAGCTCCAGGCCCGACTTGGCCTCGAAACCGGGCTCATGGGTACTGGCCTCGACGACCGGGACCGCTCCGCCGTGCACCTTCTCGACGACGCCCTGCCGGGCCAGCGCGTCCAGATCGCGCCGGACCGTCATGTCGGAGACACCGAGCTTCCTGGTCAGCTCGTTGACCCGGACGCCGCCGCGCCGACGGACCTCGTCGACGATCAGGGCGCGGCGCTGCTCCGCGAGGAGGTTCTGATTCTCGCTCACGTCCGTCGGATCCCTTCGGCTCGTCCCGCCTGTCACCACCGCCGTACAGGCCAGCGCTTTCTCGTCATCCTCGCACGCGCCACCGACACCGGGACCACCGCCCGCGCTGCCGACCTGCGCCGCGACGGGGGCGACACGGGGTGAATGGGGCGGGGTGCCTCGGGGAGATTCCGTGACGAGGGGTGCCCGTGGGGGCGCCAGGCCGGGATCCTGGTCGTGTTCAGAAACGGGGGACACATGAGTACGACGCACGAGCACGAACAACAGAACGGCCCCGCCGCGGAGCCGACGCCGACGCCTTCCGCGACACCGCCCATGACCTCGGACGAGACCGCCCTGGAACTCCTCGTCCACGGAGTCGGCGGCACCACTCCTCAAGAGATGCTCGACGACCCGCAGCCCGTGCGGGTGTCGGGCGACGAGACGGCGGCCGTCTTCCGGCGCGGCGAGGACGCCGACGCGGAGGCGCGCCCCGACGACTACCGGGGCAAGCCCGTCCCCGAGGCGTACGTGTGGTGCAACCTCACCTCGGGCAACGGATCACGCGCGCTGTGGCTGCTGCTGCTCCCCTTCATGGTGGTGAACCTGTCGCACTGGATGCGCCCCAACGCCCGCCGCAGGTCCCGCACCGTACGCCTCTACGGCCTGCTCGTCCGCCTCCTGTCGCTCACGCTCACGGTGCTGCTGGTCGGCGCCGCGTGCGAGGTCGCCCTGGACCTGACGGCCTGGCAGTGCGCGGGCACGCCCGCCTGCGCCGAGCAGCGGGCCTGGCTGGGCTTCCTCGCGGAGGGCTGGTGGAGCCAGCCCGGCCGCCGGCTCGCCCTCGCCTCGCTCGTCCCGAGCGCTCTCGCCGTCCTGCTCTGGTACCTCTCGCACCGCACCTGGAGCGCGTACGAGGCTCAGCGCCCGCTGCCGCACATGCCCGAGCCCACCGACGGCGAGATCGACAACGCGCTCGGCAGGCCCGGCTTCTGGTACGGGCGGCGTCTGGTGTCCCGCCTGCGCTCGGCGCACACCGCGGCCGCGCTGCTCACGGTGGCCGCGGCCGTCGGCACGTCCGCGGCCCGCTTCGACCGGGAGTCCGGGGGGCCGGTCCTGCTCGACGTACTGGGGTGGGCGATCGTGGGCGCGCTGGTCCTCGGCACCCTCGCCGTCATCGGTGTGATCGTGCACCGCGGCCGCAGCGAGAACCGGGTCGACGACACCCTGGACCGCACGGTGGTGCGCGCCCTGCCCTACGCGGCGCTCGCCCTGCTCGTCGTGACCATGGTGTACGCGGCCTGGTCGCGACCCGGTTGGCAGTCCTCCGGCCGGCTGCCCGGGGACACGAGCTTCGGTGGCATCGTCCTCGTCCAGGGCGCGCTGGTGGTCGCCCTGGCCTTCGTCGCGCACGCCATCTACCGCACGGCCCGCGACCCGCGCACCGCCCTGCGCGGCCTCGGCGGGCCCGCCACCGCGATGCTCGCGTGCGCGCTGGGCGGCGTGATGACCGGAGGCGTGGCGCAGCGCGTCGCCGACTGGCTGGACGGCACCAGCGGCCTCATCAAGGGCCCGCCCATGCTGCTGACCTGGCAGGCCTCCGTCATCCCGCCGCTGCTGATCGTCCTCGCCGTCCTGTGCGGAGCGCTCGCTCTGCGCACGGCCCGCATCAAGAAGCGCGAGACCGCTCAAGTGGCTGTCGACTACCACCTCGACGAGAAGCCGGGCGCCACCGCCGAACCCCCGGACGCGGCCCGTACGGCACGCATCGCGGGCACACGCGCGCGTGCCGCCCTCACCGACAAGGCACCGGAGATGATCGGCGTCGTAGCCTCGGTGGCGCTGCTGCTCGGAGTCCTCGCCGTGGTCGGCGCCTGGACCACAGGGAAGGTGCCGGGGAGCGCGGCCCGCGGTTCGTACGCGGTCGTACAGGGGGCGGCGGACTCCGCGCAGGCGCTCGGCTCCTGGCTGATCGGCCTGGGCTTCATACTGTTCGTCACCTGGGGACGCCGCGCCTACAAGGACGCCTCCGCACGCCGCACCATCGGCATCCTGTGGGACGTGGGCACCTTCTGGCCGCGCGCCGCGCATCCCTTCGCGCCCCCGTGCTACGCCGAGCGCGCCGTCCCCGACCTCACCTGGCGCATGGCCACCTGGACGCAGGCCACCGGTGGCCGGCTCATCCTGTCCGGGCACTCACAGGGCAGCGTCCTCGCGGCGGCGGCCGCCTGGCAATTGCACCCCTCCGTAAGGAAGCGCGTCGGACTGCTCACCTACGGATCGCCGCTCGAGCGGCTGTACGGGCGCTGGTTCCCCGCCCAGTTCGGGCCCGAGGCGCTGGCCTCGCTGCACCGCCAGGTCGACTGCTGGCGCAATCTGCACCGCAAAACCGACCCTATCGGCGGGCCGATCAACCTGCCGGGCAATTGCGGCCCCCAGGTCGACCACAAGGCACTCCTCGACCCGCTCGCCTACGGGCGTACGGCCGAACACCCGCTCCCCGCACCGATCCTGGGCCACGGTGACTACCAGGCCGACCCGGTCTTCGCCGAGGAGCGCGCCCGGCTGCTCGCCCGCCTCAAGCCGGGCGTACCGCAGCAACGACCGGAGGGAGACCAAGAGCAGGCCGAGGCTCAGGGCAGCTCCGGCAGGTCCTCCGGGTAGAGCAGCGTGAGGGCGTCGGTGTCCAGCGCGTCGAGCTGGGCGACCCGGCCCGCGTGCCGCTCCACCATCGACTCGAACGACTGCCGCGCGGTGCGGCCGTTGCCGAAGGCGGGCCCCTTCGGGAGCACCGTGAAGTACTTGAGCAGTGCTTCCGGCGTCCCGTCGGCCAGCCGGTACTCGTGCTCGTCGGCCTGCTGCTCCACGATGCGCAGCAGTTCCTCGGGCTGGTAGTCGCAGAACGTGATGGTCCGTGAGAAGCGAGAGGCCACACCGGGGTTGGTGGACAGGAAGCGCTCCATCTCCGCCGTGTAGCCGGCGACGATCACGACGACCTCGTCGCGGTGGTCCTCCATCAGCTTCACGAGCGTGTCGATCGCCTCGCGGCCGAAGTCGCGCCCGGAGTCCTCGGGGGACAGGGCGTACGCCTCGTCGATGAACAGGACACCGCCGTGGGCCCGTTGAAAGGCCTCCTGAGTGCGGATCGCGGTGGAGCCGATGTGCTCGCCGACCAGATCCACACGGGACACCTCTACGAGGTGGCCCTGGCCGAGGACGCCGAGCGAGGCGAGGATCTCGCCGTACAGGCGTGCCACCGTCGTCTTGCCGGTGCCAGGGGAGCCCGTGAACACCAGGTGCCGCCGCACGGAGGCCGCCTTGAGGCCCGCCTCCTGCCGCTTGCGGCCCACCTCGATCATGTCGGTGAGCGCGCGCACCTCGCGCTTGACGCTCTCCAGGCCCACGAGCGCGTCGAGTTCGCCGAGGACGCGCTGGGACGTGCGGGACTCCTGAGCGGGCTCCTGGGGCGCCGCCACGGGCCGCTGGTCGGGCACGGCGCTGAGCAGGCCGACGGTCTGCGTCGCGGTCTGGAGGGCCGGCTGCGGGGCCGCCGCCGCGCCGGCGCGCACGCCGCCGCTCTCGTCGCTCGCGCAGTCCTCGATCAGCGGCCCGTCCTCGGCGAACTCGTAGCCGCCGCGCGAACACCGCTCCGTACGACACTTCTTGAGGCTCGTACGGCAGCCGTCGATGACGTGGAATCCAAAGCCGCCGCTGTCCGCGACCCGGCAGCCGTGGAAGCTGCCCCGGCCGCCCGCGGACACGTAGAAGCCGGCTTCGGCGGGCGAGGTGACCGTGCACCGCTCGATCGTGGGGTCCGCGCCCTTCGTGACGATCACGCCGGTCTGCGTGGCGTCCACGGTGCAGTTGGCGAGCGTGCCGCCGCTGCCGTGGTCGCGGAACCAGGCGCCCGTGGCGGCCTCGCGGATGCGGCAGTCGTCTAGTTGGGCGGTCGCCCCGTCGCTCACCGACACGGCCGTGTTGCGCACCTGGGAGAGGTCGCTGTCGACGACGTCCACGCGCGAGCCGCGGTCGAGCACGAACAGCGCGTCCGGCACGTCGTGCACCCGGCAGGAGTCGAGCACGGCGGTCGCGCCGTCACTGACCCAGACGGCCGGATAGTCGCCCGTACTGTCGTGGATCTCGGTCTGGTTGGCGTCCACGCGCGTGCCGGGGTCCCACACCGAAAGCCCGTTGCGCCCGAACCGGCTGACGGTGGAACGGGTCAGGGTGAGCACGGACCGGGAGCGCAGGTCGATCGCGTTCTCCGGGACGTCGTGCACACGGCAGTCGGCGAGGGTGAGCACCGCGTCCGTGTCGAGCGTGACGCCGTCCCCCGTCGTGCGGTGCACATCGCAGTCCGTCAGGTGCGCGGCGGCCCGCCCGGTGATCTGCACACCGGAACCCTTGACCTCGTACACCTCGCAGCCCACGGCCTCCAGGCCGGAGTGCTCGCCGGTCGCGGACAGGCCCGCACCCGACGTGTGGTGCACCCGGCAGCGCTCGAGCCGGGGATGCGCGCCGCCGCGCACCGCGACGCCCGCCTGCCCGGCGGCGACGACCTCGCACTCCTCGAACACGCCGCCCCCGCCGTCCAGGACGGCGATGCCGATGCCGCCGGGGTTGTCGACGGTGCACTGGCGCACCATGGGCCGGGCGCCGCCGCGCACCTCGACGCCGACCGCGGACCGGGTCACCACGCGGACACCGACGATCTCCGGGGCGCCCTCCTCGACGAGCAGCGCGGGCGACGCCGCGTCCTGCCCTTCGACGTGCAGGTCACGCACGGTAGCGGAGGCCCGTACGGTCACGGGGACACCGTCCGCCGGTGCGATCCGCACGGAACCGGGGGAGCCCTCGGGGCCACGCAGCGTCACGGCCCGCCGCAGCACCAGGTTCTCCCGGTACGTACCGGGGGCCACGGTCAGTACGTCGCCGTCGGTCGCCGCCTCAAGCGCGGCGGCCAGCGACGCGTACTCACCCGTGCGGCGCCGCCACCGCGAAGTGCTGGTGTGCGTCACCTGGACCGAGCCCTGTGCCATGGCGCTGATCTGCCCCCACCTCGTCGTACGCAGGAAGTGTGCGCGCCTCGCGCGGCGCTGTTTCCTGGCTTCTTCCTGTGCTCTGCCTGCCTAAAGGTGGCTCCACCGTAGCGTGCGCGGAGCACGGCAGTTGACCAGAGCGGCGAGCCTGTGGACGGCGGTCAGCTGCCCGTGCCGGTCCTTCCCCAGTCGGGTCCCGCAATGTCCCAGGCGCTGTCCCAACGCGCGTACCGGCGGCGCATCATGCGCCACAGGGCGAGCCGCCGGGCGCCCTCCACCAGGCCGGTGACGGCGACGGCCGCACCGAATCCGGCGAGCGCCGCGTGCGTGGCGGCGGTGGGCCGGTCGAGGGGGCGGCCGACGGCGCGACCCTGGTCGTCGGTCCACACGGTGAACTTGTCGCCGCGGTGCGGGGTGCTGAGGGCGGCGACGACGCGGTCCTGCCGGGTGGAACCATCCGGGGCCCGCCAGGTCGCCACCACGCGCGTGTGCGCGTCACGCGCCGTGGAGGTCTCCGGGTCGGGGTCCAGCGGCGGCTGCGCCACCTTGTGCAGCACGGTCGCCGTCACCTCGTGGCGCATGCTGCGCTGCTCCTCCACGGAGCGGTACAGAGCGTCACGCGAGACGGACCCCGCGACGATGCCGACCACCGGGGCGGCGACGACGATGAGGAACAGTGCGATCAGGGCGACCCAGGCCTCTGCCAGGTCGGTCCTGCGGCACACGGGATTGTGGCGCCAGCGCCAGAGCCCGATCAACGCTCGCACGGTCTGCACCCCCTTCCGGGTCTGTCATAACCCCGAACGGCAGCGCCCGCATGCCGGAGGGGAGAAGAGAGAGCGACGTCACCCGACCCAGGTCCCGGCTCGCCCCTGACCACCGGCGCTTCCGACACTGCCATTGTCTCTCAACGAGCATGTCGCGGCGCCGGGTTCCCCGACCGGGTGACGGTTATTCGAGGATGGTCAAGGGATCCCCGATACGCATGGTGCCGGTCGATTCGGGTACCAGGTTTGTGCCGAAGCACAGTTGGTCGCCGAAGCGGCGGTGCCGCGCCAGGGTGCGCAGCGGCTCCTTGCCACGCTCCGCGGTCTGCTGGTTCGTCGTCGTGACCACGCAGCGGCCGCTCCTCTTGGCGATGCGGAAGGTGACGTCGCCGATCGCGATGCGCGACCAGTCGTCCTCCGCCCACGGGGGTGTCTCGGAGACGACGACATTCGGCCGAAACCGGTTCATCGGCAGCGGGCCCTCGTCGGCATGGTCACCTTGAGCGATCAACGAGTTGAGGGCGTCGAGGGACGAGAGCGTCGTGAGGAGCAGCGGGTAACCGTCGGCGAAGCTCACCGTCTCGCCCGGACGCGCGTACTCGGGGTCGATGGGCCGCCTGGTCGCCGGGTCGTCCAGGTGCATCAGGCGTATCTCGGTGTCCAGGTACGCACTCCACCACGCGTGGGCCGCGCGGTCGGCGGGGACCGCCTCGACCTTGTCCGACCAGACCTCGATCGTGGTCGTCTCCCGCGGCTCGGGCACCTCGACGCTCAGCGGGTCCATCGCCGGGGCCGACAGACGAACGCCGCCGCCGGGGAGCTGCTCGGCGGCGGCCAACGCCAGGCGGGGATGCGGCCGTTGCGTGACGATCTTGTCGTCCGCGCCCACCAGCACCCAGCGCCGGTCTCCGGCCAGGCCCCACGGCTCCACGACGACCTCACGCGGAGCGTGCCCCCGAACCGCCTTGAGCGGGTGGACATGGATCGAACTGAGTGCTGGCTGCGACATGCCGGTAATTCTGCCAGCAGCCACGGACATCGCCCGTGGCTGCTGGGGGTGGGCCGGGGCGTTCCGGCCGTGTCGGGTCAGTAACCGCGGTACTGCTGGCGGTTGTACGGATCCTCGTACGGCGCGGGGGCGGGCCGCGGCGTGGCCGGGCGCATCGCCTCGTAGCCGGTCGCCTGGCCGGGCGCGGGACGCTGCGGCTGCTGGACCTGCGGGCCCGGATAGCCGCGCTGGGCGTGCGCCTGCTGTGGGATGTACGCGGCCGGGGCCGCCTGCATCGGGGCGGCCTGCGGGTGCGGATACCCGTACTGCGGCGCGGGCGCGGAGTGCGCCGACGGCAGGGCGGGCAGCGCGGCCGGCAGCGCCGGCAGGTGGCTGTTGCTGTCGTACGCGGAGGGAACCCGGATCGGGGCGATCTGCGGAGTACCCCGTTCCGCGACGAGTGAGTCGTAGATCGGAGTGTCCGGGAAGGACGGCGCGGAGTAGTAACCGCCGCCATATGTGGAGCGGGGGGAGGTCATGACACATAAGTTAAGCCCACGATGTGGTCGTTGGGGTAGACCGATAAGAGGGTTCTTTTGCGTGTCGTGTGTGACCGCGCGTCCTCAATGCGAGCGAACTTGGGGAAAACGGTCGTCACTCGGGGCAGTTTTCCTGTAGAGGTCGAAGATTTCGGGGGTTACCGGCGGTTGGCCAGTGATCTTCGAACGAGCCTCTGGGAGTCGCTGGGCCACAGGGAATATGTTGGCCGGTAAGCCGAGGTCGGGCGTTTGGGGCGGACATGACAATGGCTAAAGGCGCGAATGTCGGGGTGCGGGCTTCGGCCGTGCGCGTCGAATTGGTCCGGCGTGCGGGCCCCGGTGTGCCCGACGTCGACGCCTCGGCGCTCCTGCTCGCCTCCGGAAAGGTCCGCTCCGACGCGGACTTCGTGTTCTACAACCAGCCCGCGCACGCCTCCGGGGCGGTCCGGTACGAGGGCAGGTCCACCGGCGGGGGCGCTGTCACCGACACCCTCTTCGTCGACCTCGCGCGCGTGGAGCCCGCCATCGAGCGGGTGGTCCTCGCGGCATCCGCGGACGGCGGGGCGTTCGGGCAGGTGCCGGGTCTGTACGTCCGCGTCGTCGACGCGGCGGACGGGACCGAACTCGCCCGCTACGACAGCGCGGACGCGACGGTGGAGACGGCCTTCGTCCTCGGCGAACTGTACCGCCGTCAGGGAGCCTGGAAGTTCCGGGCCGTGGGCCAGGGCTACGACAGCGGCCTGGCGGGCCTCGCGACGGACTACGGCATCACGGTGGACGAACCGCAGAAGGCAGCGCCGCCCGCCGCCGCCCCTTCGGCTCCGCCCACCCCCGCGCAGCCCGCGCGGCTGACCAAAGTGACGCTGACGAAGGCGGCACCCACTGTCTCCCTGGCGAAGCAGGGCGGCACGTCCGGCGCCCTGCGCGTGAACCTTAACTGGGAGATGCGCAAGCAGTTCGGCGGCCGGGGGAACAAGCGCGCCCGGAACCTCGATCTCGACCTGTGCGCCCTGTACGAACTGACCGACGGGAGCAAGGGGGTGGTGCAGGCCCTCGGCGACGCCTTCGGCGCGGTGGGCAGGGCCCCGTACATCCACCTCGACGGCGACGACCGCAGCGGTGGCCTCGCCGCCGGCGAGAACCTCACCATCAACCTCGACCACACGAACGCGTTCCGCCGCATCCTCGTCTTCGTGACCATCTACGAAGGCGCGCGCAGTTTCGCCGACCTCCATGCGACGGTCACGCTGCAACCGGCGCACGGAGCGCCGATCGACTTCTCCCTGGACGAGTGCACGGTGCCCTCCACGGTGTGCGCGCTCGCCCTGCTGACGAACGACGGCGGCGATCTGACCGTGCAGCGCGAGGCCCGCTATCTCGTCCCGGAGCGGGGCGTCAGCCCGCAGCGCACCGTGGACCGCGCCTACGGGTGGAACATGAGCTGGACACGGGGTCGCAAGTAGCTTGGCGCAGCGCGGTGTTCACCCCCGGTCGGGCGCGGCGTACGTGCGTCCCTTCCAGGCCGCGCCCCGCCCCCTGTGGTGCTGCACGGCGGAATCCACCGTCATCAGGAGGTACAGCAGCGCGGTGAACGGCAGCAGCGGCGCCAGCCACAGCGTCTGCCGGTAGTAGCGCAGCATGGGGATGTACGTTCCCGCCATCACCGCCCAGGCGAGCGCGCCGAGCAGCGCGGTCGGCGCGCTGCCCGCGACCAGGCCGGCGATCAGCGCCGCGGGCGGCACCAGGTAGACGAGGGCGAGTCCCAGCACGGTGGCGAGCAACACCAGCGGGTTGTGCCGCAGTTGGGCGTACGCGCTGCGGGACACCATGCGCCACAGATCCGCGAGGCGCGGATACGGCCGCACACTGTCGACGCGCTCGGCCAGGCCGAGCCAGATGCGGCCGCCAGAGCGCTTCACGGCCCGCGCGAGCGACACGTCGTCGATGACCGCCTGCCGGATCGCGTCCGGGATCCGCGCCCGCTCGGCTGCCTCGGTACGCAGCAGGACGCAGCCGCCGGCCGCCGCGGCCGTGCGCCCGCCCTGCCGCGCGATCCAACGGAACGGGTACAGCTGCGCGAAGAAGTACACGAACGCGGGCACCACGAGCCGCTCCCACACGCTCTCCACGCGCAGCCGCGCCATCTGCGACACCAGGTCGAAGCCGCCCGTGCGCGCCGCCGCCACCAACTCCCGCAGGCTGTCCGGTTCATGCGCGATGTCGGCGTCGGTCAGCAGCAGGAACTCGGGGTCACGCGCGCGTGCCAGGCCGATGCCGTGCCGCACCGCCCACAGCTTCCCCGTCCAGCCCGCGGGCGGTTCGCCCGGTGAGTCGACCGTGAGGGAAAGCCCGCCGAATCGGTCCGCGAGGGTGCGCGCCACCTCGCCCGTGCCGTCCGAACTGCCGTCGTCCACCAGGAAGATCTCCGCCCGCCCCGGATAGTCCTGGGCGAGCAGCGACGGCAGGCTGTCGGGCAGCACCTGCGCCTCGTCGCGGGCCGGCACCACGACACACACATCCGGCCAGCTATCAGGTGCGGTGCGCGGCGGCAGGCGCAGGTCCGTACGCCAGAAGAAGCCCTGACACAGCAGCAGCCACAGCCACGCGGCGAGCGAAGCCGCGGTGATCCACACAACGACGTCCATCCGCCGCAGTCTGCCCCACCGGCACGGGCATTGTCGGGCCCATCGTCTATGGTTTTGGGGTGAAGATCGCGCTGATGGACTCCGGAATCGGACTGCTCGCGGCCGCCGCCGCGGTACGGCGACTGCGCCCGGACGTCGACCTCGTGCTCTCCTCCGCCCCCGAGACCATGCCCTGGGGGCCGCGCACGCCCGAGGACGTGACCGAGCGTGCGCTCGCCGTCGCCGAGGCCGCCGCCGCACAGGGCCCGGACGCGCTGATCATCGCCTGCAACACCGCCTCCGTGCACGCGCTGCCCGCGGTGCGCGCCCGGCTCGAGCCAGGCATCCCGGTCATCGGTACCGTCCCCGCGATCAAGCCCGCCGCCGCGGGCGGCGGCCCGGTCGCGATTTGGGCCACCCCGGCGACCACCGGAAGCCCCTATCAGCGGACGTTGATCCGGGATTTCGGGGGCGGCGCCCAGGTCACCGAGGTGCCCTGCCCCGGCCTCGCCGACGCGGTGCAGTGGGCCGACGAGGAGGGCATCGACCGGGCCATCGCGGCGGCGGCGGCCCTCACGCCTCGTGATGTAAGGGCCGTTGTCCTGGGCTGCACCCATTACGAACTGGTCGCGGAGCGTATCCGTGCCGCGGTGCAGCAGCCCGACGCATACCCTTCCCCAAGCTCTCAACAGAGGTCGAGCAGGGGAGACCCCATTGTCCTGCACAGTAGCGCGGGCGCCGTCGCCGCACAGGCGCTGCGCCGGATCGGCGAGAGTCTGCAGACCGAGCCCGATACGCGCGGCCGGCTCACCGTGCTGCTGGGCGGCCGGGAGGACACGCTGCCCAAGGAGGCGCTCGCCTACGCGGAAGGTCGCGATCTGCAGGCGCTGAGCCACGCGGGGTGAGCAACCGCACCGGCCCGACGCACAGGGCTGCGCAAGCCGGTGCCGGACCCGCGGAACATGAGTAGGCTCGAGGGCATGAGGGAACACGCCCCCGACGAGCACGCAGGGCGACGCTCTTCCGCCCACGCGACCGACATCTGGACCGGCCGCGCACACAACCGTGTGCAGTGGTTCCTGGCCTGCGGCGGGCTCGCCTGCCTGGCCCTGGGCATCGAGCTGGCCGTGGACAACTCCTGGGCCACCGGAATACTTGCCCTGGCCATGTCCGTGGTCGGCCTGATCGCCGTGGGCCTGCTCATCCTGTTCGGCACCCTCGCCTTCCTGCACGTCGCGGTGAAGGTCGACAAGGACCACCTCGAAGTGCGCTGCGGCCACGTGGGCCTGCCGCGCCGCCGCATCCCGCTCGCCCATGTGGTGGAGGCGGACGTCGCGCCCCGCGTCACGCCCCGGCAGTGGGGCGGCTGGGGCTACCGCTGGCGCCCGGAGATCGGCACGGCCGTGGTGGTGCGGCGCGGCGAGGGCGTGGTGCTCCGCCTCGGCGACGGCCGCAGGTTCACGGTGACCGTGGACGACGCGGAGAGCGCGGTGCGGCACATCCGCGACCGCCTGAAGCCGACCGCCGCGGGCCCGGTCGTCTGAGCCGACCCGCCCGACCTACTCAGTCGAGGCCGCCCTGGAGGAATTCCAGGGCGGCCTCGTCGTCGCCCGGCGGCCCGTTCGTGAACGGTTCCGCCGTGGCGATCCCGGCGAGCAGGCCCACGCCCGCCGTCACGGTCGTGAAGCTGAGCGCGTTGCCCACCGTCGCCATCGCGGCCACCGCGGTCAGGGCGGCGCCCGCCGCCAGCACCACCTGCGTCGAGCGTGCGGAGCGCCACAGGACGTACAGCAGCCAGCAGTAGGCCGCCGCGAGCAGCAGCACGCCGATGAGCCCTTGTTCGGCCGCCACCTGGAGGACGGCGGAGTGCGGCTTGCCATCGGAGAGCGGGGCTTGCGCGAGCGTCGGGCTGAGGTCTTCGAAGCGCCCGGGCCCCGTGCCGAGAGCGGGATGCACCTCTGCGAGGTGCACGGCGTCGTGCCACAGCAGGATCCGCCGGTGCGAGAGCCACGTCTCCAGGGAGGCCGTCGATCCTGCCGGCAGGACGCCCTTGGCGAGCGCCACACCGAGACCGGCCACCACCGACGTCGCGAGGCCGAGGCCCGTCAGGCCGAGCGCCCGGCTGCGCAGGCGGGCCGCCGCGAGCGAGCACAGGACGACACCCGCGCACACCGTGATCCCGGCCGGCGAGTCGACGGCGGCGGCCACCGCCACGCTGCCCGCCGCCAGAACGTGCAGCACGACCCGCTGTGGCGGCTGCCGCGCCGACCAGGCCGCGCAGCACAGCGCCCCCGCCGACAGGGCGAGCAGCGCCGCCGTCGCGCCGACCCGGCCCAGCGGCGTCACGACATCCGGTGCGGGGGCCGCGTACGGGGCGGTGAGCGCGAGACACAGGCCGCCGAGCCCGACCGCGCAGGACGCGGCGACCGGCACGAGCGCCCCGCCGATGCGCCCGCACGCGTACCCCGCGATCACGGCGAGCACCGCCAGGAGGATCCCCTCCGGTCTGCCCGCGCGCGCGGTCGCGCTGATCAGCGACCACGCCGCACAACACCCGAGAACCGCGACACCCACGGCGTCCGAGGCGCCGCGGTGCTCCCGCAGCGTGCCGTCCGTCGCCGCACCCGTCGACCACCCCGTCGCATCCACCCGTCGCCCCCCGACGTAGCCGGGCCCCGGACGCGAGGCCGGACGCGGCCGCGCTGTCGGGAACCCGGCCACACGCTAACGGCTGGTGGCCCGCGGCGGACCGGTGTTGCACAGGAACGTTCCGCCGTACGGGCCGGAGCGGGGCGCGCCGACCGTCATGTCGGTGTGACAGTGTCGCGCCGTACACTCCCCGGGTGACCGCCACCGCACCTCCCGTAGCCCCGTCGGACGAGCCCGCAGAGCAGTCTGTGCTTTCGAAGGTTCGCTCCCACCTGCGGCGGTCCGTTCCCCTCGCACTCGCGGTGATCGCCGGACTGCTCCTGTACGTGAGCTTTCCGCCGCGTGAGCTCCCGTGGCTCGCGCCGATCTCCTTCGCGCTGTTCGGCGTGGCCGTGTACGGGCGGCGGCTGAGGGCGGGCTTCGGACTCGGCCTCGCCTTCGGGCTCGCCTATTTGGTGCCGCTGCTCTCCTGGACCGGCGTCGACGTCGGGCCCCTGCCGTGGCTGGCGCTCGCCGCCGCGGAGGCACTGCTGGTCTCGCTCGCGGGCATGGGCATCGCCTATGTGTCGCGGCTTCCGCTGTGGCCGCTGTGGGCCAGTGGCGTCTGGATCGCGTCCGAGGCACTACGCGCGCGTGCCCCGTTCGATGGATTCCCGTGGGGGAAGGTCGCGTTCGGGCAGCCCAGTGGGGTGTTCCTGCCGCTCGCCTCGCTGGGCGGCACCCCGCTGCTCGGCTTCGCCGTGGTCCTGTGCGGCTTCGGGCTCGGCTCCCTCGCGCTGCGGGTCAGGAAGGTGCGCCGGACGTCGTCCGAAGGCGCATCGTCCCTCAAGGGCCTGTCCTTCCTGAAGGACAAGGGCATCGCCGTCGCGGCCGCGTTCACCGTCGCCCCGGTCGTCGCCGGAGCGCTCGCGATGCCCCTGGTGGCGACCTCCGCCGAGGCCGGCACCGCGCGCGTGGCGCTCATCCAGGGCAACGTGCCGCGGATGGGCCTCGACTTCAATTCCCAGCGCCGGGCCGTGCTCGACTACCACGTGCGCGAGACCATGAAGCTCGCCGCGAAGATCAAGTCGGGGCAGGTCGAGCGCCCCGACCTGGTGCTGTGGCCGGAGAACTCCTCGGACATCGACCCCTACACCAACCAGGACGCCTACGACGAGATCACCAAGGCCGCGCAGGCCGTCGGAGTGCCCATCTCGGTGGGCGCCGTGGTGACCCCGCAGGACGGCAAGCCCCGCAACCGGCTCATCCAGTGGGACCCCAAGACAGGACCGGGGGCCGTCTACGACAAGCGGCATCTGCAGCCGTTCGGCGAGTACATGCCGTACCGCGGCTTCTTCCGGATCTTCAGTAAGGACGTCGACCGGGCGGGCAACTTCGTGCCCGGTAAGAAGCCCGTCGTCTTCGACATGTCGGGCACCAAGGTCGGCAACATCACCTGCTACGAAGCCGCGTTCGACGACACGGTGCGCGACCAGGTCCGCGAGGGCGCGCAGATCCTGTCCGTGCCGAGCAACAACGCGACGTTCGAGCGCAGCCAGATGACCTACCAGCAGCTGGCCATGGACCGCGTGCGGGCCGTCGAGCACGGACGGGCCGTGATGGTCCCGGTCACCAGCGGGGTCAGTGCCGTGATCGCGGCCGATGGCTCGCTCGAGCAGCAGACCGGCATGTTCGAGCCCGCCACCCTGCTCGCCGACGTCCCCAAGCGCACCTCGCAAACGCTCGCCACGCGCGTGGGCGCGTGGCCTGAGGCGCTGCTCGTCGCGATCGGCGTCGGGGGCCTCGGCTGGGCCGTCGTGCGGGCCCGCGCGGGGCGTCGCTCGGACGCCTGATGGGGCTTGTGGCCTGCCGGTTCGTTGGGGCGCACAGGTAGGCTCGTCGGCATGGCGACTCCTGAATTCATCCGTACGATCCGGGCCTCCGCGGGCCACCAGCTGCTGCTTCTGCCGGGGGTCAGTGCCATCGTCTTCGACGACGAGGGCCGGGTGCTGCTCGGGCGGCGCGCCGACTCCGGCAAGTGGTCGATCATCGGCGGGATCCCCGAGCCGGGCGAGCAGCCCGCGGACGTCGCCGCGCGCGAGGTCTTCGAGGAGACCGGAGTCGAATGCGTCGTCGAGCGGGTCGTGCTCGTGCAGGCGCTGCAGCCGATCACGTATCCCAACGGCGACCGGTGCCAGTTCATGGACACGGCCTTCCGCTGCCGGGCCACCGGCGGCGCGGCGCGTGTCAACGACGACGAGTCGCTGGACGTCGCCTGGTTCGCCCTGGACGCGCTGCCGCCGCTGGAGGAGTTCTCGCTGTTCCGGATCAAGCAGGCCCAGTCGGAGGGACCCACATGGTTCGAGACCATGACCGAACGCTGAAGTATGGGTGCCGCCCATATCGGGCGGCGCCGATCGGCTGCCTAGGGTGCCAGTCATGACGCCGCACACCCCGCTGACCGCACCCGCCGCCCCCGAACTGGATCTCGGCGGGCGCACCGCACTCGTCACCGGCGCAGCCAGTGGCATCGGCCGGGCCTGCGCCCTGCGCCTCGCCGCGGCGGGCGCCAAGGTGAGAGCCGTGGACCGGGACGCGGCGGGGCTCGAGGCACTGGCAGGGGAGGCCGAAGGCGTCGAGCCGTACGTCCTGGACCTGACCGACCTCGACGCCGCGGAGGAGGCGGCGGTCGGCACCGACGTCCTCGTGAACAACGCCGGGATCCAACTGGTGCGGCCCATCGTGGAGTTCCCACCCGAGGTCTTCCACACCGTGCTGACCGTGATGCTGGAGGCCCCGTTCCGGCTGCTGCGCGGTGCGCTGCCGCACATGTACGGGCAGGGCTGGGGCCGCATCGTGAACGTGTCGTCGGTGCACGGACTGCGGGCCTCCGCCTACAAGTCCGCGTACGTCGCCGCGAAGCACGGGCTCGAAGGCCTGTCGAAGACCGCCGCGCTGGAAGGCGCGGCGCACGGTGTCACCTCGAACTGCGTGAACCCCGGCTATGTGCGCACGCCGCTCGTCGAGCAGCAGGTCGCCGACCAGGCCGCCGCGCACGGCATCCCCGAGGAGCGGGTGCTCGGCGAGGTGATGCTGCAGGACAGCGCGATCAAACGGCTCATCGAACCTTCCGAGGTCGCCGAGGCGGTCGCGTATCTGTGCACGCCGCATGCCTCGTTCATGACCGGCACCTCTCTCGTTCTCGACGGCGGCTGGTCCGCCCACTGAACTCCGGTTCATTTGTCCGGTGTTGATGGGTTTCACGAGTATTGCGGTCCCTCGATCGGGTGGCCGCGATTTCGAGAAGACGCGAGTTGTCCACAGGGCTGGCAGGCCCGACCGTTCGACGGGTAATCCTTGTCCGCATGTCGCGCCACCAACCGCACTCATCCGCCGCCTCCGGCCCGGTGACCACCGAGGACCCGCAGGCCCCGTTCCTGGAACTGCTCGCCAGGGGCGCCTCAGCCGATGCCTACGAACAGCCCGTGCTGCTCGCCCGGGCCGAGGGCCGGGCGCCCGAGCGGATAGCGGCGCTCGAGGCGGCCAAGGCGCTCGCGCTGCGCGTACGGGCGGAGATGGAGGGCAGACGGCGCCGCGAGGCCGAGCTGTCCGCGCTGTTCGAGACCGCGCACGACCTCGCGGGCCTGCGCGACCTGGACGCGGTGCTGCAGGCCATCGTCCAGCGGGCCCGCTCGCTGCTCGGCACCGACGTCGCGTATCTGACGCTGAACGACCCGGTCAGGGGTGACACCTGCATGCGCGTCACCGAGGGCTCGGTGGCGGCGCGCTTCCAGCAGCTGCGCCTCGGCATGGGGGAGGGGCTCGGCGGCCTCGTCGCGCAGACCGCGCGGCCGTATGTCACCGACGACTACGGGCACGACGTGCGCTTCCAGCACACCCGCAGCATCGACGCGGGCGTGGGGGACGAGGGGCTCGTCGCCATCCTCGGTGTGCCGCTCATGCTGGGGGCGCAGGTGATCGGGGTGCTGTTCGCCTCCGATCGGCGCGCGCGGGTCTTCGAGCGTGAGGAGATCGCGCTCCTCGGGTCGTTCGCCGCGCTCGCCGCCGCGGCCATCGACACCGCGAACCTGCTCAGCGAGACCCGGCAGGCGCTGAACGAGCTGGAGCGCGCCAACGAGATCATCCGCGATCGCAGCGGCGTCATCGAGCGCGCGTCCGACGTGCACGACCGGCTCGCCGAGCTGGTGCTGCGCGGCGGCGGAGTGCACGACGTGGCCGCGGCCGTCTCCCAAGTCCTCGACGGCACCGTGGAGTTCACGGAGGCGGAGGCGGCGCCCGACCACGCCCTCGAAGCGTCCCGCGCCGACGGGCACGCGGTGCGCCACCGCGATGACTGGGTCGCGGCCGTCGCCGCGGGCGGTGAGCTGCTCGGCGCGCTCGTGCTGCGCGGCCACCCCGGCCTCGACCCGGTCGACCAGCGCACCCTGGAGCGCGCCGCCATGGTCACCTCGCTGCTGCTGCTCGCCCGGCGCTCCGCGGCCGAGGCCGAACAGCGGGTGCGCGGCGAGCTGTTGGACGACCTCCTGGACGGGCGTGACCGGGACCCGCGGCTGCTGCGCGAGAGAGCGGAGCGGCTGCACGCCGACCTCGACGCGCCCCATGTGGTGCTCGCCGCCCGCCTGGAGAGCACCGACGGCGCCGAGCAGCAGGCGGCCGCGCGCCGCCGCCTGTGGTCCGCGGCCAACCACCTCGCGGCGACCCGGCACGGCCTCGCCGCGGCGCGCGACGGCGGCACCGTCCTGCTGCTCCCGGCGGACACCACCGCCGCGTCGGAGCTGGCGTCCCAGGTCGCGGCCCGGCTCTCCGAGGCGATCCACGACAGCGTCACCGTGGGCGCATCGGCGCCGGTCACCGACCCGGTCGGGACGGTGGCCGCCGCGTACGCCGAGGCGCAGCGCTGCCTCGACGCGCTGCGGCTGCTCGGCAGAACGGGGCAGGGTGCGGCGGCCGAGGACTTCGGCTTCCTCGGACTGCTGCTCGCCGACAGCCGGGACGTCGGCGGCTTCGTCGCCCGCACGATCGGCGACATCGTCACCTACGACGAGCGCAAAGGGACCGATCTGCTGCGCACCCTCGACGCCTACTTCGCGTCCGGCATGAGTCCGGCCCGTACCAAGGACGCGCTGCACGTGCACGTGAACACGGTCGCTCAGCGTCTGGAGCGGGTGGGCCGGCTCCTCGGCGATGACTGGCAGTCGCCGGAGCGCGCACTGGAGATCCAGCTCGCTTTGCGCCTGCACCGCTTGTCCGCCCCCGACATAGCCTGACCCCGCCCGCGAGGCCGAGCGCGAAGGCGATGGTGGAGGTGGTCGCGTGGCCAGTTGGTGTCCGTTCGGTTTGGTGTCCGTTGGGTCAGTGGCTCACGGCATGGGCCTCGATTCGGGCAGAGTGAGGGCGGAGTGGGCCGGTCGCCTCTCCGGGGAGGGCATGGTGGTGAGGCTGCGCAGTCTGTCGTTGCGTCGCTCCAGAGCTTGGGGTGTCGTCGGGAAGAGGGTGGCGCCGCCCTTGCCGACCAGTGCCTGGTTCATGGTCACGAACTCACGGGTGTGGTGTTCGTAGGCGTCGAAGCCCGTGACGTGGCCGTTGTCCGCCAGGGAGTCGGCAAGCATGTACGCGCCCACGAGAGAGAGGCTGGTGCCCTGTCCGGTGAGGAACGAGGGAGCGTACGCGGCGTCGCCGAGGAGTGCGACCCTGCCGCTGGACCAGCGGGGCAGGTGAATCTGCCCGACCGCGTCGAAGAACACGTCGTCGGCGTCGCGCATGGCGGCCAGCATGTCCGGGACGTGCCATCCGGCGTCGGCGAACACCTCGGCGACAAGGTCGCGATGGGCTATCGGGTCCCTGAAGGCGTCGAACGGTGGGTTCGGCCGGGCGAAGTTCAAGAAGGCGTGCACTTCGTCGTCGTCCCCCGCGGCATACAGCGCCGCGGCTCTGCCCGGGGCGTTCCACATCACGGTCTCGTGGGAGAGCCCGAAGGTGTTGCGTATGGGGAACACGGCGAAGCAGTAGCCGAGGTACCGATGGAACTGTTCTTCGGGGCCGAACAGCAACTCCCGTGTACGCGAGTGCATCCCGTCCGCGCCGAACACCATGTCGAACGTGCGCCTGCTGCCCCCGTGGAAGGTGACATCGACTCCGTGGTCCGACTGGTCGAGGGCGGCGATGGAGTCGTTGAACATGAACTCCACGTCGTCCCGGACCGCTGTGTAGAGGGCGTCGGTCAGATCCCCGCGTCGTACCTCCAGGTCGTGCCCCGCGACACCACCGGTGACGTCGTGCGGGTGGACCGAGGCCACCTGGCTGCCGTCTCCTTCGAAGAAGGTCAGACGGCGCAAGTCGATGTGCGCGTCGCGCAGTTGCGGCAGGATGCCCATCCTGCGGACGACTTCAAGTGCGGTGCCGCGCACGTCGATGGGGTAGCCGCCGCTTCGCAGCGTGGCCGCCTTCTCCACCACCGTGACCGAGTATCCGTAGCGGTTCAGCCAGAACGCGAGGGTGGGGCCCGCGATACTGGCCCCGGAGACGAGGGCCGTGCGCCTCGGTGCGGTTCGTGTGCCGGTCGGCTCCTCGGTGCGGGTCATGCGTTGGCTCCTTTGCTCATGGTGCGTGTGACGAAGAGGGACAGCGCCGTGACGACGCCGGCGACGATGAAGCCGGTGACGAAGGCCGATTCGGCCGGCACATCCGACCCGGAGGGGGTCCGGGCGGTGAGGAGCGCACCCGCGAACTGCGCACCCACGGCGAAGCCGATCACGCGGGTCACCAGGACCAGGCTGGTGGCGATGCCGGTGTCGCCTTGGTCGACGGAGGTGGCGGTGCTGGTCACCATCGCCGTGACGCACAGCCCGTTGGCCAGGGCGATCAGTGCCTTGCCGGCGACGAGGTGCCAGGTGTCGGTGTGGACGGCTGCCAGGGCAAGCAACGCGGCGGCCATCATGACGACTCCGGTGGTGACCACCGCACGCGAGCCGAACCGCCGCGCACCCATCCCACCGATGGGCCCGGCCAGCGAGGCGACCAGGGCGCCAGGTAGCAGGAAGAGGCCGATCTGGGTGGCACTGGCCCCGAATCCGTAGGCGTCGGTGGGCACCGCGAACAGTTGCGGAACGAGATAGACCGCCACCGAGGTGCCGACGCAGATCACGAACGTCAGTACGCAGGACTTCCACACCGCGGGCCGGGCCAGCATGCGCAGGTCCACCATCGGTGAGACCGCACGGCGCTCCACGGCTGTCCATCCGGCCACCAGCCCGGCCAGGACCAGGAGGAGGGCGCCGAGCACGAGTGGCCGCGAACCGATGTCGGGTGCCGTCGCGAGGACGAGCATGAGGGTGACCAGCGTCCCGCTCAGGAGAAGAAGGCCGGGCCAGTCGATCCCCGCACCGTCCTGCCGTCCCGGTGAATCATGTGGCATCAGTCTGTTCACCAGCAGCGTGGAACCCATGACCGCGATCGTCGGCAGCGCGAACATCCAATGCCGGGACAGGCCTTCGGCCACAGGGCCCGCCGCCAGTGTTCCCGCCATCCCGCCGCCGACGAACAGCCCGCTGACCACTCCGATGGCCACCTTCGACTCTCCCGCAGGGAGATGCTTGCGCACCACGATGAACGACAGGGGCAGCGCGCCCACCATGGCGCCCTGCAGTACCTGACCGAGCAGCAGCACGGGCAGGTTCGGCGCCAGGGCGGACACCAGGCCACCGGCCGAGACGACGGCCATGAGCCGCGTGAGGACCCGCTTCCCTCCGTAGCGGTCGCCGAACTTGCCCGCGACGGGTGTGATGAGCGCGCCGGTGATCAGGAGCACGATGCTGAGCAGCGCTCCTTCGGAGGGGCTCATGTCCAACTCACGTTGCAGAAGCGGGAGCGTCGGTGTCACCACCGACTCCAGGGCACCTGTGGCGACCGCCAGCAGGCCGAGGGCCCCGACTGCGGTCTTCCCGATGGGGACCGGTGGCGCCAGGGTCGTGGTCATGGGCGTCCCTTCGTTCATTGCCGGGTGGGGGAGGCGGCGCGTTCGCCGTGCTGATGACGAGGAGTGTGTGGTGCCGACCACGCGTCAGGCGTCATACCGGGGAGCCAAGTTGAAGGTGCTACCCCGGTAGGGGGTGGAGGCGCGGGGGAGCAGACACCCCGCCATGTAGCCCCCGAACCCACTGCGAAGCCCCGCGGTGTAGTGGGCCGACACATGGATGTCGGAGCGCAGCGACCTTAGGTTTCCGGCCGTGAGGCGTACACGAGCAGACCCGCTCGCCCGCTCCCGCCCCCGCCGCACAGTCCGCCGCTCAGCCGCCGGCCCGGCACACGAAGCCGTCCGCCCGCCGTCCCGATCGCCACGTCCCCGCAAGTGAAACTGGTGACCTTCATGAATGACACCCAGACCGCAGGAACGGCCGACCAGGCCCGTTCCGGCGGCATCGGCCGCATCGTGGCCGCGAGCCTCATCGGCACCACCATCGAGTGGTACGACTTCTTCCTCTACGGCTCGGCAGCGGCGCTCGTGTTCAACACGCTGTTCTTTCCCAACAGCGACCCGCTCGTCGGCACCCTGATCGCCTTCGTCACCTACGCGATCGGGTTCGCCGCCAGGCCGCTCGGCGGAGTGGTGTTCGGCCACTTCGGCGACAAGATCGGGCGCAAGAAGCTTCTGGTGATCAGCCTGCTCATGATGGGCGGCGCCACCTTCGCGATGGGCCTGCTGCCCACCTACGAGTCGATAGGCGTCGGCGCGCCCGTACTGCTCACGCTCCTGCGCCTCATCCAGGGCTTCGCGCTGGGCGGCGAATGGGGCGGCGCGGTGCTCCTCGTCTCCGAGCACGGCGGCGACAAGCACCGCGGCTTCTGGGCTTCCTGGCCGCAGTCCGGCGCACCCGGAGGCAACCTGCTCGCCACGGGTGTCCTTGCGCTGCTGGCCGCGGTCCAGTCGGAAGAGGCGTTCCAGTCCTGGGGCTGGCGCATCCCCTTCCTCCTCTCCGGAGTACTGGTGATGATCGGCCTGTGGATCCGTGTCTCGGTCAGCGAATCCCCGGTGTTCCTGGAGGCCCAGGCGAAGGCGGAGGCCGCGGCGGAGCGGGGCGTCGAGGAGAAGCCGCCGGTCGTGGAGGTCTTCCGCAAGAACTGGCGCGGTGTCCTCGGAGCCATCGGCACCCGCTTCGGCGAGAACATCTCGTACTACGTACTCACCTCCTTCGTACTGGTCTACGTCACCACGCACCTGGAACTCTCCAAGAGCACCGCTCTGAACGCCGTCCTCATCGGCTCTGCCATCCACTTCGTGACCATCCCGCTGTGGGGCGCGCTGTCGGACCGGGTCGGACGCAGGCCCGTGACCCTGATCGGGTCCGTCGGCATGGCGGGGTGGGCGTTCGCCTTCTTCGGGCTCGTGGACTCGAAGTCGTTCGGTGTGATCACGCTCGCCGTCACCGTGGGCCTGGTGCTGCACGGCGCGATGTACGGGCCGCAGGCCGCGTTCATCTCGGAGATGTTCGACACCAAGGTCCGCTACTCGGGGGCCTCGATGGGCTCCCAGCTCGCCTCGATCATCGCCGGCGCGCTCGCCCCGATCATCGCCGTCGAACTCCTGAAGGACTTCGACTCCTCCACGCCGATCGCCGTGTACGTATCCGCTGCGGCACTGGTCACGACAATCACGGTCGCGATCCTGAAGGAGACACGGGGACGCGACCTGAGCGAGGTCAGGACCGCCGGGGAGGGGGCAGCGGTGCGTGATGCGGCGGAGTCTGGGGCGAGCAGGGCGAGCCAGTAGACGCGACGGGCGGTGGACGGTCAGCTCGCCCCCGTGGCGCTCCAGCTCTCGATCCCGACCGGACCGCTGTACCGGCTGTGGCGGCAGGCAGCCCCGGAGATCCGTCTGAAGACCACCACCCGCCGGCACGAGGAGAACACGACCGAACCCGATACGCAGCCGCTGCCTCCGTTGGACCACTCGGCCTTCCGCGACCTGACCGAGACGCAATACGACTTCTACGCAGGTGTCTTCCTGTCTTCCTGTCGGACGTCGAGCGCCGGGCCGCGATCCGCGACACCTATGACCAGCTGTGGCTGACCTGGACGAAGGCGCTGTCCAGCGCCGACATTCGGCGGTACGCCTGGAGCGTGCTGCGCACCACCGTGATGCGGCGCACCCCCCACTTCGACGGGCGCCCCCGCTTCGAGCACTCCGCCTTCGACACCCTCGCCCTGCGGGAGCTGAACGGACCGGACCACGCGCGGCAGGCCGTGGACCAACTCGGCGAAACCCAGGACCTGTTCCGCGCCATGAGCCGGCTGCCCGACTCCCAGCTCGACGTGATGGTGCTGCGCGCGCTGGGAGGCCTGAGCGAGGAAGCCGTCAGCAGCCTGCTGGGCGTTCCGCTGGCCGGCGTCCGCTCCGACGAGCGCTACGCGATCCAGGTCCTCGCCAGCATCCTGTGCTGCCCGCCGCACCCCTCGGAAGGGAACCCCACGTGACCAGCCACAAGACCACCATCCAAGCGATCCTGTCCCGCGCCCTGTTGGCCCGCGACCGCAGGGTGCCGGCCGACATCGTCCCCCCGCGCACGCTCCGCGCCGCCGCACGGCTGGTCCTTGGCGCACCGGGCACGGGCCCTGAACAGGCGGACGAGACCGGCGGGTACCCGAGGGACATGTGCGAGACCGTCCTGTCCCAGATCACCCCCGCCGAAGTCGACTTCGTCACCGACGACTTGCCCGGGCCCCGTGGCGCGCTCGCGCTGGCCTGTGTCCTGCAGCTCACCGACACCGACGACGGCGCCCGGTTCTGGTGGCAGTACGCCGCGGGCGCGGGGCAGGGCGCCGCCGCCTACTGCCTGTACCTCCACCACCTGGCCTCCGGCGAGGACGAACTCGCCCAGTGGTGGCTCCGCCAGACCAACGACATCGCCGCCCCGGTGATGACCGATGTCTCCCCGGCGCGGACGGACGACGAAGAAGAGCGGGCATCGGCCAACCACTTGCTCCTCGGCGCACCCATCACCACCATGCTCCGTCTCCTGCGCTGCCTGGCGGCTCACCCCCGCCACCGAGGTCCTGTCGTCTCCCAGCTGATGAACTACCTGTCCACCGCGGTCGGTGTCGGCTACCTGCGCCACGACTTCGAGATCCCGCTGCCCGGCGCCGACTTCGCCAGTCAGGTCGCCGCTCGGCTCCTGCCCGACCCCGACGGCAAACCAGGAAATCAAGGCCTCCTCCATCACTGCGCCTGAGGCCGGTCCGACGGCTACGAGTTGTCCGACGGCTACGAGTTGGGGGAGCTGTTCGGGTTTGTGATGACCGTGGAGGGCTAACCGGGATCCCATGAGTGAACCGAACAAGGGAACTGATCAGCAGAACAAGACGACGAAGCGGGATGCCGCTTCCCGGGCGCGTGACAGCGCCGACAAGGCCACCGCTCCCGTGAGCGACGCCGCCAAGAAGACCGAGGCCAAGGCCGACGAGGCGGCCTCGATCGCGCAGCAGGGCGCAGAGCGGGCGACCGAGGGCGCGGCCGGAGCCGTGGGCAGCGCGGCGCGGAACGTCGAGGCCGGGCGGCAGGCGGCCGTCGCGGCGACCGGGCAGGTCACCACCGTGGCCCGTACGGCCTGGACCGCTGTGGCCCACCGGAAGATGCTGGCCATGGGCGTCGGGGCCGGGGTCACCGCCGTCGGCGCCGCTTCGTATGCCGTGGGGCGCCGCGCGGGTCGGCGTCCGTAGGACGCGGTGCGCCGGGTGCCCCGCTTCGCCCGGACACGCGCGTGGCGTTCACGGATGCCGGTCGCCAGGTCGTACGGCACGCTGGAGACGTACGCGTAGGTGCGTGGCCGGAGGTGGCGATGGAGCCCGTGCGGGCGCTGGAGCGGATCGCGTTCCTTCTGGAGCGGGAGGGTGCGCCCACGTATCGGGTGCGCGCGTTCCGTACCGCCGCGGGGGTGATCGCCGGCCTGGCGGACGCCGAGGTCGCGCGGCATGTCGAGGCCGGGTCCCTGGAGTCACTCAAGGGCATCGGGCCCAAGACCGCCGCGGTGATCCGGGAGGCGGCCGCGGGGCAGATCCCCGACTACCTCACGCACCTGGAGGACGAGCTGGCCCGCACGGTGCCCTTGGAGGGTGACGCGGGCGTCGGGTTGCGGTCCCTGCTGCGTGGCGACTGCCATCTGCACTCCGACTGGTCGGACGGCGGCAGCCCGATCGAGGAGATGGGCCGTGCCGCGCAGGACGTCGGTCACGAGTGGGCGGTGCTCACGGATCACTCGCCGCGGCTGACGGTGGCCCGTGGGCTGTCGCCGGAGCGGCTGCGGGAGCAACTGGAGGTGGTGGCCGAACTCAATGCGACCTGGGCGCCGTTCCGCCTGCTCACCGGCATCGAGTGCGACATCCTCGACGACGGGTCGCTCGACCAGGAACCCGAGCTGCTCGACCGTTTGGACGTGGTCGTCGTGTCGGTGCATTCCAAGCTGAGGATGGACGCCGCCGCGATGACACGGCGGCTGGTCGCCGCGGTCGGCAATCCGCATGCCGATGTCCTGGGCCACTGCACCGGCCGGCTGGTCACCGGCAAGGGGCGTCCCGAGTCGCAGTTCGACGCCGACGAGGTGTTCGCGGCGTGTGCGGACAGCGGCACCGCGGTCGAGATCAACAGTCGGCCCGAGCGGCTCGATCCGCCTCGGCGGCTGCTGCGTAAGGCCGTGGCGGCGGGGACGTTGTTCGCTGTCGATACGGATGCGCATGCGCCGGGGCAGCTCGATTGGCAGCGAATCGGCTGTGCGCGTGCTGAGGAGTGTGGGGTTCCGGTGGAGCGGGTCGTTACCACGTGGGCGGTGGAGAGGTTGCTTGCCTGGACCGGTGGTGACTCGAGGCCTGCTTAAAGGGTGTGCGGCAGCGGGGGAAAGATCGGGGCTGCCCCGGACCCCGCTGCTCAATCGCCGCAGGGGCTTGAATGCCTGCTCAATCGGCGCACGGGCTTGAAGAGCCTGCTCGATCGGCGCAGGGGCTTGATCGGGCGGAACCGGGCGCCCGGGTGGCCTCGTGATTGGCATCACGGGGGGCGTGCAGATCATTGAGGTGACTGGATACGGCGTGCGTTCCGCGGTGATCACCCTGCGGCGGCGCGGGGCGTCGCTGGAGTTCGTGGTCTTTCCGATGCTGCACGTCGCGTCGCCGACGTTTTACGCGCAGGTCAAGCGCCGGTTGCGGGAGTGCGACCTGGTCGTCATGGAGGGCATCCGCGGGAAGTCGGCCGTCGTCAGCACGCTCACGCTCGCCTACCGGTTCGCCCCGCGCCGCAGCCGTAACGGTTTGCAGCAGCAGACCAGAGAGGCGCTGCTCCCCGCGTCCGTGCCGGTCCTGTACCCGGACGTGACCGCGGCGGAGGCGGTCGCGGACCTGAAGACGTTGCCGCGGTGGACCTACCTGCTGATGCTGCTCGCGGCCCCCGTGATGGGCCCGGTCTTCGCGCTGCGCGGGCCGCGCGCCTTCCTCGACGGGGACCTGGAGGTCGACGACCTGCCCACGACGGCGCGGGCCGAGATGCTGGCCGACCGCCCGATCGGGCACGCCATGTCCGACCACCGCGACCTGCGGCTGCTCGACGCGCTCGACGGCATCCACGCCGAACCGCTGCGGGTGGCCGTCGTCTACGGCGCCGGGCACGTCCCGGCGATCGTGGCCGGACTGCGCGAGTGCCACAGCTACCGCCCCCGGAACGCGGAGTGGCTCACGGTCCACGTCCCGACGTGAGCCACTGGTACGCAGGTCGGACCCGGTCCGGCCCCGTCTCATCGCCTGGCCGGGAAGATCTTGGCGGGTGGACCCCTTTCGAATCCTGGCCGGGGAGGAGATATCTTGATGTCGAGCAATCCGATCCAAGACTGCAGATGACGTGGAAGACGTGGAAGCGGAGCACCCGGTGACTGACTCGACCATTATTTACACGCACACAGACGAGGCCCCGGCCCTCGCGACGTACTCCTTCCTGCCGGTCATCGAGGCCTACGCGTCCACCGCCGGTGTCGGCGTCGAGACCCGTGACATCTCCCTGGCCGGGCGCATCCTCGCCCAGTTCCCGGAGTACCTGACCGAGGAGCAGCGCGTCCCGGACGCCCTCGCCGAGCTCGGCGACCTGGCGAAGACGCCGCAGGCCAACATCATCAAGCTGCCGAACATCTCGGCCTCCGTCTCGCAGCTCAAGGCCGCCGTCGCCGAGCTGCGCGAGCACGGCTACGCGCTGCCGGACTACCCGGACGAGCCGAAGACCGACGAGGAGCGCGAGGTCGGCGCCCGCTACGACAAGGTCAAGGGCTCCGCCGTCAACCCGGTGCTGCGCGAGGGCAACTCCGACCGCCGCGCCCCCGCCTCGGTGAAGAACTACGCCAAGGCCCACCCGCACCGCATGGGCGCCTGGACCGCCGAGTCCAAGACGAACGTCTCGACCATGGGTGAGAACGACTTCCGCTCGACCGAGAAGTCCACCGTCCTCCCGGCCGCCGACAAGCTGAAGATCGAACTCGTCGCGGACAACGGCACCACCACCGTGCTGCGCGAGTCCGTACCGGTCCTCGCCGGCGAGGTAGTCGACGCCTCCGTGCTGCACGTCGCGCCGCTGCGCGAGTTCCTCACCGCGCAGATCGCCCGCGCGAAGGAAGAGGGTGTGCTGTTCTCCGCGCACCTGAAGGCCACCATGATGAAGGTCTCCGACCCGATCATCTTCGGTCACGTCGTGCGCGCCTTCTTCCCGGAGACCTTCGCCCGCTTCGGCGCCGACCTGGCCGCCGCGGGCCTCTCCCCGAACGACGGTCTCGGCGGCATCTACAAGGGCCTCGAGACCCTCGCCAACGGCGCCGAGATCAAGGCCTCCTTCGACGCCGAACTGGCCGCGGGCCCCGACCTGGCCATGGTCGACTCGAACCGCGGCATCACCAACCTGCACGTCCCGTCCGACGTCATCATCGACGCCTCCATGCCGGCGATGATCCGCACGTCCGGCCACATGTGGAACAAGGACGACCAGGAGCAGGACACCCTCGCGGTGATCCCCGACTCCTCGTACGCCGGTGTCTACCAGGCCGTCATCGACGACTGCCGTGCCAACGGCGCCTTCGACCCGTCGACCATGGGCACCGTCCCGAACGTCGGCCTCATGGCGCAGAAGGCCGAGGAGTACGGCTCCCACGACAAGACCTTCGAGATCCCCACCACCGGCACCGTCCGCCTGGTCAACCAGGCCGGCGACGTCGTCCTGGAGCAGGCCGTCTCCGAGGGCGACATCTTCCGCGCCTGCCAGACCAAGGACGCCCCGATCAAGGACTGGGTCAAGCTCGCCGTCACGCGCGCCCGCGCCACCGGTGACCCGGCCGTGTTCTGGCTGGACGAGGGCCGTGCCCACGACGCCCAGCTGATCAAGAAGGTCGAGCAGTACCTGCCGGAGTTCGGCCCCGAGGGCCTGGACATCCGGATCCTCAACCCGGAGGACGCCACCAAGCTCTCCGTCGAGCGCATCCGCCAGGGCCTGAACACCATCTCGGTCACCGGCAACGTGCTGCGCGACTACCTGACCGACCTCTTCCCGATCCTGGAGCTGGGCACCAGCGCCAAGATGCTCTCGGTCGTCCCGCTGATGAACGGCGGCGGCCTCTTCGAGACGGGCGCCGGCGGCTCCGCCCCGAAGCACGTCCAGCAGCTCGTCAAGGAGAACTACCTGCGCTGGGACTCCCTCGGTGAGTTCCTCGCGCTGGCCGTCTCCTTCGAGCACCTCGCCACCACGACGGACAACGCCCGTGCGAAGGTCCTCGGCGAGACGCTGGACCGCGCCACCGGCACCTTCCTCAACGAGGACAAGTCGCCGACCCGTCGCCTCGGCGGCATCGACAACCGCGGCAGCCACTTCTACGTCGCCCTGTACTGGGCCCAGGAGCTGGCCAAGCAGACCGAGGACGCGGAGCTCGCCAAGGCCTTCGGCCCGCTCGCGGAGAAGCTCGCCGCGAACGAGCAGAAGATCGTCGACGAGCTGATCGCCGTGCAGGGCTCCCCGGCCGACATCGGCGGCTACTTCCAGCCCGACTCGGCCAAGGCCGACAAGGTCATGCGCCCGTCGCAGACCCTGAACGAGGCGCTGGCGTCGCTCGCCTGATCCCGTTCGCCAACAGCTCCGCCCCGGTCGGCCGTGCCGTCCGGGGCGGAGCCGTTTGCGGTGTTGTTCACGCTGCGCGGAAGGCGCCGTATTTGACGCTCTTCCTACGCCCTGACCTGGGTAAGGTGCAGCGATGAGCACTCTGGATGACGCACGCCCGGGCATGGACCCGGCGATCCGACCGCAGGACGATCTCTTCGGGCATGTCAACGGCCAGTGGCTGGCGACCGAACCCATCCCCGACGACCGCTCCAGCTGGGGCCCCTTCGTGGAGCTCGTGGACGTGGCCGAGCAGCGGGTCAAGGAGATCATTCAGGAGATCGCGGCCGGCGGTCCCACGAGCCTGGACGCGGACGCGGCGCGCAAGATCGCCGACCTGTACGCGTCATTCATGGACGAGGACGCCGTGGAGGCCCGCGGGCTCGACCCGCTGCGACCGCTGATCGACGAGGTGGCGGGCCTCGGCGAGGTGAGCGAGCTCGCCGGCTTCCTCGGCCGCTTCGAGCGCAAGGGCGGCTCCGGCCTCTTCGGCGCCTACATCGACAGCGACGACCGGAACTCCGACCGCTACCTCTTCAACATCCTCCAGGGCGGCCTCGGCCTGCCCGACGAGTCGTACTACCGCGAAGAGAAGTTCGCCGAGATCCGCGAGAAGTACGAGGCGTACCTCATCGAGCTGTTCACGCTCGGCGAGCACACCGACCCCGCCGGCGCCGCCCGCACCGTCCTCGCCCTGGAGACCCGGCTCGCCGAGGGCCACTGGGAGCGCGCCGAGACCCGCGACGTACAGAAGACGTACAACCTCACCACCTTCGACGAACTCACCGCGCTCGCCCCGGCGTTCGACTGGCGGGGCTACGTCACGGGGCTCGGAGGCAAGGAAGAGACGCTCGCCGAGTCGTGCGTGCGCCAGCCCTCCTACCTCACCCACCTCTCCGCGGTCCTCACCGAGGTGCCGATCGAGCAGTGGCGAGACTGGCTGCTCGCGCGCGTGCTGCGCTCCGCCGCGCCGTATCTGTCGACGCCGTTCGTGCGCGTCAACTTCGAGTTCTACGGACGCACGCTGAACGGCACGCCGGAGCTGCGCGCCCGCTGGAAGCGCGGGGTCGCCTTCGTCGAGGGCTCCATCGGCGAGTCCGTCGGCAAGGAGTACGTGGCCCGGCACTTCCCGCCGCGCTCCAAGGCGCTCATGGACGAGCTGGTCGCCAACCTCCTGGAGGCGTACCGCCAGTCCATCTCCCGCCTCGACTGGATGACGGACGAAACGAAGGAGCGGGCGTACGAGAAGCTCGCCACGTTCCGGCCGAAGATCGGGTACCCGGACGAGTTCCGGGACTACTCGGGGCTCTCCGTGGTCTCCGACGACCTGCTCGCCAACGCGTACGCCGCCGATGCCTTCGAGCACGACCGGCAGATGGCGAAGATCGGCGCGCCGGTCGACCGCGACGAGTGGTTCATGCTGCCGCAGACCGTGAACGCGTACTACAACCCGGGCACGAACGAGATCTGCTTCCCGGCGGGCATCCTCCAGAAGCCGTTCTTCTCGCCGGACGCCGACGCAGCGGAGAACTACGGCGGCATCGGCGCGGTCATCGGGCACGAGATCGGGCACGGGTTCGACGACCAGGGTGCGCAGTACGACGGGCAGGGCAACCTGAACGACTGGTGGACCGCCGCCGACAAGACCGCCTTCGAGGCGAAGTCCAAGGCGCTCGTCAAGCAGTACGACGGGTTCTCGCCGCGGAACCTTCCGGGGGAGTTCGTCAACGGGTCACTGACCGTGGGGGAGAACATCGGTGACCTGGGTGGGCTGACGATCGGGCACACCGCGTACAAGATCGCGCTTGATGGTGCGCCTGTGCCGACGGACGGTGAACTCAGCGGTTCTCAGCGGCTGTTCATGAACTGGGCGTACTGCTGGCGTACGAAGCGGCGGCAGGAGCAGGAGCAGCAGTATCTGACGATTGATCCGCATTCGCCGCCGGAGTTCCGGGCGAACATTGTGCGGAATCTGGATGAGTTCCATGAGGCGTTTTCGACGGTGGTCGGGGACGGGTTGTGGGTGGAGCCGGGGGATCGGGTGCGCATTTGGTGAGACGGTGTTGGGCGGGGCCGGATGGTTGAGGCCGTCCGGTCCTACGTCTCGGGGCGCTGCCCCGGACCCCGCTGCTCAATCGCCGCAGGGGCTTGAAATGCCCACCCGCCGCTGGGGGTTGATCAGCGGAGCTGGGAGTTGAGGAAGGTCAGTGTCGATGCCCATGCCTCGTGGGACGCCGACGCGTCGTAGACCTCTGGGCGGCCGTCGTTGAAGAAGGCGTGGTCCGCCGGGTACATGCGGAAGTCGGGGTCGACGCCCGACTGGGATGTGATCGCCGTGCGGAGGCCCGTCAGGGTGGCCTGGGGGATGGCCTCGTCGTGGTCGCCGTAGTGGCCCTGGATCTGCGCCGTGAGGCGGGAGAAGTCCGGGACCTCGCCCTGGATCACGCCGTAGAACGGGACGGCCGCGCTGACCCGCTGGTCCTCGGCGGCCAGGTACAGGACGAAGCCGCCGCCCATGCAGAAGCCGACCGCGCCGACCGTGTCGGACGTGACCGCGGGCAGCGCGAGTAGCAGGTCCACCGCGCCGGAGAGCAGTTCGACGCCCCGGCTCACCGGCAGGTCCCGCATCATGCGGAACGCTTCCTGGGAGTCGTGCGCCACGTTCCCGCCGTACAGGTCGGGGGCGAGTGCCACGAAGCCCTCGGCGGCGAGGCGGTCGGCGACGTCGGCGATGTGGTCGGTCAGGCCCCACCACTCCTGGATGACGATGACGCCGGGGCCGCTCCCCGAGGCAGGCAGCGCCAGATAGCCGTGGGCCGTGCTGCCCTGGCTGTCGAACGTCACGTTCTGGCGGGCCGGGCGGCCCGTGGACCGGGGGGTGTGCGGAGTGTGTGCCATGAACCCACGATGCCACCGCGGATCGCCCGCGGTGGCATCGGTGGGGTCGGGACCGGCCGGGTCAGTCCTTCTTCTGCGCCGACTGCAGCGCCGTGATGCACATCGCGATCGCCGACTGCAGCTCCTCGAGGCGCTGCAACATGTCGTCCTCGACGATGTCGTCGATCTCCTCGGCGGCGACGTCGTCGAAGGTCAGCTCCTCGAACGCCTTCGTGGCCTTCTGGAGGCTGCTGTAGAACTTCGCGCGCCGCTCCTGCACCCGCAGCTCGGGGTCCTTCTCGACGGTCTCGGCGACGAGCGTGCGCACGGTGTCGTACGCCTCGCGGGCCCACTCGCCCGCCTCCTCGTCCTCGTCCAGCTCGTCGATGAGGGACAAGTGGCGCTCGGCCTCCTGGCGCAGCTCGGGGGAGGCCTCGATCTTCTGGCCCGCGGGGGTCTTGACCTGCCCCTCCTCCGCGATCCTGCGCACGTACTCGAGCTGGCCGCCGGTCTTGGTCTCCTCGGCGACGGCCTTCTTCAGGTCGTCCGTGCGCACGACGTCGCGCGCCATGCCCGTACGCAGCACCGGGTCCTCGTCGAGGCGGTCCATCAGCGCCTTGCGGGCGGCCTCGGCGGTGCCGGGGTCGGCGAGGATCGCGGCCCGCAGCGCGGTCGGGTTCTCCGCGACCTCCAGGGCCTTCGTCGGGCGGATGCCCTCGGACTCGGCGGCCGCGGTGATCGCCTGGCCACGCATCGAGGTCGCGCTGTTGCGGGACACGTAGTACGACAACCAGACGTCGGCGTCCGGGAGTTCGATGTCGGCGCCGGGCTCGAGGCCCTCGAACTGGGGGACCAGACCGTCGTCCGCCGCGCTGTCCCACGCCTTGTAGAAGCGCATGACGCGGTCGGGGGAGCAGCCCGCGAGTTCGGCGAACTTCCGGGCCGAGACCTTGACGGACTCCCCGGCGGACTGCCCGCCGGGCCGCACGCTGCGGGCCACCTTCAGGGCGAAGGCCCAGCCGCCGGTGCGGGCGTAGACGCCGAACTCGTGGGCGTCGCGGGTGATGGCCTCCGGTACGTCGCCGGGGGCGGGGTCGTCCTCGGCCGCCGCCTCGGCGTCGACCTCGGAGCTCTCCGCGAAGGGGACCTCGGTGGGCGGCGTCCAAAAGTCGCCGGACGGGCTGTCGGGCGCGCTTTCGGGGGCCGGGGCGGCGGCGTCCGGGGTATCGGTGGTCGGCGGGGTCCACATGTTCGTGGTGTCCCAGGGCTCGGCCGTCTCCTCGTTCGCGGGCGCGGCGGGGCCGGCGTCAGGGGCGACGGCCGGCGCGGGCACGGGCTCCGCGGGAACGTCGTCGCCGGTCGGGATGGCGGCGTCGGACGAGTCGATGGCTACGGACACGTAGGCACTCCTGAGTGATCGGGCGCGTGCGGGTTGACGAGCCACTTTATCGTTCCGATTGGGCCGTTTTGCGCGCGAGTTGCCACAACGGCGCGGCGGACGCGTGTACGAAGCCGGGGCGGAGGCCCGGACGGGCCCGCCATTCGCGGCTCCCCCTTCTGCGAACAGCGGGCCCGGGCTCGGCCTCGACCGCGCGCCGCTGCGGGAGGACGAGGGCACGGGAGGCTCGATACCGCAGCATCTCAGCGCGCGGCTCGCGGCGGACGGGGCCAAGGGGCCCTACCGGTGGGCCGAATGGCCCGGATTCGCCCGCCCCCTCCCGTGTGGCACCCCACCGGCGTCACGGCCTCGGGGCTCTGCCCCGGACCCCGCGGGCTCTCGTCCAAAGGCCGGGCTTGATCCGTGGTCCGTGCGGGAGCGGCGCGGGGCGCCCTCGCGGACCGGGGCGTAGTGGTCGAAGGCGGCCTCCAGGGCGCCCTCGCCCCGGGTGAGGGACGGCAGTTGCTGCTCCAGGGCGCGCACCCGGGCCGCGGGGGTCAGCCCGTCGACCGTGGTCCATGCCCCGCCGTCCGTGCGTTGCCCCGTCGGCACGGCCCGCAGTCGGGTGATCAACGACAGTACCGCTCCGTACAGGTCGGCCGGGATGTCCAGGCGGAAGTGGTGCATCGGTTCGCACACCGCCGTGCCCGCGCGCGTGAGTGCGCTCATCAGGACCAGCGGGGTCAGCCCGCGGAAGTCGCCCGCCGTGCTCGACATCGACTTGTCGAAGACGGCGTGCGCGTGGCTCTGTCGCGGCGCGTATCCGGAGTGCGTCAGCGTCACCGTGCAGTCGGTGACCTGCCAGCAGAGCATTCCCTGGCGCAGCGTCCTGTGCACGGCCTCCTCGATGGCCTTGATGAAGGCCAGGGGGAGGGAGCCGAGTTCGATGCCGAGCCGAAACGCGACGCCCGAGCCGATCGGCGCCGGGTCGACCCGCAGACCGATGGTGGCCAGGCGTGTCCACGAGGTTGACGTTCGTGCCGGCCACCGGGAACGACACCACGGCCGACTTGATGGTGATGCCGCGCCGGCGCTCCAGGTCGAGGGAGTCGGTGCGGGTGCTTCCGTCGTCGACGCGGCCGAGCTCGTCGATCACCCCGGCCGTGTGCAGGAGGCGCTCGGTCAGGCTGGTCTTACCGGCGTCGACGTGCGCGAGAATGCCCAGATTCAGAGTGTGCACTGACAGTCATGTCCATGGGGGAGAGGGCAGGGGCCTTCTGAAGGAACATGTCTGTCGTGCGCATGGATCGGTCCTCACGGTAGGGGCGCGCGGGAATGCCGCTGCGATCAGTGCAGCAGTGGACCGCGCGCGCCCCGGCAACCGAATTACGTGCCGTCGGCCATCCTCGCCGACCACCGCTGCTCGACCCTCGCCAGGCGCCAGTAGGCGATCGCCGCGACCCACACGACCACGAACAGGCCCACGATCACGTACCCGACGTTGTCGAGGTCGAGACCGGCGATCCACCCGGTGACGGCGTCACTCAGGTCGAGCTTGTCGTGCAGGACGCCGACGAGTTCGATCGTGCCGATGAAGAACGCCACCGCGATCGACAAGCCGGTGATGGTGAGGTTGTAGAACACCTTGCGCACAGGGTTGGAGAACGCCCACTGGTAGGCGAAGTTCATGAACGTGCCGTCGAGCGTGTCGAACAGGCTCATGCCCGCGGCGAACAGTAGCGGCAGGCACAGGATCGCGTACCACGGCAGGCCCGCCGCCGCGCCGCTGCCGGCCATCACCATCAGCGTCACCTCGGTCGCGGTGTCGAAGCCGAGACCGAAGAGGAAGCCGAGCGGGAACATCTGTCCCGGCCGGGTGATGGACTTGGTGAAGCGGCCGAGGATCCGGTTCATGAAACCGCGGGAGTCCAGGTGCTCCTCGAGCTTCCGCTCGTCGTACGAGCCCGCGCGCATCGCCTTGAAGACCTTCAAAATGCCCATCAGGGCAACGAGGTTGAGCGCCGCGATGAGGTACAGGAACGTACCGGACACGGTCGTGCCGACGACGCCGAGTACCTGGTGGGTGCCCGAGTTGTCGTTCAGCAGGGTGCCGGCGAGCGCAGCGCCGCCCGCGACCAGCGCCGCCATCGCGACCACCACGCTGGAGTGGCCGAGCGCGAACCAGAAGCCGACCGAGACGGGCCGCTTGCCGTCCGCCATCAGCTTGCGGGTGGTGTTGTCGATGGCCGCGATGTGGTCGGCGTCGAAGGCGTGCCGCATGCCGAGCGTGTACGCCGTGATGCCGAGGCCGATACCGAAGGCCTTGTTGCCCACTTCGTAGTGCTCGGGGACGACGAGCAGGAACAGCACGCCGAACGCGACGACGTGCAGCGCGGCGATCACCGCGATCAGGCCGGCCGTGCGCAGCGTGTCCTCGCGGCGCCAACGGAAGGCAGGGGAGGGGGAATTCAGGGCAGGGTTCGGGGAGTTCCCGGGCAGGGTCATGCGTCGATCACGCTCCAGCACCTCGTGGAATGACTTCGTGAGATGCCGCGGCCGGTCTCCTGGCTTACGGGCGTGCCCGCCGCTCCGGCCTTCCCAGTGGCCGACGGCCGCCAGTGGCGTACAGGGTGGAACGGCGCGCTCCGGACGGCGCTGTCCGAAACCCGATCACAGTGGCGAGGGCCGCTCCGGAATGGGCCCCTTGGGGGCCGTCACCGGTCTTCCCGAGCACCACGGCCCGGCCACCCTACTAGGGGCCTGTATTGGGTTCTACTCTGGGCTCGCGGGGGCTGGCGCCTCCGTCTCCGGTGTTGTCGTCGGTCGACGACGCTCCGCGTCGCCTCCCTCCTCCGCCTTGGATCCGAAGGCGCCAGCCCCCGCTCCCTGATCCAGACCAGAACCCAATACAGGCCCTACCTACCCTGAAGCGCGCTGACGGGCCCGGTCGATCTCCTCGTAGGCCTTCTCCCGGCCCTCCCAGTGGGAGCCGTCGACCGATTTGCCGGGTTCCAGGTCCTTGTAGACCTCGAAGAAGTGGGTGATCTCCAGGCGGTCGAACTCGGGGATGTCCTCGATGTCCCGGGTCGCGCCGTGCCGTGGATCGTGCGCGGGCACGCACAGCACCTTCTCGTCCGGGCCCTTCTCGTCGCTCATCACGAACATGCCGATCGCCCGGCACTCGATGACGCAGCCGGGGAACGTCGCGTCGCCCGTCAGGACGAGTGCGTCCAGCGGGTCGCCGTCGCCGCCGAGCGTGCCCTCGATGTAGCCGTAGTCCGCGGGGTACTGCGTCGACGTGAACAGCATCCGGTCGAGCCGGATCCGGCCGAGATCGTGGTCCATCTCGTATTTGTTCCGGGACCCCTGCGGGATCTCCACGATCACGTCGAACGCCTCGGCGCGTGCCTGACTGCTGCCCAATGTGGCCTCCTTGCCGCATTCCGACGCCCACGAGTGTGCGCTGTACCGGGCAAGGGCGGAAGACCTCAGACGGCCGGAGGAATGGCGAATTCGAGTTCGGGTCGGTCCCAGGCGACGGCCGGCGGGCGCGCGGGCACCGTGCCGGTGCGGTGTGCGCCCATGGAGCGGTAGAAACCCTCGGCGGGCGGGTGCGCGACGACGCGGACGTGGTCGAGGCCCGCGGCCAGCGCCTGGGCCCGCATGTGGTCGACGAGCAGCCGCCCGATGCCCCGGCCCTGCGCCTCGTCCGCGACGAACATCAGGTCCAGCTCCGGCGGCTCGGTGAGCAGCGCGTAGAAGCCGAGCACGCGCTCGTCGGCCGAATCCACGGCTACGTAGACGTGGTGCGCCTCTACGTAGTCGGGTCCCACCCGGTAGCCCGCGACCATCGAGGCGTACGGATCCCGGTAGGCACTGGAGCCGCGCACGAGGCGGGTGAGGCGCCGGGCGTCCTGGGTGGTGGCCCGCCGGATGCCGACCGCCGGAGTTCCCCCACGGCGTGTAATGCTCGCGTTCATGTGTCGAGTATTACGCATATGGGGGCGGCGTCAGGAGGTCGGCACGGTCGACTGGGCCTGGCGCAGGAACGTGGCGTTGTCCGGGGTCTGGCGCAGCTTGTCGAGCAGGGCCTCGTAGGAGGCGGCCGGGTCCCGGCTCTGCAGGGCGCGCCGCAGTCCGCGGATGACGGTCAACTCGGCTGCGGGGAGCAGGAGTTCCTCGCGGCGGGTGCCGGACGGGGTGAGTTCGACGGCCGGGTGGACGCGGCGCTGCGCGAGGACGCGGTCCAGGCGCAGCTCCATGTTGCCGGTGCTCTTGAGCTCCTCGAAGTAGTAGTCGTCGGCGCGGGATCCGGTGTCGACGAGCGCGGTGGCGAGGATGGTCAGCGAGCCTGCCTCCTCGGCGTCGCGGGCCGCGCCGAAGAAGCGCTTCGGGCCGTGCAGGGCGGCCGCGTCGACACCGCCCGACAGAGTACGGCCGCTGGTGGAGGCCGCGTTGTTGTACGCGCGGCACAGCCGGGTCAGGGAGTCGAGGAGGATCACCACGTCGCGGCCCTGCTCGGTGAGGCGCTTGGCGCGCTCGACCGCGAGTTCGGCGAGCGCGATGTGCGCCTTCGCCGGCTGGTCGAACGTCGAGGCGTACACCTCGCCGCGCACGGAGCGGCGCATGTCGGTGACCTCCTCGGGGCGTTCGTCGACGAGCACCACCATGAGGTGGGCCTCGGGATGGTTCGCGGCGAACGCGGCGGCGAGCTGCTGCAACAGCACCGTCTTGCCGGTCTTCGGTGGGGCGACGATCAGGCCGCGCTGCCCCTTGCCGACGGGCGTGAACAGGTCGACGACCCGTCCGGCGAGCGCCGCGGCCGGGTGCTCCAGGCGGAACCGCTCACTGGGGTGGAGCGGGGTGAGGTCGGCGAAGCGCGGGCGGCGACGGGTCGCCTCCGCGGGGGCGCCACCGACGGTCTCGACGTGCGCGAGGGAGTGCGGCTTCCCGCACGTCCCGTCGACGAAGTCGCCCTTGCGCAGGCCGAGTTGGCGGATGAGGTGGGCGGGGACCTGGACGTCGTGCGACGTCGGGATCAGGTCGGCCGCCCGCAGGAAACCGTGCCCGTTCCCGCCGATGTCGAGGACGCCGGCGGCGCGGACGGGTTCTTGGGGTGGAGCGGAGGTCGTGCTCATAGTGGTGGCCGTGGTCATGGTGATCACAGGTCCTTTCGCGGGCCGAGCCGCGGACGCGGCAGGCATACAAGGGCAGGGAAGGGAGGGGATCCGGCGAAGGGCAGGGGCGGCTGAGCGCGCCCTGCGGCCGGGGAGAACCTGGTGCGTACGGCGACGGGTGAAGAGCCCGCCAGAAGCCGCTGACCAGGGATGACGTGCGCTGCGTGGCGACGGGAAAACCGTCGGATCAAAAGCGCTGAAGAGAGTGATTCGGTACCGGCGCCTCGAAACGGGCGAGCACATGTACCACTAAGACCGTACCACCCGAACCCTGCCGCGCGGCAAGCCCCGGCTTCGGAGGCGGCGCGCCCTATGCTGATCCGCCATGTTCTCCGATCACGGTCCCACCCTCCGCGAGCTGGCCGTTCAGGCGCTCTCCTCGGTCGAGCGGGGGTACGACCTGCTGGCGCCGAAATTCGACCACACGCCGTTCCGTACGCCGGATGTCGTGCTCGATTCGGTGGGCCGCGCGCTCGCCGGGCTCGGCCCGTACGACACCGGGCTCGACCTGTGCTGCGGCACCGGGGCGGGCCTGCGTGTGCTGCGCGAGGCGGGTGTCGGGCGGTCCGTGGGCGTGGACTTCAGCGGCGGCATGCTGGACGTCGCGCGGCGCGGCGAACCGCCGGCCCACTGCGTCCGCGCGGACGCGCTCGCGCTGCCCTTCGGTGAGGTCTTCGATCTGGTGGTGAGCTTCGGGGCGTTCGGGCACTTCCTGCCGCGCGAGTGGCCGCGGCTGTTCTCCGAGGTGTGCCAAGTGCTGCGCCCCGGCGGGCAGTTCGCGTTCCCGCTGCCCGCGCCCGCGGTCCCCGGTTCGGTGGGCTACTGGGCAATGCTCGGCTTCGACGGTGCGATGCGGGTGCGCAACGTGGTGTGGCGACCTCCGTTCGTCATGTACTACCGGCCGTTCCGACTCGGTGACGTACGACGGGAGTTGGGCCGTGCCGGATTCGACGTGGCGCTGCACGCGCTGCCCGAACTCGGCGCGCGGCCCGACGGCAGCCCGCGGTGCAGACTGGTCGTGGCCACGCGCCGCTGAGCGGGGCGCCTGGGCTGATCAGTGTCGGCGACCCGCCCGCAGTTCGAGGCGCCGCCCCTCGAACTTCGCGCGGAAATCGCGGTCGTGCGAGACGACGGCCACCGCTCCCGGGTACATCGCGAGCGCCGCCTGGAGGTCCTCGACGAGGTCGAGCGCGATGTGGTTGGTCGGCTCGTCGAGGATGAGGAGGTCCGCGGGGCGGGTCACCAGGCGGGCGATCTGAAGGCGCCGCTGCTGGCCCGCGGACAGGGCGGCCACCGGTACGTGCAGGTCCTCCTCGCGGAACAGGCCGAGCGTCAGGAGCTGTTCGGCGTACTCGTCCGGCAGCCCGGGCCGCCCGGCGGCGAATGCCGCGAGCAGCGGGAGCCGTGTGGAGCGGGTGGGCAGTTCCTGCGCGAGGTAGCCGATCCGGGCGGGGCGGCGGGCCGTGCCCGCGTCCGGCTCCAGGTCGCCGGCCAGGACGCGCAGGAGGGTCGTCTTGCCCGCGCCGTTCTCGCCGGTGACCAGGAGGCGGTCGCCGGGCGTGAGCGTGAGGAGCCCGTCCAGGCGCAGCCGCTTGCCGACCTGTACGCCGTCGAGCTCGGCGAGGGGCCCCTGCGCGGCGGCGGGTTCGTCCGCCGCCGACAGCGCCGTCGTGAAGCGCAGTGGTGCCGGTGGCTTCGGCGCCGGGTTGCGGCGCAGTTGCCCCAGGCGTTCGCGGGCGGAGCGCACCTGCCCGCCGAGCTTCGCCTCGCTGGAGCGGCGGTGCTTGCCGAAGCCCTGTTTCGGGTCGCCGCCCGTGACGGCGAGCCGTCTGGCCGCGGCCTCCAGCAGCTCCTCCGTGCGGGCCACCTCCTCGACCCAGTCGGCGTACCGCTGCTCCGCGCCGCGCCGGGCGGCGGCCTTCGCGGCGCGGTAGCCGGCCCAGCCGTCGCCGTACCGGTGGACCGTGCGTGCGTCCCGGTCGACCTCCAGGATCGTGGTGGCGATGCGCTCCAGGAAGCCGCGGTCGTGGGTGACCGCGACGACGGTGCCGCGGTGCGCGCGCAGTTGTTCCTCGAGCCAGCGCACGGCTGCCGCGTCGAGGTGGTTGGTCGGCTCGTCGAGGAGGAGCAGTTCGGGGGCGGCGGCCAGGACGCAGGCGAGCGCGAGCCGGGACTGCTCGCCTCCGGACAGTGATCCGAGCACGCGGTCGCGGGTGATCCGGGCGAGCCCGAGGCCGTGCATGGCGGCGTCCACGCGGGCGTCCGCCTCGTATCCGCCGCGTTCCTCGTAGGCGATCAACAGCTCGCCGTAGGCGGCGAGTTCATCCTCCGAGGCCGCGCCGAGGGTCTCCTCCGCACGCCGCAACCGGTGTTCCATGGCGCGCAGTTCGGTGAGGGCGAGGTCGACGGCGTCCTGCACGGTGCGGTCCGCGTCGAGGTCGAGGGTCTGGGTGAGGTGGCCGATGCCGCCGGGGAAGCCGACGGTGACCTCCCCGGCATCCGGTGTCTCGGCCGCGGCGAGCAGCCGCAGCAGGGTCGACTTTCCGGAGCCGTTCTCGCCGATGACGGCGGCCTTCTCGCCCGGACGGACGGTGAAGCGGACCTGGTCGAGGACGGTCCGGGTGCCGTAGGACTTGGTGACGTCCTTGACGGACAGCTGTGCCACGGCAGTGGGCACGAGGGTATGGGCGCGTTCGCGCATGGGGCTTCCCTGGAATGTGAAGGGGGTCTACGGACAGCGGAAACGGCGGCATCGGCCGTGCCGGACTCAGACGTAGAAGTAAAGGAAAGCCATGACGTCACCATAACAAGACGAACCGTCTCGCCTCAAGTGGGAAAGTGGGAAACGGGCTGCCCTCCGGACCCGACCGGATCGCGCCGCACGCCCGCCGCGCCTAGCGTGGACGCATGCCTGCCGGGCCGTGTCGTGCCCGGCGACCGACGGAAGGGTGTCACTCATGTCCGCTCGTCCTGAAGGCGCGCCGGTCTGGGCCGACGCCATGTTCCCCGACGTGGAGGCCGCGAAGAGCTTCTACGCGGAGCTGTTCGGCTGGACCTACGACGAGGGCAGCCCCGAGTTCGGCAACTACACGCAGGCGAAGACGCCCGACGGCAAGAGGGTCGCCGCGCTCGTGCCGCAGATGCCGGGCGCGGAGGGCGTGCACCCCGCCTGGAACCTGTACCTCGCCACCGCGGACATCGGGTCGGTCGCCGAGCGGATCAGGGACGCGGGCGGCAGCCTCATGATGGACCCGATGCAGGTCGCCTCGTTCGGCACGATGGTCACCGCCCAGGACCCCGCGGGCGTCGTCTTCAGCGTCTGGCAGCCCGACACCCACGAGGGCTTCGAGAAGGTCAACGAGCCCGGCGCGTTCTGCTGGGCCGAGGTCAACACCCGCAACGCCGCGAAGACCGACTCCTTCTTCCCCACCGTCTTCGGCTACGGCGTGAAGAAGATGGAGGACGACCAGATCGACTTCAACGTCTGGGAGCTGAACGGCGAGCCGACCATGGGCCGCATGGCGATGACGGACGACTTCCCGCCGCATGTGCCCTCGTACGTCAATGTGTACTTCGTCGTCGGCGACTGCGACGCCGCCGTCTCCACCGTGCAACGCCTGGGCGGGAAGCTGCACTTCGGGCCCACCGACACCCCCTTCGGCCGGTTCGCGGCGGTCGCGGACCCGCAGGGCGCCGCGTTCTCCGTCATCGACGTGACGGCGGCCAAGGGTGAGATGCCGAAGGTGTCCTGACGTTCAGTCGGACGACACGTCAGTCGGATGAAGGGAGCTCGAACCCCAGCTCCCGAGCGGCGAGTTGGGGCGTCGGCTGCACCCAGCGCTCCACCGCCGCGGCGTTCTGCGTGGACGACAGGGACCGCAGCTCGGCCCGGTCCAGGTAGAGCGTGCCGCTCAGGTGGTCCGTCTCGTGCTGCACGATCCGCGCGGGCCAGCCCGTGAACTCCTCGTCCACCGCCCGCCCTTGCTCGTCGAGGGCGCGCAGCCGCACGCGCTCGTGCCGGGCGGTGACTGCCTGATAGCCGGGCACGCTCAAGCACCCTTCGTAGAACGCCACTTGGCGCGCGCCCACGCCGTCGTACGACGGGTTGACCAGTACCCGGAACGGCTGTGGAACCCGCCCACGCGCCGCCCGCACCTCCTCGCTGACGGCCGCCGCGTCCTCGAGGACGGCGAGCCGCAGCCCCACCCCGATCTGCGGCGCGGCCAGGCCCACGCCGGGTGCGGCGTGCATGGTGGCCCGCATCGCGGCGATCAGCCGGGCAAGCAGCTCGTCCGGGAGCTGCCCGTCGACGGGCTCGGCGGGGCGGCGGAGCACCGGGTCGCCCGCCGCGACGATCGGCAGTGGCTCCCCGGCGGCCTCGTGCAGGAGGGACTCGACGTGATCACTCAGTGACGTGAACGGCATCGCGCCAGGATGCCAAGCGTGATCGCGCGCGCAGTGTGCGGGGTCCGGGAAGGGGTCCGTTGCGGGGGTCCGGGAATGCGTCGGCCCTTCCGGAGGTTCTGATCTTGTGGCCGCATCCCACGGATGGTGCGGCAGAGGCACAGGAGAAGGTTCGAAGGTTCCGACGGATGACGCAGACGCCGACGCACACGCAGACGTACGCACCGCACGAGGGTGCCACCGGCCCCGCCGCGCCGCACACCGAGGACGGCGGGTTCCACCCCCTCGACCACCCCGCGTACGCCGCGCTCACCGGCCCGCACGCGCATTTCGCCGAGCGTGGCGGCAGCGGCATGGCGCTGCGCTACCCCACCGACGTCACGCCGTGGACCGCGCTGCCCCCTGACCCCGGCCCCTCGGACTGGGCGGGCCTCGCCGCGTTCGCGGCTCCCGACGGAACGCTGCCGCTGCTCGGCACGGACGTCGAGCTGCCGGAGGGCTGGGAGACGACGGTGGACTTCGCGGGCGTGCGGATGGTCGGCGACGCGGTCGACGCGAGCCCCGACCCGGAGGCCGTCCTGCTCGGCGCCGACGACGTGCCGGAGATGCTCGACCTGGTGGCCCGCACCCGGCCGGGCCCGTTCACGCCCCGCACCATAGAGCTCGGCACGTACCTGGGGATCCGCCAGGACGGCGCGCTCGTCGCCATGGCGGGGGAGCGCCTGCACCTGCCCGGATACACCGAGGTCAGCGCCGTGTGCACCGATCCGGACCACCGGGGCAAGGGCCTCGCGGGCCGCCTGGTCAAGGCCGTCGCGGCCGTCGTCCAGGAGCGCGGCGAGACCCCGTTCCTGCACACCGGCGAGGGCAACAAGAGCGCGATCCGCCTGTACGAGTCCCTGGGCTTCCACCTGCGCAACACGACCCGCTTCCGGACGGTGCGCGCGCCCCGGTAGGGCGGAGTGGCGGCCGGAGTGGTGGCCTGGGGCCTGTCGTTTGGATCAGGCCCTACGGCTCTTCCTGTGTCGCGTGGTTGTAGCGCACCAGATAGTCCGCGAACCGCTCCAGGTCCTCCTCCGGCCAGTCCGCCAGGCGGTCGCCGAATATCTGGCGGCGGTTGACGGTCACCTGACGCAGGACGTCGGCGCCCGCCTCGGTCGGGTGCAGGACCTGGACCCGGTGGTCGTCGGGGTCGACGCGCCGGATCACGAGGCCGGCCCGCTGGAGGGCGCCCACCTGGCGGCTGACGGTCGACTTGTCGAGGGCGTAGTGCGCCGCCAGGTCCGTGGCGCGGCAGCCGCCCCGCTCGTCGAGGTGGGCGAGCAGCGAGTACGAGACGAGCGAGAGCTCCGGGTGCATCCGCGCGGCGGTGGCCCGCGCGCGCCGGGCGAACGAGGTCAGCTCGCGCTGAATGGTCTCCACGGCCGCCTCGCGGTCGGCCGGGTGATCTGGCTGGGCCACGACGGTTCCTTTCCCGATGCTCGTTGCACTCTACAACCCAGTTCTGTCCGGCACCGGTCGGACGTGGCGCGAATCTCTTATGCAACTTGTTGCAAAAGCGGTGGCGGGTCCTCTACAACTGACTCGACCGTTCACCGCTCACGGAGGGCCCCATGAGCCGCTACCCGCACCTTCTCGCCCCGCTCGACCTCGGCTTCACGACACTGCCGAACCGCGTTCTGATGGGCTCGATGCACGTGGGCCTGGAGGAGGCGCCCAACGGGTTCGCGCGCATGGCCGAGTTCTACGCCACCCGCGCCCGCGGCGGCGTCGGCCTCATGGTCACCGGCGGCATCGCGCCCAACGCCGAGGGCTGCACCTTCGACGGCGGCGCCAAGATGACCACCGAGGCGGAGGCCGCGCAGCACCGCGAGGTCACCGACGCCGTGCACGCGGCGGGCGGCAAGATCGCCATGCAGATCCTGCACTTCGGCCGGTACGCACACCACGCGGGGCTCGTCGCCCCGAGCGCCGTGCAGGCGCCGATCAGCGCCCACGTCCCGCGCGCCCTCACCGACGAAGAGGTCGAGCGGACCATCGAGGACTACGCGCGCGCCGCCGAGCTCGCCAAGTCCGCCGGGTACGACGGCGTCGAGGTCATGGGCTCCGAGGGCTACCTCATCAACGAGTTCATCGTCTCCGCCACCAACCACCGCGAGGACCGCTGGGGCGGTACGTACGAGAACCGGATCCGGTTCGCCGTCGAGATCGTGCGGCGCGTGCGCGAGCGGGTCGGCCCGGACTTCATCCTCATCTACCGGCTTTCCATGCTGGACCTGGTCCCCGGCGGCTCGACCCTGGACGAGGTCGTGCACCTCGCCAAGGAGATCGAGGCGGCCGGAGCCACCATCATCAACACCGGCATCGGCTGGCACGAGGCCCGCATTCCCACCATCGCCACCTCCGTGCCGCGCGGCGCGTACACCTTCGTCACCAAGAAGGTCATGGGCGAGGTGAGCGTGCCGCTGGTGACCACCAACCGCATCAACACCCCGGAACTCGCCGAGGAGTTGCTCGCCGACGGCGCCGCCGACATGGTCTCCATGGCGCGCCCGATGCTCGCCGACCCGGAATTCGTGAACAAGGCCGCCGCAGAGCGCTCCGACACCATCAACACGTGCATCGGCTGCAACCAGGCCTGCCTCGACCACATCTTCAGCCTCCAGATCACCTCCTGCCTGGTGAACCCGCGCGCCTGCCACGAGACCGAACTGGTGCTGACCCCCACCCGGTTGAAGAAGCGCGTCGCCGTCGTCGGCGCGGGCCCCGCCGGACTCGCCTGCGCCGTCAGCACCTCCGAGCGCGGCCACGACGTGACCCTCTTCGACGCCGCCGCCGAGATCGGCGGGCAGCTCAACGTGGCCCGCCAGGTCCCCGGCAAGGAGGAGTTCAACGAGACGCTGCGCTACTTCCGCACGCAGCTCGAACTGCACGGCGTGACCGTCAAGTTGGAGACCCGCGTCGAGGCCGACGACCTCGACTCCTACGACGAGGTCGTCGTCGCCACCGGCGTCGCCCCACGCACCCCCGCCATCGACGGAGTCGACCACCCGAAGGTCGTCGGCTACCTCGACGTCCTGCGCGGCCAGGCGCCCGTCGGCGACCGCGTCGCGATCATCGGTGCCGGCGGCATCGGCTTCGACGTCGCCGAGTACCTCACCGACGACGGCTCCAAGGCGAGCCTCGACCCGGCCACGTACTTCCGGCAGTGGGGCGTCGACATGGACTACGCCGACCGCGGCGGCCTCACCAGGCCCGAGCGCCCCACCCCGCCCCGCCAGGTGCACCTCGTCCAGCGCAAGACCACCAAGGTCGGCGCGGGCCTCGGCAAGACGACCGGCTGGATCCACCGCACCGAACTGCGCCACCGCGGCGTCACCATGGTCGCGGGCGCCACGTACGACCTGATCGACGACGCGGGCCTGCACGTCACCGTCGAGGGCGAGCAGTCCCTCATCCCCGTCGACACCGTCGTCCTGTGTGCGGGCCAGGAACCCCACCGCTCGCTGTACGACGACCTGGTGGCCGCCGGTCGTACCCCGCACCTGATCGGCGGCGCCGACCTCGCGGCCGAACTCGACGCCAAGCGCGCCATCAAGCAGGGCACCGAGGTCGCGGCGGCCCTGTAGGACCCTCTCCGAGACCGGGTGGTCACGTGTCCGGGCCCGCCGGACGCGTGGCCGCCCTCACCTACTCGTACTCTGGGCGACATGTCACTCCCGCACGCGATCCTCACGGCGCTCCTGGAGAAGCCGTCGTCGGGCCTCGAACTGACCCGCAGGTTCGACAAGTCCATCGGCTACTTCTGGTCGGCCACGCACCAGCAGATCTACCGGGAGCTCGGCAAACTCGAACGCGAGGGTCTGATCCGCGCGCTGCCCAACGAGACACCCGCGCGCGGCCAGAAGAAGGAGTACGAGGTGCTGCCGCAAGGCCGCGCCGAACTCGCCCGCTGGACCGCCGCCCCGCAGGATCCGAGACCCCTGCGCGACCCACTGCCGCTGCGCCTGCGTTCGGCCGCGGTCGTCGGCACGGACGGCATCGCCGAGGACCTGACGCGTCATCTCGCCCTGCACCGCGAGCAGTTGGCCACGTACCAGGACATCGAGAAGCGGGACTTCCCGCCGGGCAAGAACAGCGAGGCCGACCGTCTCCAGCACGCGGTGCTGCGCGCGGGCATCGACCTCGAACGGTTCTGGGTGGACTGGCTGGAGCGCACCCTGACGGAGTTGGACTGATCCTCAGCGGCCCCCCGTGGTCACGGTCCGCTCCGCCGAGAAGGCGCCCCACGTCCCGTCCGGCAACTGCGCACGCAGCTTCACCCGGTGCCGCACGTGCGGCTTCTTGCCGATGTAGAAGCTGTACGTCGACGAGTCGGCCGGCGCGCTCTCGCCCCACATCACCGTCGTCGCCTCCCGGCCGTCCAGGAACACCTGGTATGCCGGGACCTCGCCGCCGGTCCGAGGCGGCGTCCACGCCAGGTCGATGTAGTACGCGCCCTTCGAGCCGCGCGCCGACGCCTCGAACCCCGATGGGGCGGTACCCGGCCCCGCCTCGCCCTTGCCCCGCGCGGTCGTCAGGCGCAGCGTCCCGCTCGCGGCCGAGGTGTTGTCGGCGGCGTCCCGGGCCCGCACGCTGAACGCGTACGCGGTCCCCGGCCGCAACCCGGTGACCAGCGCCCGCGTCTCCTTGCCGCCCACGCTGTGGATCTTCGCGGCGCCCTGATAGATGTCGTACGAGGCGATACCCCGGTCGTCCGTCGCCTTCCGCCACGTCAGCGACACGGCCCGGCCCCCGTCCGCCTCCCCGCGCAGCCCGGTCGGCCGGCTCGGCGCGGCGCGGTCCTCCTTGACGGCGGCCGGGGTGGTGACGGTGACGCGGGTGCTGGCGGGCCCCAGCGAGCCGTCGGTGCCGCGGGCGCGCACCGTGAACACGTAGCGGGACGTGGGGTCGAGCCCGGTGACGTCGACCATGTGCTGCCGCGCGGAAAGCCGCTGCACGCGCTTGGCGCCGCGGTACACCTCGTACCCCTTGACCTCGGCCGTGCTCGCGGGCCGGTTCCACATGACGTGCACGGAGGTGGCGCTTCCGGCCTGCGCGGTGACCCCGGCCGGCGCGGAGAGGGCGGGCCCCTCGGCCTTCGCGCTGTCGGAGAGGAGACCGCAGGAGGTGAGCACGGGCACGAGCGCGGCGGCGCAGGCCGCGTGGGCGAGCGGGGCGCGTGGGGGGAGGCGTCGCACGGAGGGCCTTCCGTTCGAACGGATTGGTACAGACCTGTATGGCACGAGAGGAGGGATTTCCTCAAGGGGTTCGCGCCAACAGGTCTGTACCAAAGGCCCGTTGAGGGGGCGGGGAGGTCACTCGTCGCCTCCCTACCTCCTCATTCCTTCCGGTACGTGTACGCCTCCGAGGCCGCCGCCGCGACCGCGTCCAGGTCCGCCCCGGTGGAAGCGGTGACGACCGCGGCGATCGCGCCCTCCACGAAGGGGGCGTCCACGAGGCGAGTGCCGTCCGGGAGTTCGTCGCCCTCGGCCAGCAGCGCCTTCACGGTCAGCACGGCGCTGCCGAGGTCGACGAGGACCGCGACACCCGCGCCCCGGTCGACCTCTGCGGCGGCCGCCGAGATCAGCTCCGAGCTGGTGCCGAGGCCGCCGTCCTCCGTGCCGCCGGCCGCCGCGACGGGCGCGGTGTCGCCGCCCCCGGAGAGCCCGGCCGCGAGCCGCGCCACGGACTCGGCGACGTCCTTGCTGTGCGAGACCAGCACGATGCCGACGGACTTGTCGGGGGCGCTCACGACTCGGCCCCCGCCGCCTCGGCCAGCGCGGCGATCAGCAGCGCCGACGACGTGGCGCCCGGATCCTGGTGCCCGATGCTGCGCTCGCCGAGGTAACTCGCCCGCCCCTTGCGAGCCTGGAGCGGAATGGTGGCCTCGGCCCCGTGCTCGGCCGCCGACCGCGCCGCGGCGAAGTCCCCCTCGGCGAGCGCCTCCACCGCGGGTACGAGGGCATCGAGCATCGTCTTGTCGCCGGGAGCGGCCCCGCCGAGCGCGGCGACGGCGTCGACGCCGGCCTTCAGCGCCTGCGCGAAGTCCGCCTCGCCGACCTCGGCCGCGTCGCCCAGTGCCTTGCCGGTGCGGCGCAGCAGCGTCCCGTACAGCGGCCCCGAAGCGCCGCCCACCGTCGAGATCAACTGCCGTCCCGCCGTGGTGAGTACGGCTCCCGGGGTGTCCGGGGCGTCCTTGTCGAGAGTGGCGCGCACGGCGTTGAAACCGCGCTGCAGATTGCTGCCGTGGTCCGCGTCGCCGATCGGCGAGTCGAGGTCGGTGAGCCGGTCGGCCTCACGGTCCACGGCCGCGGCGGCCACCGTCAGCCATCGCCGGAAGAAGTCGGCGTCGAGCACGTGATCTCCTTGCGTTACAGGTTCGTTGACGTGATGGTGTGCGTGATGTGTGCGTGGTGGTGTGTCGGATTTCCGTGAACCGTCACATGCCCCAGCGAAGGCCCGCCGTGCTGACGGGCGCGTCCCACAGGCGCAGCAACTCCTCGTCGGCCTGGCAGATCGTGACGGAGGCGCCGGCCATGTCGAGTGCGGTGACATAGTTCCCGACGAGTGTGCGGGCGACCGGCACGCCGCGCTCCTCGAGCGCCCGCTGCACCTCGGCGTTGAATCCGTACAGCTCCAGCAGCGGCGTGGCACCCATGCCGTTGACCAGAACCAGCACGGGACTGCTGGGGTTGAGGTCCTCAAGGACGGCGTTCACGGAGAAGTCGGCGATCTCCCCGGACGTCATCATGGGGCGCCGCTCCCGGCCCGGCTCGCCGTGGATGCCGATCCCCAACTCCAGCTCGCCGGACGGCAGGTCGAAGGTGGGCGCACCCTTGGACGGCGTACTGCAGGCGCTCAACGCGACGCCGAAGCTCCGCGCGTTCTCATTGACCTGCCGGGCGATCGCCTCGACGCGCTCCAGCGGCTGACCCTCCTCGGCGGCGGCACCGGCGATCTTCTCCACGAAAAGGGTCGCCCCGGTGCCGCGCCGCCCGGCGGTGTAGAGGGAGTCGGTGACGGCGACGTCGTCGTTGACGAGCACCTTGGCGACCTGCACACCCTCGTCCTCGGCGAGCTCGGCGGCCATGTCGAAGTTCAGCACGTCACCGGTGTAGTTCTTCACGATGAACAAGACGCCGGCGCCGCTGTCCACCGCGGCGGCGGCCCGCACCATCTGATCCGGCACGGGCGAGGTGAACACCTCACCGGGGCAGGCCGCGGCGAGCATCCCGGGACCGACGAACCCACCGTGCAGAGGCTCGTGCCCGGACCCGCCCCCCGACACCAACGCCACCTTCCCGGCCACCGGCGCGTCCCGGCGAGCGATCACCCGGTTCTCGACGTCCACGTTCAGCTCGGGGTGGGCGGCGGCCATCCCGCGCAAGGCGTCGGCGACGACCGTCTCGGCTACGTTGATCAGCATCTTCATTGGTACCTCCGGGTGGCGTGAGCAAGGAATGCCGTGACCTGCGTCGTGCCTGGTCATGTGGGTATTTTGTAGTTCTCGATCTTGGTGGTCCGGGTCGGTCGGTGGCGAGGTCGGGCCGGGCTGTTGCTGACTCAATGCTGACTTTACTGACGGGTTGTCATGTGGTGTTTGTCGGTGTCTGCGGCTCTGTCGCCAGTATCGATGGAGGAGCCGTGTTGGGCACCTGTTGAGACCTGAACCATTCGACGGTGCAGTTTGAGCTGCAGCTGCAGCTGCCGGTGGGTGGAGCTTCATTGGGCCGAGGCGTCAGGCGTCCCGCTGGTTCACGAATCCCAGGCATGCCCTACGGCGGAGCACAGCCGGTCGGAGGGTCCCGCCGAGGTTCTGGCCGCGATTCCGTGAATCGGGGTATCTCGCGCTGGTCGAGGTAGTTCTGGGAGGCAGTCGGCCGGCGGGGCGTGGGTGCTTCTTCGGTCGGCGGCAGTCCGCTGAGGCGCTCGATGTTGACGGCGATGGCCGTCAGGGGGGGGCGGCAGCCCAGGTCCGCATTCCGTCTCGGCGGCGTGCCGGCGCAGGTGTCCTGCGGCGTCGCGGTGGTAGTTCTCACCATGATCTGGCGCAGAGCCTGGATACGAGGCCGGACGTGCAGTCTGCTCCGTGCCCGTAGAGGTGGTCCAGGAGCCGGACAGCGTCGTTTCCGGTGGCAAGGATCCTGGTCTTGGGCTTGGTGGGGTTCTTGCTCAGGCGGACCGGGTGGCCGTAGCGGTGCCCCCAGTCCTCATCAACCAGCTCGTCCAGCAGATGAGAGGGAGGTGTCGGCGATTTCTTCCAGTGCGGCGAGGACCGCCTCGGTGATCAGCTCCAGGCGGGTCAGGTCACGCACCACGGCCAGGACAGGGGTGGAGTCGGTGCGCTGTGTGGTGCGCTCGCGCACCAGGCCGGCCTCCTTGAGGCGGGCCGGCGCGAGGTCGAGGAGGCGGTCAGCACGGTCGCTGTCGGCGAGACGGTCGCGGAAGTCGGCCAGCACGCTGTGGTGGAAGCCGGGGTCATCCAGCTCCATGGCCACGGCGTGCTTGAAGTCGATGCGGTAGCGGACCGCCTCGGCGGCCTGCCGGTCCGACAGGCCGAGCAGGAACCGCAACACACAGACGGTAGCCAGTTGAGCAGGCGAGAGAACCGGGCGTCCGTCACGCGGGTACCAGTCGACGAAGTCCTCGTCACGCCACAGGCCATCCAGCCGGTCGCGCACCCATGTCGCCGTCGTGCCGCCGGGTTGCTCGCCCGCGCGACCTGCGCAGTCAGAGGCGGGACTTGTTCATCGGAACGCGGGCGGAGGGACAACGGGCACCTCGACAGCTGCATCGGTCATCGGAACTGCCCGAGCATGCCCCTTGACCATGCAGCCGCACCGCGAAACTCCAAGATCCCCGACAGGGGCAAGCCAGCTCGCAGGGCCCCTTCGGTGCTGATCGTCGGCCTGCGGGGGTTGGTCAGGTGTGGTCGAGGATGCGGTGGGGGCGGTAGGGGGCCTCCAGGCGTTTGCGTTCGTCGGGGGTGAGGGTGACAGTGACGGAGGCGAGGGCTTCTTCCAGGTGGGCGGGTTTCGTGGCGCCGATGACGGGGGCGTCGACGACGGGGTTGTCCAGAAGCCAGGCGAGGGCGATCTGCGCGGCGGAGACGCCTCGTTCGGCGGCGAGGGCGCGGACGGAGTCGACCACGTCGAAGTCGGCGTCCTCGTACATCTCCTCGGCCAGCGGATCGTTGGCGGCCCGTACGGTGCTGCGCACGCCGCCCCGCTCGCGTGCGCCCGCGAGCAGCCCGCGGGCGAGCGGGCTGTGCGGGATCACGCCGACGCCCTGGTCGGCGCAGAGCGGGAGCATCTCGCGCTCCTCCTCGCGGTAGACGAGGTTGTAGTGGTTCTGCATCGAGACGAACCGCGTCCAACCCGCCTCGCGCGCCGTCTGCTGCGCCTTCGCGAACTGCCAGGCGTACATGGCGGAAGCCCCGATGTAGCGGGCCTTTCCGGCGCGTACGACGTCGTGCAGGGCCTCCATCGTCTCCTCGATGGGGGTCTCGGGGTCCCAGCGGTGGATCTGGTACAGGTCCACGTACTCCGTGCCCAGCCTGCGCAGGGACGCGTCGATGGCGGCCATGATGTGTTTGCGGGACAGGCCGCGGTCGTTGTGGGAGGGACCGGTGGGGAAGTAGACCTTCGTCGCCAGTACGTACGCCTCCCGGTCGGGGAAGAGCCTGCGCAGCAGGTTGCCGGTCACGACCTCGCTGGCGCCGCCGTCGTACACGTCGGCGGTGTCGAAGAAGGTGACACCGGCCTCGACGGCGCGTCGTACGAGGGGTTCGGCCGCCGTCTCCTCGAGGTGCCAGGCGCGCCGGGAGCGGTCGCCGTAGCTCATCATGCCCAGGCAGATGCGGGAGACGGTCAGACCGGTGGTGCCCAGCCGGGTGTAGTCCATGGGTGTTCCTCGTTCTAGGGGTGTTCGTCGTTTCGGGGGTTGGCTTCGGTGACGGCCCCGTCGGCCCTGTCGGCGCCGCCGGGTTCGGGCGCGTTTGGCGCGCGTTCTCGGTGTACGGCGACCCCCAGCACCACGAGCACGACCCCCGCGATCTCCAGCGCCACCGGGACCTGCGCCAGCACCACCACCCCGATCACGGTCGCCGTGGCGGGCATCAGGCACACGAGCAGCGCGTACGTGCCCCGGCTCAGGCGGGCCATCGCCAGCTGGTCGCACACGTAGGGGATCACCGACGAGCAGATGCCCACGCCGGCGCCGGCGGCCAGCAGAACGGGGTCGCTGAGCGCGGGTACGGCCTGGGTGACGCCGAAAGGCAGGGCGGCGGCCGAGGCGATGAGCATGGCCAGCGCGAGTCCGTCGATGCCGCTGACGGCCGGGTTGCGGGAGGCGCGGTGGGCGAGGACGACGTAGAGCGTGAAGAGCGCGGCGTTGACGGCCGCGTAGAACAGCCCGAGCGGTTCGACGGCCAGGTGCACATCGGTCAGCAGGGACACCCCGGCGACCGCCGTGACCAGCGCGAGCAGGTTGCGCCCGCTGCGTACGGCGACGGTCGCGAGGGCGATCACGGGCAGGAATTCGATCGCCGCAACGGTGCCCAACGGCAGTCTGTCGAGGGCGAGATAGAAGCTGGAGTTCATGACCGCGAGCAGTACGCCCCAGGCCAGCAGCGACCACCGCGTCGCCCGGTCGGCGGCACGCCACCGCCGCCAGGGTCGCCGCCACACGGCGAAGACGGCGGCGGCCGTCACGATCCGCAGCCAGGCGACGCCCAGCGGCTCCACGCGGGCGAAGAGCAGGACGGCGAAGGCGGGGCCGAGGTAGTGGAAGACGGCGCTGACGACGAAGTAGGCGTGCGGCGGCACGCGCCGGAAGCGGGGAGTACCGGGGGTGCGCGGGCCCGGTCCTTCGCGGGTGGCGCCGTGCGTGCGGGCGGTTCCCGTGTCGGGGTTCTGCATGCCATCTAACCTAGAAACCAGCAGCGCACAGAGCTATCGATCATTGAAGGCGGGGCGGGTTCGTTGTCTTCGGACGGGAAAGCGATGACCAGCGATCACTTTCGGAACGGAAAACGGCCCTCCGCGGCGGCCGCGATCGACGAGCTGAGCGGCGCCCTGCTGCGCCTGCTGGCCGCCGACCCCCGCAGGGGCGCCTCGGACCTCGCCCGCGAACTGGGCGTCTCGGCTCCCACGGTGCGGGAGCGCGTGCGGCGGCTGGAGGAGGCGGGCGTCATCCGCGGCTACCGGCTCGACGTGGACCCCGCGGCGCTGGGTCGCCCGGTCGCGGCCTGGATCCGGTTGCGCCCCGGGCCAGGCCAGATGTCCCGTATCACCGAACTCGCCGAGCGGACGCCGGAGGTGAGCGAGTGCCACCGGATCTCGGGGGAGGACTGTTTCCTGTTCAAGGTGCATGTGGCGGCGCTGGAAGACCTCGAAGTCGTGCTGGACCGCTTCCTGTTGCACGGGCAGACGACCAGTTCGCTCGTCGTCTCCACGCCGGTGCCGCCGCGCCCGCTGCTGTCCTAGATGTATTGACCCGCAGGGTTGTTTACGCGGCTGATGGGTGGCTGGCCGCCAAGAGCGGTGTGGCATCGGTGGTAGTTATAGGTGTGCAGGAAGTCTGCCAGGGCTTCGGTTCGTTCGGCGTTGCTGGAGTACGGGCGCACGTATGCCCATTCGTCGAGCAGGGTGCGATTCAGACGCTCGACCTTGCCGTTCGTCTGAGGGCGATAGGGACGTGTGCGTTTGTGGACGATGCCGGCTGCGTTGAGAGTCTGGGCGAATAGCTGGGATCTGTAGCAGGATCCGTTGTCTGTGAGAACGCGCTCCACGGTGATGCCGTGGGCGGCGAAGAAGACGTTTGCGCGCTCCCAGAAGGAGGCTGCGGTCTCTTTGCGTTCGTCGGTCAGAACCTCGCTGTAGGCGAGCCGGGAGTGATCGTCGATGGCAGTGTGGATGAAGCTGTAGCCGATGACGGGGCTGCCGCCCTTTTGTGCTCCGGTCGTGGCCTGACGGTTCGCGAGGGCTTGCTGGCGGGGCATGATCCGGTGGCCGCCGCCGTCGGGAATGTTGCCGAGCTTCTTGATGTCGACGTGGATCAGTTCGCCGGGGCGTTCACGTTCGTAGCGGCGAATGACCTGGCCGGTGGGCCGGTCCATCCAGCGCAGCCGGTTCATCTGGTGGCGGGTCAGGACGCGATGGACGGTAGAGGCGGGTATAGCCAGGATCGGACCGATGCGTGCGGGGCCGAGTTTGCGCTCGCGCCGGAGCTCGCAGATGCGTTCCTCTATTGCGGTGGGGGTGCGGTGCGGGGTCGACAGGGGGTGACTGGAGCGGTCATACAGTCCGTCGTCGCCTTCGGCGCGCCAGCGTCGAACCCACTTGTAGGCGGTGGTGCGGGAGATACCCATTTCGTCGCTTACGTGTGCGACGGGGCGGCCGGAGCGTACCCGGGCGACAAGGAGACGTCTGCCGTGGACGGTGAGTCGGGCATTGGGGTGGGACACGGAGGACCTCTTTGGTCGGGACAGCCTCCGCGCGCGAGGGGAGCGGTGCGCATGGACTGGCGGGCTGGTGGCGCAGCGGTGGGAGCGCAGGTCAAAGGGGTACGGCCGTAGGTCTGCGGTCGTGCGTGGCTGGTCTTGCGTAAGACCGGGCGGGAGTGCGCTGATCGCGCGGAGCGCAGTCGGTGGTCTTGGGGCAAACCCATGTCGGTCCAGGGCGCCGCCATGTTCCATCGACCGCGCGACGGCTGAGTATGGCCGGTCTCGGGCTACTGCTACCGGGCCATGTCGAGGACGAAGCGGTAGCGCACGTCGTTGCGTTCCAGGCGGTCGAGTGCTGTGTTGATCTCGGTGGCGGGGAGCAGTTCGATGTCGGCGGTGATGTTGTGTGAGGCGCTGAAGGCGAGCATGTCCCGGACCATGCGGGTGCCGTCTCCGCCGCTGCCGGTCAGGCGCTTTTCGCCGTAGCGGAGGCTGGAGGGATTGATCTGCCAGTCCTGTGGCGGGGCGCCGACCGTGACCAGGGTGCCGTCGAGTTTGAGTGCTTGCAGGTAGGGGTCCAGGCGATGGGGGGCGCCGACGGTGTCCAGGATCAGGTCGAAGCGCCATTTCGTTGCGGCCATGGCCGCGGGGTCGGTGGTCACGATGGCCTCGGCCGCACCGAGTTTGCGTGCCTGGTCGGCTTTGCCCGGTGAGGTGGTCAGGGCGACCACGTGGGCACCCAGGGCGTGGGCGTATTTGATGCCCAGGTGGCCGAGGCCGCCGATGCCGACGACGCCAACCGTTTTGCCGGGACCTGCTGCCCAGCGGCGCAGCGGTGCGTAGACGGTGACGCCGGCACACAGCAGGGGTGCTGCCGCCGCGGGGTCCAGGCCGGCGGGCAGGGCGTGGACGAACCTTTCACGGGCGACGTACTCGCCGGAGAAGCCGCCTTGGGTGAGGGTGTGGTCGACGCGGTCCCGGCCGCCGTAGGTGACGGTCGGGTAGTCGAAGCACCAGTTCTCCCGGCCTTGGGTGCAGGCGGGGCAGGTTCCGCAGGAGTCGACCACGTTGCCGATGGCGACCGGGTCACCGGGCTTCAGGGCTGTGACGGCGGGCCCGATCGCGGTGACGGTGCCGGTCATCTCGTGTCCGGCGACCAGCGGGGTGTCCTGTGGACCGGTATGGCGCACGGCGTGCAGATCCGAGCCGCACACACCGCAGTAGTGGATCTGCACAGCGATGTCGTCGTCGCGCAGGTCACGGCGCGTGAAGGGCCACGGGGTGAGGGGGCTGCCGGGCTCGTGGACGGCCCAGCCGACGGTGGAACGCATGAGTGAGTGCATCCTTCGCAGAGAAATGCCGGAGATCTGTGACCGGGTTCGGTTCCGGTCAGCGCAGGCGGGTGGCTGCGATCCCGCCGTCGACGTCGAGCGTGGCGCCGTGCACGAACGCCGCCTGGTCGGAGACGAGGAAGCGGACCGCGTAGGCGATGTCGACCGGCCGTACAGGGGCCCCAGCAGGGGTTCCCTTGGTCATTTCAGCCAGTTGGTCCGCGCCGCCCGACGTGCCCGGGGTGGCCGTTGCTCCCGGCGCGACGGTGTTCACACGGACCCCACGAGGGCCGTACTCCGCCGCCCAGGCCCGGGTCAGCTGTTCGACGGCCGCCTTGGTCGCCGGATACAGGGCCTTGAAGGGGACGCCCACTCGGGCCATCCACGAGCCGATGTTCACGATGACGCCGGCTCCCCGCTCGGCCATGCGTGGCGCCAGCTCGGCGACCAGCACATGCGGGGCGCGGATGTTGGTCGCCCACAGCGCCTGCATCTCCTCGTCAGTCACCATCTCGGTAAGTAGGCCCGGGTACACACCCGCGTTGTTGACGAGGATGTCGACGGCGCCGCCAAGGGCGTCCTGCGCCCGCAGGGCGAAAGCACGGATGTCGGCTGGCTCGGCGCCGAGCTCCGCAGTGATGGCGTGGGCCCGCCCACCGCTCTTGACGATCCGCTCCACGACGCGCTGTGCCCGTCCGGCATCCCGGCCACTGACGACGACCTCGACACCCGAGGCAGCGAGAACCCGGGCGATGGCCTCGCCGATCCCGCTCGACGACCCGGTGACCAGCGCGGTACGCCCGGCAAGTGCAGTGTCGGAGGTGAGGGAGGCCAGAAGCTGCTCATTCGTTTCCATGCCTCAATCGTCTGCCTTCGTGCCGCCTTGCGCCTTGCCTGACACGATCAGCCCCTTGCCAGATCGTGTCCCGCACGGCGACCGGCCGGGACGGGGTTTTGGATAGGGGGATGGACGCCGCGACTACCCAGAGCCTCGAACGAGCCGCCGAGATCGTGATGCGCCACGCCCCGGACCGGGCACGGGCGCAGACGCTCGGTCTCCGGCTCAGCCACGTCACCGCTGCGACCGAGCCCGGATACCAGCACTACACCCCGTCCCTGTCCACTGTTCTCGCGGGACAAAAACGCACACTCATCGGCGATGACGACCAGGTCTGGGGCCGGGAGAGGTTCATCATCACCCCGGTCGGCCTCCCGCTCGTGTCCAGCGTCGTCGAGACCGACCCACAACGAGGCTTCCTGGCAGCCCGATGGCAGCTCGACCCGACACTCCTGGCAGAAGTCGCCGCCGTGATGCCCCACAAGGCCCACCGTGCGGTACGGATGGACCGGCTCGGCGTGTGGTCACCTGCCCTGACCGACGCCTTCTCACGACTGCTCGCCTTGCTTGACGAGCCCGAACACATCCCCATCCTCGGCCCGCTGATCTCCCGGGAACTCGTGCTGCGCCTGCTGCAAACCGACCAAGCACCCCGTGTCCTGGCCGCCCTCGACGACAGTGACCCCATCGTGCCCCGTGCCGTGAGCCTGCTGACCGACCGCATGGCCGAGCCGTGGTCCATGAAGACACTCGCCACCGAGACCCGCACCAGCCAGCCGACCCTGCACCGACGCTTCAAGGAAGCGACCTCCATGACACCCATGCAATACCTCAAGCGCCTGCGCCTAGGCGAGGCCCGCCACCGCATGGTCGTCCTTGGAGAATCCGCAGCACAAGTGGCCCTCGCCGTCGGCTACCGAAGCGTCCCCCACTTCACCCGCGACTACCGTCATCTCTACGGAGCCTCGCCTGCAGCGGACGGTACCCGCCTGCGCGAACAGCTGCGTCAAGGAGGGATCGATGGTTTGCCCGGTCGCAGCGACGCCTCCACTGTCGCTCGTGGTCAATACACCTAGACGAATGAGTCCGGTGTCTGGCTGGCCGCGACCACGGAGAAGGGTGCCCGCCGGATCGGGCGACCCCCGAAACTGTCCGACGCCGAGTTGGTATGTCTGACCGTGGCACAGGTGTTGCTGGGTTTTCCCTCGGCCCGGCACTGGATCCGCTTCGCGCACGCACGGCTGCCTCACCTGTTCCGCTGCCTTCCCCAGCAGTGATGAGGATTCTTGATTTCACTCGGTTCACGGTGCCCGCCGGAGCGGTACGCAACTGGCGCGGCGTCTACAACCGGCTGCGGATATGGGCCGTCGACGGCATATGGGAACGCGTCTTCACCGCGCTGATGGCCCAGGCCGATGCCGACGAGGACCTCAACTGGGTGGTCCCGGTGGACTCCACGATCGTGCGCGCCCACCAGCACGCCGCCGGAGCGCAAAAGGGGGCCCGCCCGGCGAACCGGCCGACCACACCGTCGGCCGCTCCCGCGGCGGACTGACCACAAAGATCCACCTGGCTGGCCTCCGACGGCCGCTGCTGGCCTTCCAGCTGACGGCCGGACAGGCCGGGGACGCACCCGTGTTCACCGACGTCATGGCTCGGCTCCGGGTTCCCCGACGACGTGGACGGCCCCGCACCAGGCCGGACATGGTCTTGGCCGACAAGGCCTATTCCTCCCGCGCGATCCGTGACCACCTGCGTCAGCGGGGCATCCAGACGATCATTCCGAGTCCGGCGGACCCTACCAGCTCCGTCATCGCATGCGGCGCGGCAGCGACGGTGACAGGCGACCCGCCTTCGACCGCGAGGCGTACAAGCAGCGCAACACCGTCGGGTGGAACATCAACCGTCTCGAGCAATGGCGCGGCATCGCCACCCGCTACGACAAGACCGCCGAGTCCTACCAAGCAGCCGTCACCCTCGCCTCGCTCCTGATGTGGGCGCGACATTTGAAGACAACTCCTAGGCGGCGCCGCCCTGGCCCTCCGCCAACAGCAGCGCCGTGCCGATCTCGATGAGGCGGTCGGCAAGGTCGGGGCGCTCTCCCGTGGCCCTCGTGCGGGCCGCGTTGTCGACGACCGTGAGGACCGCCATGACGATGATCCTGGCCTCGGTCGCGTCGAGCCCGGGTCGGACCTCGTCGAGCAGGCGCGCCCACAGCGCGAGGTACTCCCGCTGCGTCTGTCGTGCTGCCTTGCGTTCCTTCTCGGGGAGTTGGTCCAGCTCGCCGATCAACAGGCCGATCAAGTGGCTCTGGCTCAGGGCGAAATCGATGTACGAACGCAGCAGCCGGTCCAGAGTTTCCCGCGGCGTGCCGGGCCTCGCCAGGGCTTGCGCCGTCCCGGCCCTGCGCTGCTCGCCGCCGCGCAGTACCGCGGCCACGAGCAGGTCGGTCTTGGTGGGGAAGTGCTTGTAGATGCTGGGGCCTGTGGCTCCTGCGGCCTCGCCGATGTCGTCGGTGCTCACCGACTGGAAACCCCGCTCGTCGAAGAGCCGGATCGCCTCGATGAGGATCTCCTCCCGGCGGGACACGGCGAGCCCGGCGTAGTCACCCAGCAGGGGCGCCTCGCCGGACGCGCTTCGGGTGCCGAGCGGGCAGTGTGCCGCCGCGTACCCAAGGCGGTACAGGAGTTGCTCGAAGCGGCGGCGGGGCAGCGACGCGCGATGCCACGACGTGGACCCGTATACGGACAGGACCGACCAGGCCAACAACTGTCGGTCGGCCTGGTCGAGTTCGGGGCGCTCGACGTGGAGGAGGTCGCCGATCCGCTCGGCGATGCCGATCAGGGCGCGAGCCTGCTCCCGGCGCCGGTCCTCCGGCAGGTGGCGTGCTTCGCGCTGCCACAGGACGGCCGAGCCGCGCCGATCCAGGGTCTGCGTGGCCGAGGTGCGCAGGTAGGTGTCGAGGTCGGGGGCGGCTGCCGCGGAGTCCGTGATGGTGGTCATGGTGGCGTCGACGACGTGCACCAGCAGATCGGGCTTGCCCTTGAAGTGGCGGTAGAGGGCGGGGGCCGTGATGCCGACATCGGCTGCCACATCAGCGACTGAGACATTGTGGTAACCGCGCTCCCGGAACAGGCCGGAGGCCGCGGCGATGATCCGGGCCCTGCGGTCAGAGGGTCTGCGCGCGGTCGTCCGCCGTGATGCTTCCGTCTGCATCCCACCCTCGCTCTTCACCGTCAGTCATGTCGCCTCAACGTACAACATGCGGTCACGGTCCCGATCATGATCCTGTGCAGTCGTAGCTGCCTTCGTGTCAAAGAGAAGACAGTTAAGGCTACGTCACTCTGAACGTCTTTGATGCCAACAGGCAGGTGTCTTCTGTTCAATCTCTTGCCCAGTCGAGTTAGGGCTGATTCACTTCCGGCTCACATCAGCCCGCTGGACCAGGAAGGGTCGCCCATGGTTGTCGAAGACCACGATGCGCCGGGAGTCGTATCGGCGTGCACGTCCGGGGCTGCCGCGCCCGCATCGGGGCGCCGGCCTTGGATCGTGCTGGGACTGCTCGTCTGTCTGATGCTCGTCAACTTCGCCGACAAGGTGGTCGTGGGCCTGGCCGGAATGGGCATGAAGAAGGAGCTGGGCCTGGACTCCGCGCAGTTCGGCGTCATTCAGAGTGCCTTCTTTTGGCTCTTCGCCGTCGGTGCCGTGCTCGGCGGCCGACTGGGTGGCAAGGTGCGGGCGCGCTGGTTGCTCGCCGGGATCGCGACGGTGTGGGTCCTGAGCCTCGCTCCGATGATCGCCCAGGTCGGGTTCGCCACGATCGTCGTGTGCCGCGTCGTGCTCGGTTTCGCGGAGGGGCCGACCGTGGCCCTGGCCATGCAGGTGGCGCACTCCTGGTTCCCCCCACGCAAGAGGGGTGTGCCCAGTTCGATCGTCATCGCGGGGGCCGGGATCGGGCCACTGGTCGCGGCTCCCGGCCTCACCTGGGTCATCGAGACGTACTCGTGGCACGCGGCCTTTGGCGTCCTGGCGGCGTTCGGGGCCGTGTTCGTCGTGTTGTGGCTGTTCGGCGGCGACTCCGGTCCTGAGGCCGCATCCCCGGTCGCGGGTGCGAAGGTGGCCGTACTGCCCGAACGGGTGCCGCTGCGGCGGCTGTTCTCCACCGGCACCCTCATCGGCCTGTCGCTGCTGTTCTTCGTCGCGTACGCCAATACGTCGGTCGCCGTCAGCTGGCTTCCGCTCTATCTGCGCGAAGGGCTCGGCTACGACGCGGGCATCGCGGGCAAGCTGGTCGTCCTGCCCTATCTGGGAGCCGCGGCGGCGGTGATCCTCGTCGGTGTCATCTCCAGCGTGCTGACCAGGCGCGGGGTCGGCAACCGGATCACCCGCGGTGTGCTGCCCGCCGTCCTCGTTGTCGTCTCGGGCATCTGTACGGTCGCCTTCGCGTCCCTCGATCGAGGTGCGCCGCAGATGACGTTGCTCGTGATCGGGGCCTGCCTGAACTCCGCCGGCTACGGCGTCGCCTTCGCCGGCCTCTCGGACGTCGCCCCCGTGAAGCAGCGTGGGGCCGTCTTCGGGATCGTCACCGGAATCTACAGCCTCGGTGCGGTCGTGGCCCCGCTCGTGATCGGCAGGCTGATCGACGCTGCCTCCTCCGATGCGGCGGGGTACGCGAACGCGTTCCTCGTGCTCGGCGTCACCATGATCGCCGGTGCCGGTGCCGCACTGTTCCTCGTGAACCCCGACCGGGATGCCGAACGGCTGGCCGCGACTCGCGACATCGGAACGCTTGAAAACCGTGAGTCATTGGAAGGCAAGGCTTGACGCCAGGGGTTATCTGCAAGAAAGTGAATCCACAGTAACCAGAGAAGTTCGTCCTCAGGAGCCTCCCACCCATGAAGCGCACCCTCTACACCCAGGAACACGAGGACTTCCGGGCGATGATCCGGGACTTCATCGCCAGGGAAGTGACGCCGCACTTCGAGCAGTGGGAGCGGGACAACCTCGTCGACCGTGACCTCTTCCGCAAGCTCGGCGCGCTCGGGGTCATGGGCTTCGACATCCCCGAGGAGCTCGGCGGTGCCGGCGAGACCAGCTACAAGTACCAGGGCGTCATCAACGAGGAGTGTGCCCGCGCCGCCGTCTCCTTCGGCCACTACGGCGTCTCCACCGGCATCGTCCTGCCCTACCTGCTGGACCTCGCGGGCGAGGAGCAGAAGAAGCGCTGGCTGCCAGGCATCGCCGCGGGCGACATCATGCTCTGCATCGCCATGACCGAGCCCGGCACAGGCTCGGACCTGGCGGGCATCCGCACCACTGCCAGGCTCTCCGAGGACGGCACGCACTACGTCCTCAACGGCGCCAAGACCTTCATCACCGGCGCCCGCAACTCCGAGCTGTGCGTCGTCGCGGCCCGCACCGCGCCCGCCACTGCCGAGAACCGCAGGCACGGCCTCAGCTTGTTCGTCGTCCCGACCGACAGCGAGGGCTTCGCCTACGGCCGCAAGCTGGACAAGATCGGCCTGCGCTCCTCCGACACCTCGGAGCTGTCGTTCACCGATGTGTGCGTTCCGGCCGAGAACCTGCTCGGCGAGCAGGACAAGGGCTTCTCCTATCTCGGCCGGAACCTGCCCCGCGAGCGGCTCTCGATCGGGGTCGGCGCCGCGGCCACCGCCACCGCCGCCGTCGAGTTCGCCCGCGCGTACGTACGGGAGCGGCAGGTGTTCGGCAAGCCGGTGGCTGCCTTCCAGAACACCAAGTTCGTGCTCGCCGAGTGCTCCACCGAGGTCGAGGCGCTGCAGGCCATGGTCGACCGGGGCATCGAGCTCGACGACCTGGGTGAGCTGACCGGTGCCGACGCCGCGAAGATCAAGCTGTTCGGCACCGAGGTCGCGGGGCGCGTGATCGACAAGTGCCTTCAGTTGCACGGGGGTTACGGCTACATGCTGGAGTACCCGATTGCCCGCCTGTACGCGGACACCCGCGTCTCCCGCATCTACGGCGGTACCAGCGAGGTCATGAAGACCATCATCGCCAAGGACCTCGGGCTGTAAGAGCCTGACCTCAGGCTCCCGGCTCCGCCCCGCGCCTCGGCCGCCCCGCTCGCCCCCGGCGGGGCGGCCGAGGCCCTCCCTGTCTTCGTCGTCTTCGCCCTCGGGCCGTACGGAAAGTCGAGCGCCTCGTGACCACCGCACCCTCCGCCCCGGCCGGACCGCTGTCCGGAATCCGCGTCGTCGAACTCGGCGGCATCGGCCCCGGTCCCTTTGCCGGCATGCTCCTCGCCGACCAGGGCGCCGACGTCATTCGCGTCGACCGGCCCGCCGAGGCCGGTGCCGCGTCCAAGCATCCGATCCTGCACCGGGGTCGCCGCTCGGTCGCCCTCGACCTCAAGGACCCGGCGGGCGTCGAGGCCGTGCTCGCTGTCGTTGACACCGCCGACGCGGTGATCGAGGGCTTCCGCCCCGGTGTCGCGGAGCGGTTGGGGGTCGGCCCCGATGCCTGTCTGGCCCGCAACCCCCGGCTCGTCTACGGCCGGATGACCGGCTGGGGTCAGGACGGGCCGCTGGCGCAGGTGCCGGGTCACGACATCAACTACATAGCTGTCGCAGGGGCGTTGGGCGCGCTCGGCGGCGCCGAGGAGAACCCGCCGGTTCCGCTGAACCTCTTCGGTGACATGGGTGGCGGCGGCATGCTGCTGGCCCTCGGGATCACCACCGCGCTGGTGAACTCGCGGACGACCGGCAAGGGGCAGGTCGTCGACGCCGCCATGACGGACGGCACCGCCGTGCAACTCGCACTGATCCACGGTCTGTTGGCGACCGGCCGGTGGGTCGACGAGCGGGCCTCGAATCTCTTCGACGGCGCCGCGCCGTTCTACCGTACGTACCGGACCGCCGACGGCGGACACCTGGCGGTGGGCAGCGTGGAGCCGCAGTTCTACGCCACCCTTCTCGACCTCCTCGGCCTGAGCGGCGACCCGCTCTTCGCCAAGCAACTGGACCGCGACGCCTGGCCCGCGATGGGAGACCGGCTCGCCGAGATCTTCGGCGGTCGTACGCGCGAGGAGTGGGCGGAGCTCTTCGACGGGACGCAGTCGTGCGTCACGCCCGTGTACGGCCTGACCGAGGCGGCGCGCCACCCTCACAACGTCGCGCGCGGTACCTACTACACCGACGGCGGCGTACTCCAGCCCGCGCCTGCGCCCCGGTTCCTCGGGACTCCGGCCACGACGCCGAGGCGTGCGCCGGTCGTCGGTACCCACACCCGCGAGGTGCTCACCGAGATCGGCCTGGCCGAGGACGTGGTGGAGGCGTTGGGGGCGCGGGTCTGAGAGTGGCCCCCGCAAGCGGGCAGGCCCAGGTCGCGGCGGTGACCCGGGCCTGCTGTTCGTGTCGCGCGGCGGTGGTCGCCCCTGAACGCGCGGTGGCGTCGGGCACGCCGTAAAGCGCTCGGGACGCGTGTGAGTCCGGGCGTGGCCCGGACTCACGCCGTCGTGCGGCGGTTCTGTCGGCTCAGAGGAGTTCGAGAATCGTCGCGTTGGCCATGCCGCCCGCCTCGCACATCGCCTGCAGGCCGTAGCGGATGCCGTTGTCGCGCATGTGGTGGACCAGCGTCGTCATCAGGCGTGCGCCCGAGCCGCCGAGGGGGTGTCCGATCGCCATCGCGCCGCCGTTGGGGTTCATGAGCGCGTAGTCGGCGCCGGTCTCCCTCAGCCAGGCCAGGGTGACCGGGGCGAACGCCTCGTTGATCTCGAACGCGCCGATGTCGCCGATGGACAGGCCCGAGCGCTTGAGTGCCTTGGCGGTCGCGGGGGCCGGGCCCAGGGCCATCGTGACCGGGTCGCAGCCCGCAAGGACTGCCGTGTGCACGCGCGCCATCGGTGTCCAGCCCTGCGCCTTCGCGATCTCCGGGGTGGTGATGAGCAGCGCGGCGGCGCCGTCGGAGATCTGCGAGGAGTTGGCCGCGCTCACCACGCCGTCCGCCTTGAACGGTGTCTTCAGCGTCGCGAGCTTCTCCAGTGTCGAGCCGCGCCGTACGCCCTCGTCGGTGTCGAAGACCCGCTCGGCGCCGTCCTCACCGGTGACGGTGACGGGGGCGATCTGCGCGGTGAAGCAGCCCTCGTCGACGGCGCGGGCGGCGCGCTCGTGCGAGTCCAGGGCGTGCTGGTCGAGTTGGGGGCGGGTGAACCCGTACCGCTCGGCGATCAGCTCGGCGCCCACGCCCTGGTCGAACTGGCCCTGGCCGTCGGGGAAGTAGCGGTTCATCACGGAGGGGCCGTACGGCGTACCCGCCCCCGGGGCGCTGCGCGCCGCGCCCATCGGAACGCGGCTCATCGACTCGACACCGCCCGCGACGGCGATGTCGTACTGCCCGGCGATTACCAGGCCCGCGGCGAAGTGGACCGACTGCTGGGACGAGCCGCAGGCGCGCGAGACGGAGACGCCGGGCACTGACTCGGGCCAGCCGGCCGCGAGCGCCGCGAACCGGCCCACGACGCCGGCCTGCTCGCCGACCTGGGAGACGGTGCCCCACACGACGTCGTCGACCAAGGCGGGGTCGAGCCCGGTGCGCTCGGCGAGGGCGGTCAGGACGTGGGCCGACAGATCCACCGCGTGGATGCCGGAGAGGGAACCGCCGCGCTTGCCGACGGGGGTGCGCACGGCGTCGACGATCACTGCGTCACGCATGGGCTGCTCCTGGGGGAGGGCTGAAGGATGGGCGAGAACCGGCGTCAAGTTATTTCTCGCTAACTTGGCTGACCTCTCGCATGGTGCGCCATTAGAGCCCTTGACAGCAAGGCAACCGGAGGTAAAAGTGAAACTCGGCTAACCCAAGGTCAGGAGATGCAGGCATGCCGTGCACGGTATTCGGCGAGGAGCACGAGGTGTTCCGCGAGATGGTCCGGGACTTCCTCGGGAAGGAAGCGGTCCCGCACCTGGAGGAGTGGGTCACGGCCAAGGCTGTCTCCCGGGACTTCTACAAGAAGCTCGGGGAGCTCGGCGTCCTCGGCATCGAGGTGCCCGAGGAGTACGGCGGCGGGGCGCAGAGCAGTCACCATTTCGGCGCGGTGTTCGCCGAGGAGGTCGCCCGCGCCGGTGCCACCGTCGGCACCGCCATGACGCACGCCAACATCATCCTGCCGTACCTGCTGCACTTCGGGACCGAGGAGCAGAAGCGGCGCTGGGTCCCGGGCTGTGTCTCCGGCGACCTCATGCTGTCCATCGCGATGACAGAGCCCGGCACCGGCTCCGACCTCGCCGGCATCCGGACGAAGGCCGAACTGTCCGCGGACGGGACGCATTACGTCCTCAACGGCGCCAAGACGTTCATCACCGGCGGCACCCAGTGCGACCTCGTCCTCGTCGTGTGCCGCACCGCGCCCGCCCCGGCCGACAACCGGCGCAAAGGCCTGTCGATCCTCGTCGTCGACACCACCAGTGAGGGCTTCCAGGTCGGCCGGAGCCTGGACAAGATCGGCCTGCACGCCTCCGACACCGCCGAACTCTCCTTCACCGACGTCAAGGTGCCGGTGGACAATCTCCTCGGTGAAGAGGGCGAGGGCTTCTTCTACCTGGGCCGCAATCTGGCGCGCGAGCGGCTCGTCATCGCCGTCCAGGCCGCCGCCGCTGCCGACGCCGCGGTCCGTTTCGCCAAGGAGTACACCCAGGACCGCGAGGTCTTCGGCAAGGCGGTCGCGTCCTTCCAGAACACCAAGTTCGTACTCGCCGAGTGCGCCACCGACGTCGAGGCGGCGCGGCTGATGGCGTACGAGGCGCTGGAGCGCGACGCCCGGGGCGAGCTGAGCGCCGACTACGCCGCGATGGCGAAGCTGCACTGCACCGAGGCCGCGAGCCGGGTCATCGACAAGTGCCTTCAGCTGCACGGCGGTTACGGCTACATGCTGGAGTACCCGATCGCCCGCCTGTACGCCGATACCCGCGTCATGCGGATCTACGGCGGCACCAGCGAGGTCATGAAGACGATCGTCGCCAAGTCGATCGGCCTCTGAGGCCACCTCCGTTCCCTTCGACTCCCACCCACTGTCCACACAGGAAGCAGGAAGCAACCATGCAGATCAACGGAGTCTCCGCCGTCGTCACCGGCGGCGCCTCGGGCCTCGGCCTGGCCACGGCCACCCGCCTCGTCGAGTACGGCGCCCAGGTCGTCCTCCTCGACCTGCCGACCTCCAACGGCGAGGCGGTGGCCAAGGAGCTCGGCGAGCGCGCCCACTTCGTCGCCGGTGACGTGCGCAGCGCCGACGACGCCGCACGTGCCGTCGCGACCGCCGCCGCCCAGGCTCCGCTGCGCGTCACCGTCAACTGCGCGGGCCTCGGCAAGGGGGGCAGGACGGTCGGCCGCGACGGCACGCCGTACGCCCTGGAGGACTTCGAGTTCGTCGTCGGCGTCAACCTCATCGGCACCTTCAACGTGCTGCGCCTCGCGGCCGCCGAGATGGCGAAGACGCAGGAGGTCGACGGCGAGCGCGGCGTCATCATCAACACCGCGTCCGCGGCCGCCTTCGAGGGGCAGATCGGGCAGTGCGCCTACTCCGCCTCCAAGGGCGGCATCGTCGGCATGACCCTGCCCATCGCCCGCGACCTGGCCGCCGCCAAGGTCCGGGTGATGACCATCGCGCCCGGCCTGTTCTCCACACCCCTGCTCAACAAGAAGCCGCAGAGCTTCCTCGACGCGCTCGGCGCCCAGGTGCCGCACCCCTCGCGGCTCGGCGACCCGGCCGAGTTCGCCCACCTGGCCACGTCGATCATCGAGAACCCGATGCTGAACGGTGAGACGATCCGCCTCGACGGCGCGATCCGGATGGCCCCCAAGTAGACCGTCACCCACCCCTCGCCGCCCGGAGTCAACTGTGTCTGAGATCAACCCTGTTCAACGTGTCGCCATCGTCACCGGTGCCGCGCGTGGCATCGGTGCCGCGACCGCCGTACGTCTCGCCGCCGACGGATTCGCCGTCGCCGTGTTCGACCTGGACGAGGCCGCGTGCGCCGCGACCGTCGCGACCATCGAGAAGGACGGCGGGCGCGCCCTCGCCGTCAACTGCGACGTCTCGGACGCCGCGCAGGTCGAAGCCGCTGTCGCCCGAGTGGACGCCGAACTCGGAGCACCCACCGTCCTCGTCAACAACGCCGGCATCGTCCGGGACAACCTGGTCTTCAAGATGACCGACCAGGACTTCGACTCGGTCATCGGCGTCCATCTGCGCGGCGCCTTCCTGGTGGCCCGTGCGGTGCAGCGCCACCAGACCGCCGCAGGCTGGGGCCGCACCGTCAACCTGTCCTCGTCCGCCGCCCTCGGCAACCGCGGCCAGGCCAACTACTCGTCCGCCAAGGCCGGCCTCCAGGGACTGACCAAGACCCTCGCCATCGAGCTCGGCCCGTTCGGCGTCACCGTCAACTGCGTGGCACCCGGCTTCATCGCCACCGAGATGACCGAGGCCACCGCGCAGCGCATGGGTATCACGTTCGAGGAGTTCACCGACCGGTACGCCAAGGCCATTCCGGTACGCAGGGGCGGCCGGCCCGAGGACATCGCCCAGGCCGTCTCCTTCTTCTGCCGCGAGGAGGCCGGATTCGTCAACGGCCAGATCCTGTACGTCGCCGGTGGGCCCAAGGGCTGACACGTCGCCACCGCCACCGCCACCGCCGCATCCTCTGCCAACGACGCCTGAGGGAAAGCCACATGGAACTCACGGGCCTGCATCTGCCCGACGCGATCCGCCTGCACGCCCGGGAGCGCGGCACGTCCGCCGCGCTCGTCTGCGCGGACCGCACGATCCGCTACGCCGATCTGCACACCCGCACCAACCGGCTCGCCCGCGCCCTGCTGGCCGCGGCCCCCGCCGGATCGCGGATCGGCTTCCTTGCCCGGACGCGTACCGAGGCGGGCGAGATCGTGACCGCCGCGGGCAAGGCCGGCCTGGTGGCCGTCCCGCTCAACTGGCGGCTCGCCGTACCGGAGTTGACGGCCGTGGCGCGCGACGCCGAGCTGCGGGTCCTGCTCGTCGAAACGGAGTTCAGGGCGGCGGCCGACGCCGTGCGCGCGGCCCTGACCGGCCTCCGCCTCGTCGCCATCGGACCGTCCGACGACCCGGACGTCCCGGCGTACGAGAGCTGGCTCGCCGCCCAACCGGACGACGACCCGGGGCGCGGCGGTGCGGCGGATGCCGACGAGGTGTTCCTGCAGATCTACACCTCCGGCACGACCGGCCTGCCCAAGGGCGTGCTGCTCACCCACGGAAACTTCTTCGCCGACGGCACCGAGCTGGAGGAGTACCTGTGGGACGCCGATTCGGTGGCGATCAACGCCCTGCCGATGTTCCACATCGGCGGCCTCGGCTGGCTGCGTGTCGCCCTGACCGCCGGGGCCGCGAGCCTCATGGTCCCCAACTTCACCCCCGAGGGCGCGGCCGAGGCCATCGAGCGGGCAGGCGTCACGCATGCCTTCCTCGTCCCCTCGGTGCTGCACCTGCTCACCGCGCTCCCGGACATCGACCGGCGCGACTTCTCCCGGCTGCGGCTGATCACCTACGGCTCCGCGCCCGTCACACCGGCCCTGCTACGCCGCTCCATGAGCGTCTTCGGCTGTCACTTCATGGGCAAGTACGGGCTGACCGAGGGGGGCGGCACGGTCACCCAGCTGCCGCCGGAGGACCACGCGGGCGACGGGTCAAAGCGCCGGCTGCTCAGGTCCGTCGGGAAACCGCGCCGCGGCGTCGACGTCATGATCGCCGACCTCACGACCGGTCGCCCCGTTCCCGCCGGGACGCCCGGCGAGATCCGCGTCCGCTCCCGCCACAACACGCCCGGGTACTGGAAGCGACCGGACGAGACGGCCGAACTGTACGACGCAGAAGGCCTGTTGAGGACCGGAGACGGCGGATACCTCGACGAGGACGGCTACCTGTACCTCACCGACCGGATCAAGGACATGATCGTCAGCGGTGGCGAGAACGTGTACCCGGCCGAGGTCGAGGCCGTCCTCGCGGAACACCCGGCGGTCGCCGAGAGCGCGGTCGTCGCCGTGCCCGACCCGGTGTGGGGCGAGGCCGTTACGGCCGTGGTCGCACTGCGGCCCGGCGTCGCCCGCCCCACCGCGCAAGAGCTGATCGAGTTCACGCGGCCGCGCATCGCCTCGTACAAAAAGCCACGGAACGTCCACTTCGTCGACGCGCTGCCCCGCAATCCGGGCGGCAAGGTCCTCAAGCGCGAACTGCGCGCCTCGCTCATCCAGTCACCGCTGGTCACCGACAGATTTACTCATTCGTTCGACGAGAGAGGGACGGCCATGGCCGATCTCGAGTACACCGTCCGCGACGGGATCGCGACCATCCTGCTCAACCGCCCCGACCGCAAGAACGCCTTCACCATCGAGATGGTGCACGCCTGGGCGGACGCGCTGATCGAGGCCCAGCGCGACCCGGAGGTGCGGGTCATCGTTGTCACGGGCGCCGGGGGGTCCTTCTGCTCAGGTGTCGACCTCTCCGCCTTCAAGGGGGAGCAGCGGGCGCCGCTCGGCGAGAAGGAACTCCTCACCCAGAACGTGCACCGGGTCGCGCTCGCCCTGGAGGACGTCGACAAGCCGGTCATCGCTGCCGTCGCCGGGCCCGCCGTCGGCGCCGGGATGGACATGGCGCTCCTGTGCGACCTGCGCTTCGGCGGCCGCTCCGCCCGCTTCTGTGAGGGATACATCAAGGTCGGCCTGGTGCCCGGCGACGGTGGCTGCTGGCTCCTGCCGCGCGCCGTCGGCACCTCCACCGCCCTGCGCATGCTGTGGACCGGCGACTTCGTCGGCGCCGACGAAGCGCTGCGCATCGGCCTGGTCGACGAGGTCCACGACGACGAAGACCTGATGGACGCGGTGTACGCCTACGCCGCGCGGCTCGCCGAGCGCCCGCCCGTCGCGATCCGCACCATCAAGCGCGCCGTCCGCCAGGGCGCCCGCCACGACCTGCGCACGGCGCTCGACCTGGTCTCCTCGCACATGGCCGTGATCACCTCCACCGAGGACTCCGCGGAGGCGTTCGCCGCCTTCCAGGAAAAGCGCCCCGGCGTCTTCACCGGCCGCTGAACCCCCTCGCCCGAAAGGCCCTCATGCAGCACATCCCAGATACGGATCCCTGCGCCGAACTCCGTTCGCAGGTACGGCAGTTGACCACGCAGTGGCGGGACGCCGGACGCTACGCGCCCCGCAGCGACTCCTGGCTGCGCTCCTTCGACCTGGAGTTCAGCAAGGAGCTTGCCGCCCGCGGTCTCATCGCGATGACGTACCCGAAGGAGTTCGGCGGCGCGGGGCGCACCAACGTCGAACGCCTCGCCGTCACCGAGGAGTTGCTGCGGGCAGGTGCGCCGGTCGCCGCGCACTGGATCGGCGACCGGCAGATCGGCCCGGCCGTCCTGCGGCACGGTACGCGCGAACTCCAGGAGGAGATCGTGCCGCGCATCGCCTCCGGCGACGCCGTCTTCTGCCTCGGCATGAGTGAACCGGAAGCCGGCTCCGACCTCGCCTCCGTACGCACCTCCGCGGAGGCCGTCGACGGTGGCTGGCTGGTCACCGGCCACAAGATCTGGACGACCCAGGCCCATCAGGCCACCCACGCCTATCTGTTGGCGCGGACCGCGCGCGGGGAGCGCAAGCACGACAGGCTGACCGAGTTCATCCTCGACATGGACAGCGAGGGCGTGAGCGTCACCCCGATCGTCGACCTCGCGGGCGAGCACCACTTCAACGAGGTGCGCTTCGAGAGCGTCTTCGTCCCCGCCGGGCGGGTGCTCGGCGAGGTCGGCCGCGGCTGGAAGCAGGTCGTCGAACAGCTCTCCTTCGAGCGTGGCGGTGCCGAGCGCGCCCTGTCCAGTTACCCCGTCCTCGTGGAACTGATCGCAGAGACCGCCCGGCAGCGTGACGACCGTGAACTGCACGCCCTGCTGGGCGAGTTGGTCGCCCGCCTCGCCGTTCTGCGCCGCCTGTGCTTCGAGGTCGCCCGCGCCATGGACGACGGGCAGGCCCCCGTCCAGCAGGCAGCCGCGCTGAAGTACCTGGGCAACGCGTTCGAGCGCGATGTCATCGAGGCGCTGCGCCGCACCGACCTGTGCCAGGACCCGGCCTTCGACTCCGTCTTCGGGCAGGCCCTGCTCGCTTCGCCCGCGTTCGGACTGCGCGGTGGCGCGGCCGAGGTCCTGCTCTCCCTCATCGCCCGACAGGAGGCCCGCGCATGAGCGAGTTCGCCGAAGAACTGCGGAGCCTGGTGGACGGCCTGGCCGCCACGGACGACACCTCCAAGCTGTGGGACAACCTGGTCGAGCTAGGCCTGCCTCGCGTCGGCATCGACGAGGACAAGGGCGGCTCGGGCGGCCACCTCGACGACCTGCTTGTGGTGGCCGAGGCCCTCGCCGGGCACGGCATCGGCGTCCCCCTCGTCGAGGCGGCCACCGCCGACTGGGTGCTCGCTCACGCGCGACGCCTCGACGCCGATCAGGCCACGGTCCTCCTTCTCGACAAGGCGCCGGACAGGGGGTCCGCAACCGCAACCGTCACGGCGGAGCTCAACGCGGTCCCGTGGGCCTGTGATTCCGCCCAACTGGTGCTGTGTGCCGAGCAGTTCGGGCCCGTCGTCGTCGACCTGCGGCACCCTTCTGTGAGCGTACGTCCCGGCGAGAACGTCGCCGGTGAACCGCGCGACACCGTGTTCCTGACGGACACCCCTGCCCCGCGCCTCGACGAAGCGCCCGGCTACGACGCGATCCGCGAGCGGCTCGCCCTCCTGTGGTCGGCGGCCGTGCTCGGCGCCGCCCACGGCGCCTACCGGCTCACCAGGTCGTACGTCGCGGAGCGGGAGCAGTTCGGCGCGCCGCTGCTCAAGATCCCGGCGGTTTCCACGAACTTGGCCCGCATGCGGGTCCAGCTCGTCCAGGCCGACGCGGCGCTGGCCCTGGCGCGCGAGTCGCCGCCACTCGGCGGAGCCGTCGACATCGCCCGGCTCACCACGGCCGCCGCGGCCACCGAAATCGCCCAGCTGGCACACCAGTTGCACGGCGCCATGGGCATCACCGCCGAGTACCCGCTGCATCACCTCACGCGCCGCCTGTGGGCCTGGCGCGACGCCGTCGCGAGCGAGCGGCACTGGGCCGAGCGCCTCGGACGCCGCGCCGCCGAGGCCGGCGAGAGCGGCGTCTGGACCCGTATCACCACCCCTGCACCCACCTCCATGGACGGCGAGGACTGAGCCCATGACCCACACCACCCCTGATCTCGACTGGGGCGACACCGGTGACCAGGCCGCCGCCACCCGTGGCCTGGTCGACAAGCTGGAGCCCTGCGTCGTACGCAACGAGGCGGGTCGGGTCGTCTGGGACAACGACCGCTGGGACTTCCTGACCAAGGACGACTGCCCCGACACCGTCCACCCGAGCCTGTGGCGACAGAGCGGCCTCAACACCGCGCAGGGCCTCTTCGAGGTCGTACCCGGCATCTACCAGGCCCGGGGCCTCGACGTCTCCAACATGACGATCATCGAGGGCGACACCGGTGTGGTCGTCGTCGACCCGCTGACCTCCAAGGAGGTCGCCGAGGCGGGCCTGGCGCTCTACCGGCGCAACCGCGGTGAGCGCCCCGTGAAGGCCGTCATCTACACGCACAGCCACGGAGACCACTTCGGCGGCGTGCTCGGCGTCACCACCACGGAGGCGGTCGAGGCCGGCGAGTGCGCGGTGATCGCCCCCGAGGGGTTCATGCAGCACGCGGTCAGCGAGAACATCTTCGCGGGGCCGGCCATGCTCCGGCGCGCCGTCTTCATGTACGGCCGCTCGCTGCCCGTCGGCCCCGAGGCGGCGGTCGGCTTCGGCCTGGGGCAGGCCTTGTCCACCGGAACCGTCGGCCTTGTTCCTCCGACCCAGGACATCACCGGGACGGGCCAGGAACTGGTGCTCGACGGGGTGCGTCTCGCCTTCCAGCTCACCCCTGACACCGAGGCTCCCTCGGAGATGAACTTCTACCTGCCCGACCACCAGGTCCTGCTCATCGCCGAGAACGTCAACCACACCCTGCACAACGTCCTCACCCTGCGCGGCGCCCAGGTCCGCGACGCCCACGCGTGGGCCTCGTACATCACGGAGTCGATCCAGCTCTTCCCGGAGGCCGATGTGCTCATCGGCTCCCACAACTGGCCGACCTGGGGGCGGGAACAGGTCATGCGGATGCTCACCGAGCAGCGTGACGCGTACGCCTACCTCCACGACCAGACCGTGCGGCTGATGAACCGCGGACTGACCGGCACCGAGATCGCCGAGGAGATCCAGGGCTTCCCCGGCGAGCTGGGCCGGGCCTGGAGCGCGCGCGGCTACTACGGCTCCATCAGTCACAACGTCAAGGCGATCTACCAGCGCTACATGGGCTGGTACGACGGCAACCCGGCACACCTGTGGCAGCACCCGCCGGTCGAGCAGGCCGAGCGGTACGTCACCGCGATCGGCGGCGCGGACGCCACGGTCGAGTCCGCCCGCAAGGCGTTCGAGGGCGGCGACCTGCGCTGGGCCGCCGAACTCCTGAACCACGTCCTGTTCGCCGAGCCGGAGCACCTGGCCGCCCGGGAGCTGCAGATCGCCACGTACGAGCAGCTGGGGCACGCCCAGGAGAACGGCACCTGGCGCAACATCTACCTCACCGGCGCGAAGGAACTGCGCGAGGCGGGACAGGAGAGGCGCGGCAAGGGCGCACCCCGCGTCGACAGCATCGACATGCTGGCGGCTCTCGGCACCGGGCAGATCTTCGACTCGATGGCCGTACGTCTCGACGGCCCGCGCGCGGCCGCCCACCGGCTGCTGCTGCGCTGGGAGTTCACCGACACCGACGAGGTGTGGACCCTGCTCGTCGGCAACGGCGTCCTCACGCCGATGCGCGGCGACGCCCCCGGCGGCGAGGCGCCGCAGCTGACGCTGCGCCTGGCGCGGACCACGCTCAACTCGGTGCTGGCTCAGCACGCTTCATTCCCCGAGGCGATCGGCTCCGGAGCCGTCACGGTGGACGGCGACGTCACCGTCCTGTCCACCTTCCACGGCCTGCTGGAGAACCCCGCGCGCAACTTCCCGATCGTGCTGCCGTAGCGGCCGGGTACCCGAAGGGGCCGGGCGGAGTCACACTCCGCCCGGCCCCTTTCGCCTGCCCGGAAGTCTCAGGACTCGGCCGCTCGCTTGCGCAGCTCCGACTTGAGGATCTTGCCGGTGGCCGACAGCGGGAGTTGCTCCACGATCACCAAGTCCCTGACGCGCTGATAGGGGGCGACGCGCTCGGTGACGTACTCCATCAACTCCCGTGCCAGGAAGTCCGGTTCGGCCGTGTGTGCCTCGGTCTTCAAAGTGACGAAGGCTACCGGGATCTCGCCGTGCTCCGCGTGCGGCCGGCCCACGACGGACACCTGGGCGACCGCCGGGTGCTCGCGCAGGATGTTCTCCAGCGGGCCCGGGTACACGTTGTAGCCCTTGTAGATGAGCATGTCCTTCGCCCGGCCCACCAGCGACAGCCAGCCCTGCTCGTCGAGCGTGCCGAGGTCTCCGGTACGCAGCCAGCCGTCGACGTACTGCCCCGCGGTGAGCTCCGGGTGGCCGAGGTAGCCGGCCGTGACCTGCGGGCCCCGGACCCAGACCTCGCCTTTCCCGCCCGCCGCCTTGGGCGTGACGCCGTCCATGTCCCTGATCTGGATCTCGGTGTCGAAGAGCGCCAGGCCGGTGCTGCCCTGCGGACGGGGCAGCGTCGTGTCCAGCGGACTGATCGCGACACCCATCGTGGCTTCGGTCAGCCCGTAGCCGTCACTGACCACGGCGTTCGGGAAGATCTCCGTGAGCTCCGCGACCGCGGCCGGGTTGATGGGTGCGGAGCCGCTGCTGACCACACGTACGCATGTCAGGTCGCGCTCCCGCACGTCCGCGACGGCCAGCAGTGCATGGCACAGGGCCGGGGAACCCGTGATGGCATGGACACGCATCCGCTCGATGGTGTCCAGATACCTGACCGCGTCGAACCGGCCGAACACCACCATCGAGAGCCCCGCGGCGGCGAAGACGCTCTGGCTGACCATGCCCATGCCGTGGAAGAGCGGAGCGATGGAGATGCCGGTCGCCGCGCCCAGCGGGATGTGGTGCGCGGTCCGGGCCTCCGGCACATGGCGCAGCATGATGCGGCCCTGCTCGTCCGTGAACGGGACGGCGGCGCTGCGCCAACATGCCACCTGGAGCACGTTCTTGACCAGGTTGCGGTGCAGGACCCGTACCGCTTTGGGGACGCCCGTGGTTCCGCCGGTGAACGCCAGGTGCGCCACCATGTCGCCGGACACTTTCGCCGGCGGAGTCGCCGGAGCCTTCATCAGGTCGTCGAACGCGAGGGTGGGCACCGCGAAAGCGGTGTCCGGCCGGTCGGCGGCAGGCGCCGCGGCCGTCGGGGGCGTCACACAGACGAACCGGATGCCGGCCGACCCTTCCAGAGCCTGCGCAAGCGGTGTCGCGACCGCGGGGTGCGTGAAGGCCGCGACCGCGCCGGAGTCGTCGAGCTGTTGGCGCAGGGCGAGCGCCGGCTGGGTGGGATTGAGCGGCACCACGGAGGCGCCCGCCAGCAGGGTGCCGTAGTAGGCGACCGTGAACCAGACCGAGTTGGGCAGGTGGAGGCCGATGGCGTCGCCCGGTGCGATGCCCTGGTCGCGCAGCCCCTGGGCGACCCGCAACGCGCGTTCGTGCAGCTGGGCGAAGCTCAGCCGCACCTCGCCGTCGATCAGGGCGGTCCGGTCGGGGTAGGCATGGGCGGAACCGGCGAGAAGGTCCGCGATGGTGCCGTCGGGATAGTCGAGCGTGCGGGGCAGCCCTGCGGGCCAGGCGGTGGTCATGCCAGAACTCCTTTGTCCGGTCATGCCCGAGCGTTGTCTCGGGACTCTAGTTGTGGATCACCCGGTGTCCTCGTAGCTGGGCCGTCAGCGTCCGGTCCAGGTGGGTCGGCGCTTCTCGGCGAAGGCGCGCGCCCCCTCCTTGGCCTCGACCGAGGCGAACACCGGGGCGCACGCGGCGGTGTTGCGGGTCCACGTCTCCTCGGCCGGCCAGCCGAAGGACTCGGTCACGATCTGCTTGGTCGTGCGGACGGCGAGCGGCCCGTTCGCCGCGATCCGGCGGGCCAGGGCCAGCGCGCCGTCCAACGCCCCGCCCGCCGGAGTCAGTTCGTTGACCATGCCCAGGTCGTACGCCCGCTGGGCGTCGAGGAAGTCACCCGTCAGCGCGTACTGCATGGCGATGTTGGCGGGGATCTTCCGCGGCATGCGGACAAGGCCGCCACCGGCGGCGATCAGGCCGCGCTTGGTCTCCGGCAGGCCGAACCGGGCGCTCTCGGCGGCGACGACCAGATCGCAGGCGAGGGCCAGTTCGGTGCCGCCGCCGAGCGCGTATCCCTCGACGGCGGCGATCAGCGGCTTGGCGGGCGGGGTCTCGGTCACGCCGCAGAAGCCGCGGCCCGGGATGCCCGAGCGCTCTCCGGCGGCCAGCGCCTTGAGGTCGGCGCCCGCGCAGAACGTGCCGCCCGCGCCGGTGACGACGCCGACGACGAGGTCGTCTCGGGCGTCGAGTTCGTCGACGGCCGCGGCGACCGCGTCGGCGACGGCGCGGTTGACGGCGTTGCGTGCCTCGGGGCGGTTGATCGTGATGACGGCGACACCGTCGTCGAACGAGGTGAGGACGAGGTCGGACATGGTGGTTCGGCTCCTTAACGGGAGGAGGGAAGGGGGAGTTCGGACGCCGTGGGCCGGGCCGGGCGCACCACCGTCTCCTGCACGACGTGCGCGAGGAGCCGGCCGTCGACGCTCCACACGTCGGCGAAGGCGAGCCCGCGCCCGTCGCCCGCGGTGGGGCTGCGCTGGGTGAACAGCATCCATTCATCGGCGCGGAACGTCCGGTGGTACCAGACCGCGTGGTCGAGGGAGGTCAGGAACACCGAGGCCGGTGTGTCCCGCAGCATCCGGGGCAGGTCCGTCGACAGGGCGACGGCCGGGGCGAGGAAGAGGTCGGAGGCGTACGTGAGCGCGCAGGCGTGCAGCAGCGGATCGTCGGACAGCCGCTCGCGCGAGCGGATCCACAGCTTCTGCTTCGTCATGCCGGGCACGGGCTCGGCGGGCCCGGGAACGTACCGCATGTCCAGGACGCGACGGAACTCGGCCTGCACGTAGTCGTCGGGGTTGGTGCGCTCCCAGACCTCGTACAGGTCGGGGAGTTCGTCGGGCCCGGGAGCGCTCGGCATCGCGGGCTGTCGGTCGTCGGTGTGTTCCGGCCGCTTGAACGAGGCGGACAGCGTGAAGACGGTCGCGCCGTCCTGCGCCGCGGTGACCCTGCGCGACAGATACGAGGATCCGTCCCGCACCCGCTCCACGCGGTAGTCGAGCGGGCGGGACGTGTCCCCGGCGCGCAGGAAGTAGCCGTGCAGGGAGTGCACGGCCCGGCCGTCGGGCACGGTGCGGCCCGCCGCCGTGAGGGCCTGACCGCCGAAGGCGCGCAGCGGAACGCCGTCATGGCACCAGCCGCGGAACAGGTCCCGGTCCAGTCGCTCCAGGCCGAGGAACCCGCCGAAGTCCTGGCGTCCAGCCAGCGGCGTCGCGTGCAACACCAGGCGCCCTCAGAGGAGTTCGAGGATCGTGGCGTTGGCCATGCCGCCGCCCTCGCACATGGACTGCAGGCCGTAGTGGATGCCGTTGTCGCGCATGTGGTGGACGAGCGTGGTCATGAGGCGGGCGCCGGAGCCGCCGATGGGGTGGCCGATGGCCATCGCGCCGCCGAGCGGGTTCATCCGCCCGTAGTCGGCGCCGGTCTCACGCAGCCAGGCCAGCGTGACAGAGGCGAACGCCTCGTTGATCTCGTAGGCGCCGATGTCGTCCAGGGCGAGACCGGCCTTCTTGAGCGCCTTGGCGGTCGCCGGGATCGGGCCCTTGAGCATGGTGACCGGGTCGGTGCCGGTCACGACGGCGGTGTGGACGCGGGCCATCGGGGTCCAGCCCTGGGACGCGGCGAACTCGCTGGTGGTGACGAGCAGGGCGGCGCTGCCGTCGGAGACCTGCGAGGCGTTCCCCGCGGTGATCGAACCGTCAGTGCGGAAGGCCGGCTTGAGCCCGGCCAGGGTCTCCATGCTGGAGCCGCGCCGTATGCCTTCGTCGGTGGCGAAGACGGCGCCGTTGTCCAGGGTGACGGGGGCGATCTGCGCTGTGAAGCGGCCCTCGTCGACGGCGCGGGTGGCCCGCTCGTGGGAGTGGAGGCCGTGCTGGTCCATCTCCGCGCGCGTGATGCCGTACTCATCGGCGATCAGTTGGGCGCCCATTCCCTGGTTGAAGCGGACGCCGTCGTAGCGGGCGAAGACGTCCGGGCCGAACGGTTCGCCGAAACTGCCGTCGCCGCGCGTCGTCCCGAGCGGGAGTCGGCTCATGATCTCGACGCCGCCGGCCACGGCCACGTCGTACTGCCCGGATACGACCCCGGCCGCCGCCTGGTGGACGGCCTGCTGTGACGAGCCGCACTGCCGGTCGACGGTCAGCCCCGGCACGCTCTCGGGCCAGCCGGCCGCGAGCACGGCGGCCCGTCCGACACAGCCCGCCTGCATGCCGACCGCCGAGGCGCAGCCCCAGATGACGTCGTCGACGAGGACCGGGTCGAGGTGGTTGCGCTCGGCCAGCGCCTTGAGAACGTGCGCGGAGAGCGAAGCGGAGTGCAGCGTGGAGAGCGAGCCGCCGCGCTTGCCGACCGGGGTGCGTACGGCGTCGACGATCACTGCGTCGCGCATGAGGGTCCTCCTGGGGAACGTGGGGCAGACAGCGGGCAACGGGCTCAGAGCCCGAGGTCCTTGGCGATGATCGTCTTCATGACCTCGCTGGTCCCGGCGTAGATCCGGTTGACGCGGGTGTCGGCGTATAGGCGGGCGATCGGGTATTCGAGCATGTAGCCGTAACCGCCGTGCAGTTGAAGGCACTTGTCGATGACGCGGCCCGCGACCTCGGTGCAGAACAACTTGGCCCGGGCGGCGTCGGCGGGCGTCAGTTCGCCCGCCGCGTGCTCGGCCAGGGCGCGGTCGACGAGGCACTGCGCGGCGTCGACCTCGGCGGCGCACTCGGCGAGCACGAACTTGGTGTTCTGGAACCCGGCCACCGGTCTGCCGAAGACCTCGCGCTCCTGTACGTAGTCCCGGGCGAGGCCGATCGCCCCGGCGGCGTTGGCGTAGGCGCCGACGGCGGCGCCGAGACGCTCCACGACGAGGTTGTGCGTCAGGTACGAGAAGGCCGCGCCCTCCTCCCCGAGGAGGTTCTCCACGGGGACGCGGACATCGGTGAAGGACAGCTCGGCGGTGTCCTGTGCCCGCAGACCGATCTTGTCCAGCTTGCGGCCGACCGCGAAGCCCTCCGAACCCGTGTCCACGCACAGGATCGACAGACCGGCGCGCCTGTTCCCGGGGTCGTACGGCGTCGTGCGGCACACGACCAGGATCAGATCCGCCCGAGCGCCTCCGGTGATGAAGGTCTTGGCGCCGTTGAGAACGTAGTGCGTGCCGTCGTCCGAGAGTCGCGCGCGGGTGGCGATGCCCGCCAGATCGGAGCCGGTTCCGGGCTCGGTCATGGCGATGGCGGTCATGATCTCGCCGGAGAGGAAGCCGGGCAGCCAGCACCGCTTCTGCCGGTCGCTGCCGAACTTCAGCAGATAGGGCAGTACGAGGCAGGTGTGCACGGACTCCGCGCCGAGGACGATGCCCACCCGCCCGCACTCCTCGCGCAGCACGGCCAGGTACGTGAGGTCGGTGACGCCCGCGCCGCCGAACTCCTCCGGCACGTTGATGCCGAACACGCCCAGCGCGCCGAGCCTGCGGTACAGCTCGCGCGGGACGTGGCCCTGACGCTCCCAGTCCGCGTAGTGCGGGACGACCTCGTCGGCGAGGAACGCCCGGATCGTCGTACGGAAATCCTCATGGTTCTCGGTGAACACGGTGCGACGCACGGTCACGTTCCTTCCTGGCCTGCCCGACCACGGGCCGCTCGGCCTCGGCCTACTCGACAGGCATCGCCGAACGGCGCCTAAGTTAATTCGCAATAACCTCTGTGTCCAGAGTCTTGATTGCATATTCCCAGTAAGAAGGCTGCTTGGCCTCGGTGTCGTGAGTCAACGCTTGCCAATGTGACGAATGCAGAGCAGTCTTCCTGCGTGACCGAGATCCTGGAACATCACACGCTCTTCATCGGCGGCCGCTGGGTCGAACCCGCCGGGTCCGACACCATCGAGGTGGTCTCGCCGGTGACCGAACAGGTCGTGGGCCGCGTCCCGCACGCGACCCCGGCCGACGTGGACCGCGCGGTCGCCGCCGCACGCGCCGCGTTCGACCAGGGGCCCTGGCCCCGCATGGCACTCGCCGAGCGCGCCGAGATCGTCAGCCGCGCCAAGGACGCCCTGGCCGCCCGCCACCGCGAACTCGCCGAACTGATCAGCGTGCAGAACGGTTCCCCGACGCTGTTCGCCGTCCGCGGGCAGGCGCTGTCCGCCGTCGGCGTCTTCACCACGGCACTCGCTGCCGCCACGCGGTTCCAGGAAGAGGGCGAACGTCAGGGAACCGGCGGCCCCGTCCTCGTACGCCGCGAGCCCGTCGGCGTCGTCGCCGCCGTCACCCCGTGGAACGTGCCCCAGCTGACCATCGCGGGCAAGCTCGCCCCGGCGCTCCTCGCGGGCTGCGCCGTCATCCTCAAGCCGTCGCCGGAGACGCCGCTGGACGCGAACTGGCTGGCGCAGGTGTGCGCGGACGCCGGACTGCCCGACGGCGTCCTGAGCGTGCTGCCCGCCGACCGCGAGACCAGCGCCTACCTGGTGGCGCACCCCGGCATCGACAAGGTCGCGTTCACCGGCTCCGTCGGCGCGGGCAAGGCGATCATGACGGCGGCCGCCCAGAACCTCACCCGGGTATCCCTGGAACTGGGCGGCAAGTCCGCCGCGATCGTCCTCGACGACGCGGATCTCTCCGTCGCGGTCCCGGCGATCGTCGGCGGTACCTGCGCCGCCAACAGCGGCCAGGCGTGCGTCGCCCTCACCCGCGTCCTGGTCCCGGCCTCCCGCTACGACGAAGTGGCCGCGGCCCTGACAGGCGCCTTCGCGGCGCTCAAGGTCGGCGACCCGGCCGATCCGACGACCGTCGTCGGCCCGATGGTGACCAAGGCGCAGCAGCAGCGGAACCTCGACTACATCCGCATCGGCCAGGAGGAAGGCGCGAAGATCCTCACCGGCGGCGGCGTCCCCGAGGGCCAAGGCACCGGCTGGTACGTCGAACCGACCCTCTTCGGCGACGTCTCCAACGACATGCGGATCGCCCGCGAGGAGATCTTCGGCCCCGTCGTCTGCCTCATCCGCTACAAGACCGAGGAGGAGGCCGTCGAGCTGGCCAACGACTCCGAATTCGGCCTGTCCGGCGCCGTGTTCGGGTCCGACACCGAGCGGGCCACCGCCGTCGCCCGCCGGATCCGCACCGGCACCATCACGGTCAACGGCTTCCGTCTCGATCTCGCCGCGCCCTTCGGCGGCTACAAGAACTCCGGCATCGGCCGCGAGTTCGGGCCCGAGGGGCTGGCCGCCTACTTCGAGCACAAGACCGTCAACCTGCCCGCCCCGGCCCGGTCCTGACTTTCCCAACCCCCTTACTCAAAAAGGAGTTTCGCGCATGCACGCAGCAGTCCTGCACCAGACCGGCGACGAGACGCTGGACGTCGTCGACGCCGAGACCGTCTCCTTCGGCCCCGGCCGGGTCCGCGTCAAGATGCACAAGGCCGGCCTGTGCCACTCCGACGTGTCGGCCATGAGCGGGGTGCTCACCCACCCCGCCCCGTTCGTCCCCGGGCACGAGGGAGCCGGCGAGGTCGTCGAGGTCGGCGAGGGCGTCACTCATGTCAAGGCGGGCGACCGCGTCATCGTCTGCTGGATGCCGCCCTGCGACAGGTGCCCCTCGTGCAAGAGGGGTGAGGGTCACATGTGCCGCAGCGGCTACCGCAACCTCGGCACGCCCAACTTCCATACGGGACACGCCGGATCGGACGGGACGACCGTGCCCGGCATGCTCGGCGCCGGCACCTTCGCCGAGGAGACGGTCATCGCGGCCTACGCGGCCATCCCCATCCCCGACGACGTCCCGTACGAGATCGCCGCGCTCATCGGCTGCGGCGTCACCACCGGCGTCGGTGCCGCCCTCAACACCGCGAAGGTGAAGCCGGGTTCGTCGGTCGTCGTGATCGGCCTCGGCGGAGTGGGCATCAGTATCCTGCAGGGGGCCAAGGTCGCGGGCGCGGCGCAGATCATCGCCGTGGATCCCACAGCGAACCGCCGCGACTGGGCCCTGAAATTCGGTGCCACCGAGGCTGTGGCGCCACAGGACCTGGCGGCGACCGTGAAGCGGCTCACCGGTGGCTTCGGCGTCGACTACGCCTTCGAGGCCGTCGGAAAGTCCGCCACCCTGCGCGCCGCGTACGACGCGACCCGCCTCGGCGGCACGGTCTGTCTGGTCGGCGCCGGCTCCCGTACCGACCTGCCCGACATCAGCATGGCGGAGCTGGTCATGAGCGAGAAGGCGATCCTGCCCTCGTTCTACGGGGGCGACGACATCCGGCGTACGTACGCCACGATCATCGACCTGTGGCGCGCGGGCCGCATCGACCTCGACTCGATGATCACGCACCGTGTCCCGCTCACGGACATCAACGAGGCGATCCGCCAGATGCACACCGGTGAGGCGTTGCGAACCGTCATCGACATCGCCGAGTGACGTCAGGGGCAAGGAGCCGTGCGGTCGGACGCGACCGTGGCACACCGCACGGCCCTTGCCCGGAGGGCTCGCGCCGTTCACTCGAACGGCCGACCTGCCTCGCGGTGCTGAGCGCCCACGGGGAGCGTGGCTGTCAGTCGAACTGGCCCACTGTGTCCGGCGCCCAGAACAGGCAGGCCCGGCCGCCGCGGGCAGGAGGAGCCGTCATGGCCTACACGCCCAAGGGTGCGACGCCCGCCACCGCCGAAGTCAACCGCGCGGCCGTCGCCCGGTATGCCATGGACGACCGGCAGGACTTTGCCGACAACGACCGCGGGTTCATCGCCCCGTTCCCCGACAAGCTGTACGCCACCGATGGCCGCGTCATCTTCGACGCGAGCCGGTTCGACTACATCGCCGACGACGCCCCGGCACCGGACACCGTGAACCCGAGCCTGTGGCGCCAGTCGCAACTCATGCGCAAGGGCGGCCTGTTCAAGGTCGTCGACGGCATCTACCAGGTGCGCAACAACGACATCGCGAACCTCACCGTCGTCGAGGGTGACACCGGACTGGTGGTCGTCGACTGCATGGCCTCGGTCGAGGCGGCCACGCAGGGCATGGCCATGATCCGCGAGCACGTCAGCGACAAGCCGGTGGCCGCGGTCGTCTACACGCACACCCACATCGACCACTACGGCGGCGTCAAGGGCGTGGTCAGCGCCGAGGACGTCGCGTCGGGCAAGGTCCCGATCGTCGCTCCAGGCACCATCGCCTCCTTCGACAAGCACGCCATCGGCGAGAACGTGATCGCCGGCAACGCCATGTCCCGCCGCGCGTCCTACGCCTTCGACAGCCTGCTCGACTACTCCGCGACCGGCTGCGTGACCTGCGGCATCGGCATCACGACCGTCCCAGGTGTGACCGTCTCCTACATCTCGCCGACCGACGCCATCACGGAGACCGGCGCCAGACGTGACCTGGGCGGCCTCGAATTCGAGTTCCTCTACGCCCCGGACACCGAGGCGCCCGAGGAAATGCACATCTGGATCCCGCAGTTGGCCGCCCTCACCTGCGCCGAGAACGCCAACCACTCCCTCCACAACGTCCAGACCCTGCGCGGCGCCCGCACCCGCGACGCCCGCAACTTCGCCCGCTACCTCGACGAGACGCTGGAGCGATGGGGCGACGAGGCACAGGTGCACTACGGCCCGCACACCTGGCCGGTGTGGGAGAACGAGGCTGTCACCTCGTTCCTGGCGTCACAGCGTGACACCTATAAGTACATCCACGACCAGGCGCTGCGCCTCGCGAACAAGGGATACACGCCTCTGGAGGCGGCCGAAGTCATCGAACTGCCAGCGGAGTTGGGTCGCAAATGGTTCAACCGCGGCTACCACGGCACGCTTCACCACGACGTCCGCGCGGTGTTCACCAAGGAACTCGGCATGTGGGACGGCGACCCCGTGTCCCTGCACCCGCACCCGCCGACCGAGTCGGCCCGCCGCTTCGTCGACCTGATCGGCGCGGACCAGGTCCTGGCCGAGGGGCGGCGGGCCTTCGACGCGGGCGACTACCGCTGGGCCGCGCAGATCCTGCACGCCCTCGTCTTCGCGCAGCCGGACAACCAGCCGGCCCGCGACCTCCAAGCCGACGCCTACGAGCAGATGGGCTACCAGGCCGAGGGGCCGCAGTGGCGCGGCATCTTCCTCACCGCGGCCAAGGAACTGCGCGAGGGAGTCCAGCCTGCCACGTTCGCCACCGCGAGCCCGGACACGATCCTCGCGATGCCCATCGACATCCTCTTCGACTACGTCGCCGTCCACGTGGTCGGCGACAAGGCAGCACAGACCGACCTGCGCATCGACTTCTGCTTCACCGACACCGACACCGACGCCGATAACGGCGAGACGTGGACGATGTGGGTCGCGCGCGGCGTCCTCAACGCTCGTCGCGGTGCCTCGCCGGACACACGACTCACCGTCACGGGCCCCAAGGCGGCACTGGTGGGTGTGCTGCTGAACCCGGCGGGCGCGGCCCCGCTCGCCGAGGCCGGAAAGATCAAACTCGACGGCGACGACACCGTCCTTCCGGCGCTGGCCGAGCTCATCGACACGTTCGACCCCAACTTCGACATCGTGACGCCCTGAACGGGCAGCAGTCTGCCGATGGCCTGGGATGCGCCCGCCGCGCACGATGGCCCACAGCATGGGCCTGACCTGCGGCCACGCCAACCTGGGGCACGTTGGTCAGCATCACCCGTTGGGGTCCGAACCCGCGTGGCAGCCGCCGCGGCCCCGCACGGTGGAGGTCCTTCGTGTCAGACGGTGTCCGTCGGCCAGTCCATGAGGCGGGCGCCGATCACCGCGGTCTGGAGCGTGTAGCGGTCGGCCGGGACCGCCGGGTCGATGCCCGTGAGCTGGTGGATGCGGGCGAGGCGATACGTGAACGCCCGTACGCTGAGCGAGAGTTGGCGGGCCGCTTCGGCCGACACGCAGCCGGAGTCGAAGTACGCCATGAGCGTGTCGATCAGCGGCTGGGCGCCGCCGCGTGCCTGGTGCAGCGGGCCCAGCGTGTTGTGGACCAGGTCGGTCATGGCCTGCCGGTCGCGCGTGAGGACGGGGTAGACGAGGAGGTCGGCCGAGTGCAGCACCGGGGTGTCAAGGCCCAGACGGGTGGCCAGGTCGAGCGCGCCCAGCGCCTCCTCGTAGGACTGGACGACGCCGCCGGGCCCTGACTGCGGGCGGCCGATGGCGACCTGGCCGCCCTCGGCAGCGGCGTACGCCTGCTTGGCGAAGTAGGTGAGGACCTCGCTCTGGTCACCGGGGGCGATGCAGACGAGCCGCCCTTCCTTCGTGGTCAGCAGGATGTTCCGGTTGCCGAAGCGTGCGATGACCGCGCTTTCGATCTCGCGCGCGACGGTGTCGCCCTCCTCGTACGCGGCGTCGCCGCGGGCCACCGCAATGGCGTGCTCGCCGGACAGGCGCAGCCCGAAACGCTCGGCGCGCTCGCCCAGTTTGCCCAGGTCGCTGCGGCCGTAGAGCAGGTCGTCGATGAACTCGCGGCGTGCCGCTTCCTCCCGGCGCATCGTCTGGCGCTGCGCGCGCTCGTACCCTTCGGCGAACGCGTCGATGGCCTGCGCGCTGGCCGCGACGACGGCGTCGACCGTCACCCTGGCGCCGATGTTGCCGGTGTGCGTCCGCGCGAGATGGGCGGCGACCAGGGCACGCAGCCCGAGCCCCGCCTGCGCGGCGCGCTCGCCCAGCGCGCGGCGCGCGTCGAGTTCGTCCCGGGTCAGCCGGCGTCCCGTGGCGGCGGCGTCCGCCACCGCCTGCACGTACCCGTCCAGATACCCGTCGGGTACGTCCTGCTGCGACGTCATGCCCACCCCCCATCGCCGTGCCTTCTACTCCCCGGACTTTTTAACGTATGCGCAAGTAGGCATCAAAATCGCGTAAAGATTGCCGGGATCCGGAAGGTACTTCAGGTGGTTGCCCATGACAACGTTCAGGGCAGCACACAGTGCACGCGGAAACAGGAGAGCCAGGGGGTCAGTGACATGACGTGGTTTCTCGGGCTCGGCATCGCGGGAGTGGTGCTGCTCGTCCTGTCCCTGGTGCTCGACGGGGTGCTGGAGGGGCTCTTCGACGGGATCGGGGCCCTGGACGGGCTCTTCGACGGACTGCTGTCGCTGCCCGTGATCGCCGGCTTCGTGTCGATGCTCGGGTTCGGCGGCGCGATCGTGCTCGGCACCACCGACCTCGGTGCTGGGCCCGCAACCGCAGTCGGCGCCGTCGCGGGGGGCGGCGCCGGCTGGCTGACGTGGAAGGTGACCCGCGCGCTGATGCGCGACCAGACCGCGGTGACACCCCGCGGCGCCGACCTCGTCGGCAGCGCGGGCACCGTCGTCACCGCCATCCCTGTCGACGGATACGGCGAGGTGCTGCTGCACCTCGCGGGCCAGCCGACGAAGTTCTCGGCGAAGAGCGCGGTCGCGGTAGGCCGCGGCGCCGAGGTGTGGGTGGCGGACCTCCTGTCGCCGACCTCGGTCGAGGTCCGCACCGTCGACCGCTGACCACCGTCCGCGGGCACCGCCACGAACCATATGAACCGCACGCACCATCACCAACCGACTGCCGTTCGCCGGGAGGCGAGGGGGCAGAGGGGGAAGCCATCATGAGCCCTGTCACCATCGCCGTGGCCGGAGTCGTCGTACTCCTGGTCCTGCTGGCGCTCGTCGTCATCACCCGCTACAAGGTCGCGGGGCCCAGTCAGGCGTTCATCGTCACCGGGCGGCGCGGCAAGAAGTCCACCGACCCGGAGACCGGCCACGTCATCACCGACAACAGCGGCCAGAAGGTCGTGGTCGGCGGCGGCGTCTTCGTCGTCCCGTTCGTACAGCAGAAGTTCACCCTTGACCTGTCCTCGCGGCACATCCCCGTCGCGGTGCGCGGCGCGGTCACTCTGCGCGGGGTCAAGGCGCACCTCGAAGGCGTCGCGATCGTCAAGGTCGGCGGCACCGAGGACTCGATCCGGGCGGCCGCCCAGCGCTTCCTGATGCAGCAGGACGGCATCGTCGGCTTCACCCAGGAAGTGCTGTCCGGTGCGCTGCGCTCCATCGTCGGACGCATGTCGGTGGAGGACGTCATCCGCGACCGGGCCGCGTTCGCCGGGCAGGTCGCCGAGGAGGCGGAGGCGTCGCTGTCCGGACAGGGCCTGGTCCTGGACGCGTTCCAGATCCAGGACATCACCACTGAGGGTTCGTACCTGGAGGACCTGGGCCGGCCCGAGGCCGCCCGCGCCAGGCAGGAGGCGGACATCGCCGAGGCCGTCGCACGCCGCGCCGCCGAGCAGGCGCGGCTGAAGGCCGAGGAGGAGATCGCGATCGCGCAGCGCACGTTCGCGCTGAAGCAGGCCGAGATCAAGGCGGAGACCGACCAGGCCTCCGCGCAGGCGAACGCGGCGGGCCCGCTCGCCGACGCCGCCCGGCAGCAGGAGGTGCTGACCGAGCAGGAGAAGGTCGCCCAGCGCCAGGCCGCCCTGACCGACCGCGAGCTGGACACCAAGGTCCGCAAGCCCGCCGACGCCGCCCGCTACCAGGCGGAGCAGGAGGCCGAGGCCCGCCGGATCGGCCTGGTGAAGCAGGCCGAGGCGGACGCCGAGCGGTCCCGCCTGACCGGTGAGGGCGAGAAGGCGCACCGTGCCGCGCTCGCGGACGCGGTCCGTCTCGAGGGTGAGTCCGAGGCGGCGGCGATCGGTGCGAAGGGCGCCGCCGAGGCCGAGGCCATGCAGAAGAAGGCCGACGCGTTCGCGCAGTACGGCGAAGCGGCCGTGCTGCAGATGCTGGTCGAGGTGCTGCCGCAGGTCGTCGCCAAGGCGTCCGAACCGCTGAGCGCCGTCGACAAGATGACGGTGATCTCCACGGACGGCGCGAGCCAGCTGTCCCGTACGGTCACCGACAACGTCGCCCAGGGCGTGGAACTTCTGAACTCCACGACCGGCGTCGACCTCGCCGCGCTGCTGAAGAACCTCACTGGCGGCAAGGGTGCGGCGGTGCCTGCCCCGAAGCCCGCCGAAGCGGCTGCCGGCGCCGAATCGGCGAACGGCCACATCGAGATCACCGACTGACCGTCTGACTGGTCGTCAACGGCTTAACGTTCGTTCGGCACGGGGCTCCCCGCCCCTCGTGGGAGAAGCGGGGAGTCCCTGCCGTACGAGTTCCGCTGCGGGCTCGGCGATGGGGACACGCGGCGCTACGATGACGGCGCCGTCGCCGGCTGTACGGATGTTCAGTGGCGGGGCGGACTGAGCGGCCCAGCAGATCGGAGCATCGTGTCCACTCGCCCCGCAGGTCACAAGGCGATCATCGAGGCCGCCCGCGAAGAGTTCTCCGAGCAGGGCTACGGGGCCACCTCGATCCGCGACATCGCGGGGCGCGCCGGGGTCAGCCTCTCCGCGCTGTACTACTACTACAAAGGCAAGCAGGACCTGCTCGTCGCCATCCTCGAAGAGGGCCTCGACGCCTACTTCGGCGCCTGCGGGACCGCGCTCGAAGAGGCCGGCGACGATCCCGCGGAGCAGCTGGAGGCCCTCGTCACCGCGACGGTCCAGTTCCGTATCGAGCACCCGGTCAAGAGCAGCATCGTGCTGACCGAGGGCCGCAGCCTGGAACCCGAGCACCTGGCCCGCTACCGCAAGAACGAGGAGCGCGGCACCCAGCAGTTCCGTGAGGTCATCGAACGGGGCGTCGCCGACGGCGTGTTCCTGACCCCCCACCCGGACGACGCCCGCCGCGCGGTGATCGCCATGTGCAACGCCATCGCCCAGTGGTACCGCACCGACGGCGAGGTCACCCCGGGCGAACTCGTCGACCGGTACGTGTCGTTGGCGCTGACGGTGGTGGAGTACCGGCCGCGCTCCGTCCGGCGCGCGGGCCGCAAGTGAGGACGGTCGGCGCACCCGACGGTGGGTCGAGTACCTACCGCAGGGCCGCTGTCACCAGGCCCTCCAGGGCCTCGCGCGGTACGTCGCCCCCGCTCACGAGAGCGTCGAGGATCAGGCCGTCGACGCAGGACAGCAGCGTGTGCGTGCGGGTCTCGGCGTCCGCGACACCGCGCTCGGCGAGGAACGCGCGAACCGCCTCGCGGCCGGCGTTCTCGCGGGCGACGAGGATCTCCCGCAGTTCCGGGTCGCGCACGCTCTCGACCGTGCAGGCGTAGCGGGCCAGCGAGCGGCGGCGGCCCTTGCCTGCGAGACGCCGACGGGCCAGCAGCGCCAAGCCGTTCACGATGTCGTTCGCGGTGCGCAGTGGGACGAGGTCCTCGGCCGTCGACTGCAGCTCCGCCTGGTCGAGTTGGGCGAGGCGCGTGACGAGTGCGGTGAGCAGAGCGGCCCGGGTACGGAAGTACGCCGATGTGGTGCCTGTCGGCAGGGCGGCTCGGCGGTCCACCGCGCGATGGGTGAGGCCGCGGATCCCGTCGTCGGCGAGTACGTCGAGCGCCGCGTCCGCGAGGAGGGTGCGCCGGTCGATTGCCCTGCCCGTTGTCGCCATGGCTCATTTCTACACCTGTAGAGGTTCGGGTAAGGTCCGCCTTCTACAGGTGTAGAAGGCGGGTGGAGGGGTCGGTATGGGCGGACGTGCGGACGTCGTCGGAGGCGGAATCGGTGGGCTCGCCGCGGCGATCGGACTGCGCCGCGTCGGCTGGAAGGCGACCGTCGTCGAGCGCGCGGCCGTGCTCGACGATGTGGGCGCGGGCATCTCGCTGGCCGCCAACGGGCTCCGGGCGCTGGACGAACTCGGTGTGGGGGAGGCGGTGCGGCAGGCGTCGCGCGGGCAGTACACCGGAGGCACCCGCACACCGGGCGGCCACTGGCTCGCCCGGATGGACGGTGCGGCGCTGGAGAACGCGGTCGGCACACCCATCATGGGGATCCCGCGTGCCACCTTGCACCGGCTTCTGCGCGAAACCCTGCCCGCCGAAGTGCTGCGCATTGGCCGGGAGGCCGGACCGGTCGGGCAGTGTGGTCCCGGGGCGGTGCAGGTCGAGTGCGGCGACACGACTCTGGACGCCGATCTGGTCGTGGCGGCCGACGGGATCGGCAGCAGGCTCCGCGGCCAGCTCTTCCCCTCCCACCCCGGACCCGTCCACAGCGGCTCGGCCGTCCTGCGCGCCATCACCGACCAACCGATGGGTCTGCGCACCGACTTCGAGCTGACCTGGGGCCACGGCGTCGAGTTCGGGCACATCGCCTTCCCCGACGGCCGCGCCGAATGGCACGCGGTCCTCGACCTCCCCGCAGGGACGCGGTTCGACGACCCACTGGGCGAGTTGCGCCGCCGGTTCCGTACCTGGCACGAGCCGATCCCCGCGCTTCTCGACGCGACGAACCCCGACGCGGTGCTGCACCACGACGTCAACGAGCTGCGTACGCCGCTCCCTTCGTACGCCGTCGGCCGGATCGCGCTGCTCGGGGACGCGGCGCACGCCATGACACCGAACCTGGGGCAGGGGGCGTGCCAGGCGCTGGAGGACGCGGTCACCCTGGCCGCCGCCCTCGGCTCCGAGCCCACCGTGGAGGCCGCCCTCACCCGGTACGACGCCGAACGACGGCCTCGCAGCCAGGCCGTCGCACGCGCCGCGCGTCAGGCCGGACGCATGGGCCAGCGGCTCAGCCATCCGCTGCGCGTCGCCCTGCGCAACACGGCGATGCGCCTGACGCCCTCCCGCGCCGCCGTCCGCATGATCCTCCGGCACCACGACTGGACCCCACCAAGCCTCCGCCACACGGAAGTTGACTGACACTCACCCCGGTGGCCGGGCTCGTCAGGGCGTAGGTACCGGCGCGCCCAAGCGGTACCCGTCGTCCGCGGAGAAGGCCGCGGCCACCGTGAAGCGGTCCGCGCGGACCAGGGTCTGGCGCCATTCGACCTGGCGGTGGGCCGCGTCGTGACCGAGCCGGTCGATCGCGAACAGCGCCGTGGAATCGGGGCAGCCGAGCAGCGTGCGCTCCGCGCGGGTGGGTACGACGGCGCGGATGCGCTCCCAGCCGCCGCTGATGTGCGTACGGCAGTGGCGTTCCAGCTCGTCGTAGAGCGAGGTGTGTGTGAAGTCGACGGCGAGGAGCGGGCGGGCGACGTCCGCGGGGAGCCAGACGCGGTCGACGGCGAGCGGTTCCCCGTCGGCGAGGCGCAAGCGTTCGAGGTGCACGAGTGGCGTGGACTCCTCCAGGCCGAGGCGGGCCGCGATCACGCCATCGGCGCGCTCGTCGAGGCGGCGGATCACGCTGCGCTGGACCGCCCCCACCTCCTCGACGGAGCGGAAGAGGCTGTACGCCTCGCCGACCTTCTGCTCCAGCGGCCGGCTCGCCGCGAACCGCGACACCCTGCCCCGCTGCGCCGTCACCAGCCCCTCCGTGCGCAGCGTGCGCAGCGCCTCGCGGACGGTGTGCCGACTGACCTGGTACTCGGCGACGAGGTCGTGCTCGCCGGGGAAGACGTCCCGGAACTCGCCGTCCTCGAGGCGCCGCAACAGATCGGCGCGGAGCTGGGACCACAGCGGCTTGCCCTTGGTCCGGGTGAGCGGACGAGGACCGGACTGCGAGCTGCTGGTGGGCACGGGATGCATGCTCGTCGATTTGAGGAGACGGTGCAAACCACCGGTCGAACTCCTGGCCGCGCTCACACGAACGCGTCCACCAGCATGAACGCCGCCGTCGCGAGCAGCAGGACCGCGAACGCGCGCTGCAACGCCGGTCCCGACAGCCTGGCCGCCAGCCGCCGCGCGTCCCACGCCCCGAGGATCGCGGCGCCGACGAAGGGGCCGAGCACGGCGGGGTCGATGGAGACACCCTCGGTCGTCATACGTGTGGTGAGGGACACCAGCGAGTTGAGGAGGGTGACGACGAGGCTGGTGCCGACGGCCGCCCGCATCGGCAGCCGCAGCACCGACACCAGTGTGGGCACGGCGAGGAACCCGCCGCCCACCCCAAGGAGACCGGTCACCGCACCGAGCCCGGCCCCGGCCCCGGCGGTCCGCACGGGCTCGGCCCGAGTGGTCGCCGATCGCTGTGCCTCTCGTACTTGTACGAGGCTGGGTGCGTGCCCGGCCGTCGCCGTCACCGGCGACCCGGTGTCCGGCGGCACCGCCTCACCACACGTGCGGGTGCCGCGCAGCATCACCGTGGCGGCCACCGCGGCCAGGATGGCGAACGCACCGGTCAGCAGGGACTGCGGCAGGCGGTGCGCGAGCATCGACGCCCCGATGGTGGGTACCGCGCCGACCGCCGCGAACAGGACGCCGGTCCGCCAGCGCACGGTGCCGGTGCCCATGTGCCGGGCGAGGGCGGTGGCCGAGGTGACGGCGACGATGAGCAGGCTGGTGGTGCCCGCGTCGGCGGGGTCCACGCCCAGGAGGTAGACGAGGGCCGGGACCGCGAGCACACCACCGCCGCCGCCGAGCCCGCCGAGCGCGAGGCCGACGACGGCGCCGCAGAGCACGGCGACGATCAGGACGTTCACGCGGGGACGCCGCCCCCACCGGCCGGGTGCTCGACCGGTCCGCGCCATCCGGCGAAGCCGCCGCGCAGGTCGTCGGCGTCGAAGCCGCGGGCCCGGAGCACGGAGGCGGCCACGGACGAGCGGTTGCCACTGGCGCACATCACGACGAGCGATTGATGCCGATGCGGCGCCAACTCGTCTATTCGCGCGACGAGTTCGGGCAGCGGGATGGTGCGGGCGCCGGGGACGGTGCCGGTGTCGTCGATCTCGCCGGAGGCGCGTACGTCCAGCACAGTGAAGGCCCTGGGGTTGTCGGCGAGGCGGGCGTCGAGGGCCTGTGCCTCCATGCGCGGCGTCGACGTCACGTGCTCGGCACTCAGGGCGTCGGCGGGCAGGGCGCCGACGACCCGGTCGTAGCCGATGCGGGCGAGCCGGTTGCGGGCCTCGCGCGCGGTGGCGGGGTCCCCGCACAGGACGAGGTCGGCCCCGGCCGGGAGCACCTCGCCGCATAGTTCTGCGAACCGGCCGCCGAGCGGGACGTTGACCGAGCCGGGAAGGTGCGCGGCGGCGTAGGCGTCCGGGTCGCGTGTGTCGAGGACGCTCGCGCCGTCGGCGACGGACTCCCGTACGGCGTCCGGGGTGAGCGTGGAGACGGGGGCGTCCTCGTCGAGCACCGGGCGGGCCTCGCGGTTGCGCTCGGACGTGAACGAGAAGTAGGCGGGCGCCGCGGCCTGGCCGGATGTCACGACCTCGACGAACGCGTCCTCGGGCATGTCGGCAAGGGCGTAGTTGGTGACGCGCTGGGTGCCGAGCGTGCAACTCAGCGCCGTCGACAGGTTCTTGCCGCAGGCAGATCCTGCCCCGTGCGCCGGGAAGACGCGGGTCGCGTCGGGGAGGGTGAGCAGGCGCTCGCGGGTGGAGCGGTAGAGGGCGCGGGCCATCTCCTCGGCGGACCGGCCGCGCGCGCTGAGCAGATCGGGGCGGCCGACGTCGCCGATGAACAGGGTGTCGCCGGTGAGGACGCCGTAGGGGACGGGGTCGGCCGCGTGCTCGCGTACGACGACGCAGACCGATTCCTGGGTGTGGCCCGGTGTGTGCAGGATCTCCAGGTCGACCTCCCCGAGGCGGAGGTGCCGGCCGTCGGCGAGGGGTTCGGTGTCGAAGTCGACGTCGGCTTCGGCGCCGTAGGAGATGGGGGCGCCGGTGCGCTCGGCCAGTTCCAGGTGGCCGGAGAGGAAGTCGGCGTGGACGTGGGTCTCGATGACGCGCTCGATGGTGAGGCCGTGGTGTGCGGCGGTGGTGAGGTACTCGTTGACATCACGCTGGGGGTCGACCACGACGGCGCGGCCGGTGGTGCGGTCGCCGATGAGGTACGAGGCGTGCGAGAGGCAGTCGAGGTAGAACTGCACGAATATCAGCGGTCCTGCGCCGTCGTGGGTGACGGGCTCCTGGGGCATGACGGACTCCTGGGTCACGAAGGTGCTCGGGGGAGGTGTGCGGGTTAGGCGTGTGGGTTAGGCGTGCGGGTCACGCGAGGCCGCGGAGCATGAGGTTCCAGTACAGGAACGGCAGACCGTGCCGCTTGAGGTACCACATGTCGGTGCGCTCGCGGACCGTGTCGATCAGCGGGATGGAGGGGGCGGGCCGCCCGCTGTAGTCGAACTCGGCGAGCAGCATCTTGTTGCGGGCCGTGGTCAGCGGGCACGAGGAGTAGCCGTTGTAGACGGCGAGCGGCTCCCGGCAGTGCATCGTGGCGAGCAGGTTCTCGACGACCACGGGCGCCTGTTTGCGAACGGCCGCGCCGGTCTTGGAGTTCGGCGAGGAGCCGGCGTCGCCGAGGGCCCAGATGTTGGGGTACCGGACGTGCCGCATCGTGTGCTGGTTGATCTCGACGTAGCCGGCCGGGTTCGCGGCGTCCGCGAGCGGGCTCCGCTTGATCCAGTCCGGGGCGCTCTGCGGCGGCACGAGATGGGCCATGTCGTACGGGAGGGTCGTCTTGTCGCCCGTGCCGAGGTCGCTGACGACGATCTCGCGGGCGTCGGGGCGGACCTCGGTGACCTCGCTGCCGTAGTGGACGTGGATGCCGTACCGGCGGGCCACGTCCTCCAGGACCCGCGCGAACTCCGGAACACCGAAGATGGTGTCCGTCGGGAGCACCAGGTGGATGTCCATCCGGTCGAGGACGCCCTCCCGGCGCCAGTGGTCGGCGGCGAGGTAGGCGATCTTCTGCGGGGCGCCGCCGCACTTGATGGCGCCGGGCGGCATGCCGAACACGGCGCTGCCCGATCGGGTCTCGCGGATGAAACGCCAGGTCGCGGGGGCGGTGTGCGGCAGGTAGTTGCTGGAGAGCCCGTTCTGGCCGAGTCCGGCGCCGAGGCCGGGCACGCCGTCCCAGTCCAGCTGGATGCCGGCGCAGACCACGAGGTGGTCGTAGTGCACGAAACCTCCGTCGTCCAGGCTCACCTCCTGGGCCTCGGGGTCGACGGCGACCGCGGCGCGCCGGATCCACCGGACGCCCTTCGGTAGCACGGACCGCTGCGGCCGGACGCTCTCCTTCAGCGGCGCCCGTCCGCCACCGACGAGCGTCCACAGCGGCTGGTAGTAGTGCCGCTCGCTCGGGTCGAGGACCGCGATGTCCCGCTCGCCGGCCCGCCGGAGCCGCGCCGCGACCGAGACACCGGCCGAGCCGCCGCCCACGATCACCGTCCGGTGGTGCTGCTTGGTCGCCAAGGAAATCCCTCCCGGTCATGCGCTGCGTAATGTACGTACATCTAGGCTAGGGCGTGCGCCCGCCGACGTACAAGTGACCGCGGGGGTTCCGGCGTAAGCTGTACGTACATTTAGGTGGTCCGTGCGACATGGCCGTCCATCGGGGCCGAGGTACTGGAGGACCGGTGACGCCGAACAGTCCTTGCCGACCGGTCGCTCCTCGGCTAGGCAGTGCATGACAGTGCAAGCGACCACGGACGGGGACCGTCATCATGCGAGTCAAAGCTCTCGATCACCTGGTGCTGAACGTCGCCGACGTCGACAAGTCGCTCGAGTTCTACGTCGGCCGGCTGGGGCTCGTGGCCGAGCGGGTGGAGGAGTGGCGGGACGGGAAGGTGTCGTTCCCGTCCGTACGGATCGACGGCAGTACGGTCATCGATCTGTTCGCCGCCGCGCGGACCGAGTCCAACGTCGATCACTTCTGTCTCGTCGTCGACCCGCTGGACTGGCAGGAGGTCGTCGACTCGGGGGAGTTCGACGTTCTTGAGGGGCCGGTGTCGCGCTGGGGAGCGCGGGGGCAGGCGCAGTCCGTGTACGTCAAGGATCCGGACGGGAACACCGTCGAACTCCGGTGGTATCCGCAGGACGTCGAGGGGTGAGTGTGGGATACACCGGCAGGGGCACCGGTCCGTTGACTGGCTAGAACGGCCGTGCGACTGTGAGAGCGCATTGCCCCTTTTAACCTGCCAAGGCCCCCGCGCGAGCACGGGCCGATTCGAGAATGGGAACCGGATACCGTGACGCTCGGCCATGCGCACACCTCTCAGTCCACCGACGCTCCAGCCGAGAGCGACCGCAGTCTCACTCCGGCACAACTCGAGGCCTACGAGAAGGACTTCGCCGCCCGCCCCGCGAACCGGCTGATGCAGAACGCCGTGACGCAGACGACGGTGGACGACATCGCCCTCGACCGGCGGATCGTCACCGCCATCGACCACTCGGTCTCGCACCACCTGGACGACTGGAAGGTCACCAACCAGAAGCGCAGCGGCCGCTGTTGGATGTTCGCCGGGCTCAACCTGCTGCGCGTCGGCGCCGCGGAGAAGCTCGGTGTGAAGGACTTCGAGTTCTCCCAGAACTACGTGCTGTGGTGGGACAAGTTCGAGCGCGCGAACCACTTCCTGGAGAGTGTCATCGACACCTCCGACCGCGACGTCGACGACCGTACGGTGGCACACCTGCTCGGTGACCCGATCAGTGACGGCGGGCAGTGGAACATGTTCGTGGCGCTGGTCGCCAAGCACGGCCTGGTGCCCAAGTCGGCGATGCCGGAGACCGAGAGCTCCTCGGCGACCGGGCCGATGAACCGGGCCCTGATGAGTCTGCTCCGGCAAGGTGCGCGCGATCTGCGCGCGGCGGCCGTTGAGGGTGTCGAGGCGCAGCGGGCCCGCAAGACGGAGGTGCTCGGCGCCGTCCACCGCGTGCTCAGCATCCATCTCGGCACGCCGCCGCAGACGTTCCTGTGGCAGTGGCGCGACAAGGACCAGGAGTTCCACCGCGACGGCTGGACGACACCCACCGAGTTCGCCGAGGCGTATGTGCAGATACCCCTCGACGAGTACGTGTGCCTCGTCCACGACCCGCGTGAGTCCAGCCCGGCCGGCCGCACCTTCACCGTCGAGCACCTGGGCAACATCGTCGAGGCCCCGCCCGTCGTCTACCTCAACGCGGACATCGACCTGCTCAAGCGGCTCACCATGGAGGCCGTCGTGGCCGGCGAGCCGGTCTGGTTCGGCTGCGACGTCGGCCAGCAGATGCGCGCCGACCTCGGCATCTGGGACGCCGCACTCTTCGACTACGAGGCCGTCTACGACGCGTCGTTCGCGCTCGACAAGGCGGACCGGCTCCTCCACCACGAGACGCAGATGACCCACGCGATGCTCTTCACCGGCGTCGACGTCGTGGACGGTGTGCCGCGCCGCTGGCGGGTCGAGAACAGCTGGGGCGAGGAGAAGGCCGACAAGGGCTTCTGGACCATGAACGACTCGTGGTTCGGCGAGCACGTCTTCGAGGTCGCCGTCCGCCGCTCCGCACTCCCGCCGGAGCTCTCCGCCGCCCTCGACGAGCCGCCGATCGTGCTGCCGACCTGGGATCCGATGGGCGCGCTCGCCGACTGACCGTCAACCGGTTGTCAACCGGCCCTCAGGGGAGCACCGGTGAGTCCGGGGGCATCACCACGGCGTCCAGGGCCTGATGCGCGAGGACCTGCTCCGCCGCCGTGGCGGAGCAGGCGATCCACGTCGCTGTGAGATCGGTGTCGCCGTGCACGAACCAGGAGCGGTCGGCGGGCCACCACAGGTCGGGTACGAGGGCGTTGGCCACCTCGGCGCCCTCCCCGACCTCACCGGCGACCACCATTGCCAGGGCGGTCACGGAGTCGACCGGGCCCTGGAACACGGCGTACCCGCGGTGGGGGAGTTCGAGGCGCGGCGCGTCCGCGATGTCGACGGCCGGCCGCACCCGCCACGATGAGATGCCCGTCCCGCTGGTGAGCACGGCCGTCACCGTGCCGTCGTCGAAGTATCCGCACCCCTCCCACACCCCGAAGCAGCAGTCGTCGGGTGTGGCCGTGCAACCTTTCAGGACCGACGCCAACGGCGCGGCCAGCGGACCCGGCAACGTACCCTCGCCCGGCCCGTCGTCGGTATCGGCATCGTCGTCCTCGTCGCATCCGGACGGATGCAGCACACGTACGTACCGCTCGTACCCGGCAGGCAGTAGCGAACCGATCATGCCGGCCGCGAAGTCCGGCAGGGCCTCGCGGACCCATGCGGCGGCCGTCAGGTCGTGGCAGAGCGTCAGCCCTGCGGGAAGCGAAGACATCGTCACCCGTGCAGTATGCGGCCACGAACATAGGGGAAATCCTTAAGCGCCGCGGAGGAAGTCTGGATATCGCGAGCCACCCGCCCCGCCCTACCGTGACAGCCATGACACCCGTGACACGCAGCGCAGCGGTGGGCCAACTCACCACGAACCAACGATCGTTCCGCGACGCGATGGCGAACCTCTCCGCAGGCGTCAACATCGTCACCACGGACGGACCGCGCGGTCGCGCCGGCATCACGGTGAGCGCGGCCTGCTCCGTCACCGACGAACCGCCCACCATGCTCGTCTGCATCAACCGGTCCAGCCGCAGCCACGACCTGTTCACGCAGAACGGGCGGGTCTGCGTCAACGTCCTCGGGCCCGACCACGCCGACGTCGCCAAGGCCTTCGCGGGTGGTGTGCCCGCCGAGGAACGCTTCGCGGCCTGCGGCGACGTATGGGACCACACACTCGCCGACGTACCGGTGCTCAAGGGCTCCGCCGCCTCGGTCGTCGGGCGAGTCACCGGCACCGCCGAGCAGGGTTCGCACACCGTGATGTTCATCGAGGCCGAGCGGGTGCTCGTCGGGGAGGACGGGGCGGGCGCGCTGGTCTACTTCCGTCGCCAGTTCCACTCGATCCCCGAGTCGCTGACCGCGTGACGGGCGCGCTCCGGCGCGCAGAGAGCTACCCGTCGGTGTCCGCGCCGACGCGGTCGTGAGGGACCCGCTCCGCGAGCGCCCGGCGACGGAAGTCGCGTGGCGTCTGGCCATACGCCGTCTTGAACACCCGGCTGAAGTGGCGTCCGTCAAGGAGACCCCAGCGTGCGGCGATCATGCCGATGGGCTGCCGGAGCGCCGCCGGGCTCGCGAGATCCCGCGCGCACCGCTCCAGGCGGCGCGTCCGGATCCAGCCCGCGACCGTCAGGTCCTCGGCGGCGAACAGCTTGAACAGATAGCGGCGGGAGATCCCGTGCGCCTCGGCGATCGAGTCCGGTGTGAGCCCCGGGTCCGGGAGGCGGCTGTCGATGTGCGCGCGGATCCGCAGCATCATCGCGTGCCCCGGCTCCGCCGGTGCCGCACGGTCGAGGCTCTCCGACAGCAGCGCCGTCATCAGCGACGCCGCCCCGTCGGCGAGGCCCGTCGCCGCGGGTCCCGCGCAGGTACGGGCCTGTTCGCCGAGCGAGCGCAGGAAGGGACCCACCACGGCCGCCACCCCGCTCTCCCCGGCCAGCCGGCGTGCCGTGAGACCGCGCACCGCCTCGGGCCGCACCGGCAGCATCGCCCGCGGCACCAGCATCAGCACGGTGCGGAAGGAGGTGTCGTAGCGGAACGCGTACGGGCGTGTGGTGTCGCAGATCGCGAGGTCACCGGGCCCCAACGCCCCGTACACGCCGTCCTGTTCGACGACACATGTGCCGGCGACCTGGAGCGCCACCTTGTAGTGGTCGACCTCACTCCGCGCCGTCAGCCGCTCGGTGCGCCGCACCCGCAGCGGCCCCGCGCTGATGGAGCCGAGCAGGAGCTGTCCCAGCGCGTCGCAGGTGGCCGTGGCGTGGAAGGCGTCCGCCGCGACGGGCCGGGTGTCGAGCCCGCCGAACACCTGCGACATCTCCCGCGCCCAGTGCTCGAAGCGGTCGCCCCGGGCGACGCCGTCGGTGGTCACGTACTCGGTGCTCGTGCACTCGGTGCTCACGGACTCGGGACTCACGTACGAAGGCATGCTGCGCTCCACCCGCCGGAGGACTTTCGATCAAGGTAGTCCGCGTATGCGTGCATGCAAAGGCGGTAACGGATGCACGCGCCCGCACTCCAGGACCGCCCGCCGCGCGCACAGTTCGTCCCGACCCCATCGAACTCCGGCCCCAGGGAGACCGCGTGATCGAGCAGCCCGCACGACCGGAAGCCGCACCGGAACCGCGCACCCGGCTGCGCAAGGGCGCCGTGGGCGTGGCCGGCATGGTGTTCTTCGTGCTGTCCGCGCAGGCGCCCCTGACCGGCGTCGCGGGGACCCTGCCCATCCCGCTCGGCCTCGGCAACGGCGGCGCGGCGCCCGCCGTCTACCTCGTGGTCGGCGTCATGGTCGCCCTGTTCGCCGTCGGGTTCATCGCGATGAGCCGGCACGTGACCGACGCGGGCGCCTTCTACGCGTACGTGTCCCGCGGCCTCGGCCGGCCGCTCGGCGTCGGCGCCTCGCAGGCGGCGATCCTCTGCTACAGCGCGACGCAGGCCGCGCTCTACGGCCTGTACGGCGTGGTGGCGCAAGGACTCGGACAGCGTTACCTCTCGCTCGACATGCCGTGGTGGGTGTGGACGCTCGCCACGATGCTCCTCGTGCACGCGCTCGGCTGTCTGAACATCGAGCTCGGCGCGCGGCTGCTCGCTGTGCTCGTCGTCGCCGAGACCTCGGTGCTGCTGCTGTTCGCCGGCCGTGAACTCCTCGGCGGGGGTGGCCCGCACGGCCTCGACATCGCCGGGTCGTTCGCCCCCTCCGCCTTCTTCACCGGCGCGCCCGGAGTGGCGCTGACCTTCGCCATCGGCTGCCTCCTCGGGTTCGAGTCGACCGCCCTGTACGCGAAGGAGGCACGGGACCCCGCGCGCACGGTGCCTCGGGCAACCTATGTGTCGGTCGCGGTGATCTCGCTGTTCTTCGCCTTCGTCTCCTGGATGATCGTGAGCTACTACGGCGCGGACCGCGTCCAGGGCGCCGCGCTCAGCGCGTTGAGGGAAGGCGATGCCACCTCCGTCGTCCTCACACCCCTCACGCAGACGCTGGGCGGCTGGGCCGGTGATGTCACGCAGGTCCTGCTGGCCAGTTCGCTGCTCGCGGGCGTCGTCGCCTTCCACAACGGGATCAACCGCTACTTCCACTCCCTCGGCCGGGCCGGGGTGCTGCCCCGCGCGCTCGCCCGCACCAACCGGCACGGGGCGCCGTATGCGGCGAGCCTGGCGCAGACGGCGCTCGCCGCGGTCCTCGTCGTGCCGTTCGCCGTCGCCGGGGCAGACCCGGTGCTCACGCTGCTGACCTGGGGCGGCGGCGTCAGCGTGCTCGCCCTCATGCTGCTGTACCTGCTCACCTCGATGTCCGTGATCGTGTTCTTCCGCAGAACCCGGCTCGATGAAAGGATCTGGCACACCGTGCTCGCTCCGCTGCTGGCGATCGCCCTGCTGTGCGGCGCGACGGTACTGGCGCTGCGCAACTTCACCACCCTGGTCTCCGCGTCCGGCGGCACGGCGCTGGTCCTGGAACTGACCGTGGTCGCGGTGTTCGCCGGGGGAGTGGTCCTCGGCCTGCTGCGGCCGGGCGGGGCGGAGCGGGCACGCACGTACGATGGAAGCGAGGAATCATGAGTGAACCGGCGCCCGACCTCGTCTACGTGCTCGACGACGACGAGCAACTGTGCCTCTCCCTGGCCTGGCTGCTGGAATCCGTGCACATCAAAACGGAGTGGTTCACCGACGCCGACACCTTCCTCGCCGCCTTCGACCCGGACCGCCCGGCCTGCCTCGTCCTCGACGTACGCATGCCGGGCATCGGCGGATTCCACGTACAGGAACTCCTCAACGCCCAGGGCGCGGCGCTGCCCATCGTCTTCGTGTCCGCGCACGGTGACATCCCCATGTCGGTGCGCGCTCTTCAGGCCGGAGCCGTCGACTTCCTGGAGAAGCCGTACGATCCCCAGCGGCTGCTCGACATCCTGCAAAAGGCCCTGCGGGTGGCGGGTGAGCGCTACGCGCGCCGCGCCGAGCAGCGTTCCTTGCGTGAGCGGATCACCCACCTCAGCCCGCGGGAACGCGAGATCCTGCGCCAGGTCGTCGAGGGCATCCCCAGCAAGGTGATCGCGCGGCAGCTCGGCATCAGCCTGAAGACGGTCGACGCCCACCGTGCGCGCATCCGCGAGAAGACGCACGCCGACACCCTCGGCGCCCTCATCGGCGACATGATGCGCTGCGGCCTGCGCCCCGAAGAGGTGTGACACACCCTGATGCCCGCCACCGCCGACCTCGCCTGCCCCGACCTGGCCCGCCTCTTCGAGGTCATCGACCACTGCGTCCTGGTGCACGACGCACACACCAAGGACATCCTGTGGGCCAACCCGGCCGCGCTCACCGCGTTCGGCTTCACCCTCGACGAGCTCAAGCCGCTCAAGGCCCCCGACATGAGTTCCAACGCGGCGCAGTACGCGCGGCACATCGGCGTCGCCTGGCTGCAACGGGCCGCCGACGAGGGCCGCAGCCGCATCGAGTGGTGCTACCGGTCGAAGTCCGGCAGTGACATCCTCAGCGAGGCGCTCGCCAAGCGTGTGGAACTCTCCACCGGCCCCGTCGTCATGGTGCAGTTCCGCGACATCGCCGAGGAGAAGGCCACCCGCCGCGACCTCACCCGCACCGAGGCCAGGCTCCAAGCGTTCCTGCGCAACCTCGACGAGGGCATCGTCGTGCTCGACGACGACGGCCGTATCGTCTTCGCGGGCGAATCGGCCGGCATCCTGCTCGACCGGGACCCCGACGACCTGCACGGCAGCGACTTCACCGAGTTCCTCGCCGCCGACTCCACCGCCGTCCTGCGCGACGTACTGAAGGACACCTCACGCGGCGGCCGGCCCACCGACGCCCGCTACCGCCTCGCGGTCGCCGACGACGCCGGCGGCGGACCCGAGCGCTGGTTCGCGGCGCGCAGCCAGTACATCGACATCGAGAACGACCTGCGGGGCCTGCTTCTCCTCTTCCACGACATCACCGACACGGTGCACACCGAGGAGGAACACCGGCGCGACGCCCAGTACCTCAACCACCTGGCGCGCTACAACGCCATGGGTGACATGGCGATGGCCATCGCCCATGAGGTCAGCCAACCCATCGCGGCCGCCCACAACTTCGTCGCGGGCGCACTCGGCCGCATCGACGACACCCCTGAGTCCGGCTCGCTGCGCTGGGGCCTCGACCACGCCACCCGCCAACTGGAGCGCGCCACCACGATCCTGTCGAGCCTGCGCGCCTACGTGGTGCGCCTGGAGGACGCGAAACGGTCCGTCGACGTCAACGACATCGTCGCCGACTGCGCCTACTTCGTGGACGTACGGGCCAGGGCGCACCAGGTCGCCGTGCGCTGGGAACGGGCGCCGGAGGACCTGCCCGTCAGCTGCGAGAAGGTGCTCATCGGGCAGGTCGTCATGAACCTCGCCTTCAACGCGCTTGAGGAGATGGCCCGTTGGCCCGACGAACCGGGTGAGGTCACCATCTGCACCCGCAGGAACGCCGACTGGGCCGAGGTCGAGGTGCGCGACACCGGCGGCGGCCTTCCGGCGTCCTCGGGCGGGCGGATCTTCGACGGAGTGTTCACCTCGAAGGGCAACGGACACGGCATCGGCCTCGCCCTGAGCCACCGCATCATCACCCGCCACGGCGGCGAGATCGAGGCGTTCCCGAACTCCCCGCACGGCACCGTCTTCCGGTTCAGACTGCCGCTGCGGGCCCCAGCGGCGTAAACGATCAGGGAAATCCCCTACGCTCCACCACCCATTCCCAATTGTTGGCTCACGGTGACCCGCATAGCGTGATGAGTGCATCGAGTTCGAGCGATCAACTCGCAGCCCAGGCAGGGGAATTACTCATGACACAGACGCTGGACCCGCCCTCGACCGCCACCGAAGCGGCCTTCGAGCACGTGCTTGACCTGGTGGCCGAGCGCAGGGCGGAATTCGAGACCGCGCGGCACGTACCACGCGACATGATCGCCGAATTCAAGAAGGCGGGCCTCTACCGCGCCAGTGCCCCCCGCCGATTCGGCGGCGAACCACTGCCACCGGCCGCGTTCCTGCGCCTGATCGAGCGGATCTCGCGGGTCGACGGGTCGGCCGGCTGGGTCGCGAGTTTCGGCTCCTCCCTGATCTATCTCGCGGCGCTGCCACTGGAGACCCAGGAGCGGCTGTACGCGGACGGGCCCGACGTCGCCTTCGCCGGCGGCCTCTTCCCCGTACAGGCCGCCGAACCCGTCGACGGCGGCTACCGGGTCTCGGGCCGCTGGAAGTTCGCGAGCGGCTGCAAGGGAGCCGACGCCCTCGGCGTCGGCATCAAGGTGGGCGAGGACCGGGCGGGCCGGCCGCGCACGGCGGTGCTGCGCCCCGAGGACGTCGAGATCGTCGAGAACTGGGACGTCATCGGGATGCGCGGCACCGGCAGCCACGACCTCGCCGTGGACGGCGTCGTCGTACCCGAGAAGTGGACCTTCGTCCGCGGCGGCGAGCCGACCGTCGACGAACCGCTCTACCGCTACCCGGCCGTGCCCTACGCCGCCCAAGTCCTCGCCGTCGTCGGCCTCGGCGTGGCGCGGGCCGCGCTCGACCAGGTCATCACGGAGGGCGGGCGCGCCAGTTACACCGGAGGCCCGGTCGCGGCCGACCGTGCCGCGTACCGGATCGCGGTGGGCCGCGCGGAGGCCCGGCTGCGTTCGGCCCGCGCGTTCTTCTACGAGATCACCGAAGAGGTGTGGGAGACCGTGCTGCGCGGCGACCCGGCCACCGACCACCAGGCGAGCCTGCTGCGCCTCGCCTCCACGGCCCTCGCGCAGGACTCCTTCGAGGTCGCCCGCAGCGCCTACCAACTCGCGGGCATCCGGGCCATCGCGGACGGCAGCCCGATGCAGCGCTGTCTGCGGGACGCCTCCGTGGTGCCGCAGCACGCGTTCTTGCAGGAGGGCCTGTACGACGGGGCGGGGGCGGTGCTCATGGGCGTCGACCCGTTCCCCGGCTATATCTGACCTTTGCTCACGAGAACCCCTACGGCATGAGAACCCCTAAGAAAGGTGTGACCCACATGTCCGCTTCCCCCCAGACACCTCTGCGGGTGCTGTTCTGCATCGGCGTCAACCAGAACTTCTTCGACCTGCCGACCGGGCAGGGCAAGGCGGTCTGGGACGGCTTCACCAGCATGCTGCGCCAACTGCACGAACTGCCGGGACTGAACGTCATCGGCACCATCGACGACGACCAGCACATGGTCGGTCCCTCCGGCTCCTGGCCCTGGACCAGCTATGTCCTCGCCGACGTCGTGGACCAGCCGACCGTCGCCGCGGCCTGCAACCTCTTCCGTACCGTGCAGGTCGGCGAGCACGGCCTGTGGCGGTACATGAAGATCGAGGCCCGCGTCGGCCGTCCGCTCCCGGACGTGACGAAGTGAGCCCCGAGGGCACGGGGGAGCGCGTGGTCCTGGTCACCGGCGCCGCCGGCGGCCTCGGCGGCTGCATCGCCGCACGCTTCTACGACCACGGATACCGGGTCGCCCTGACCGACCTGGACGAGGAGGCCGCGGTCAAGGCGGCGGCCGAACTCGACCCCACCGGCGAGAACGCCGTCGGCCTCGCCCTCGACGTCCGCGACAAGGACGCCTTCACCCGCGCCCGCGACCGGCTCGTCGAACGCTGGGGCGCGGTGCACGTCCTCGTGAACAACGCCGGGCACTCCAAGGTCGAGTCACTCATGGACATCACCCCGGAGAGCTTCGCCGCCGTGGTGGAGACCAACATGCACGGGACCTTCTTCGGCTGCCAGGTCTTTGGCTCGTACTTCGCCGAGCGAGGCTACGGACGCATCGTCAACCTCGGCTCGCTCGCGGGCCAGAACGGCGGCACGGCGACCGGGGCGCACTACGCGGCGTCCAAGGGCGGCGTCGCGACGCTCACCAAGGTGTTCGCCCGCGACCTCGGCCCGCGCGGCGTCACCGTCAACGCCGTCTCGCCGGGGCCGCAGGACCTGCCGGTGGTGCGGCGCACCGTGGACCCGGAGAAGCTCGCGCAGACCGAGGCGATGATCCCGGTGGGCCGCCTCGGCCGCCCGCAGTTCATCGCCGACATGGTCGTCCTGCTCTCCGCGGAGCACGCGGACACGGTGACGGGGGCGTGCTGGGACGCCAACGGGGGGCTGTTCATGCGGTGACCGCCCAGCCACCGGCCCGTGGCGGTGGGCCGCCCCCACGCCACGGGGCTCCGCCCCGGACCCCGCTCCTCAATTGCCGGAGGGGCTTGATATGGCTGGTCCGGTCCCCGCTCGGCGGTCGTCGGAGGGGTGGATATGGCTGCCCCGGACCCGCGCCTCAATCGCCGGCGGGGCTTGATTTGGCTCGGCTGGTGCCCACGCCATACACGCTCTGGAACCGCAGATACGCCGCGAGCCCCTCGGGCCCCAGCTCGCTGCCCAGGCCGCTCGTCTTCGTGCCGCCGAACGGGGCGACGGGGTCCGGGAGATAGCCGTTCACGCCGATCGTGCCGGTGTGCACGCGGTGGGCGACGGCCGTGCCGCGTTCCGGGTCGGCGGTCCATACGGTGCCGCCGAGTCCGAAGTCGGAGTCGTTGGCGATGCGGACGGCGTCCTCCTCGTCCTCGTAGGGGATGACGCACAGGACCGGGCCGAAGATCTCCTCGCGGGCGACGGTCCAGGAGTTGTCGACGTCGGCGAGGACGGTCGGCTCCAGGAACCAGCCGCGCCTCAGGCCGGCGGGGCGGCGGCCGCCCGTGGTGAGCCGGGCGCCCTCGGCGAGGCCCTTGGCCACGTACCCCTCGACCCGTTCGCGCTGTGCGGCGCTGACCAGAGGGCCGATCAGGGTCTCCGTGTCGAGGGCGTTGCCGACGGGCAGCGAGCGGGCCAGGTCGGTGACGAGGTCGACGACTTCGGCGTAGCGGCCGCGCGGGGCGAGGACGCGGGTGCTGAGGAAGCAGGTCTGGCCGTTGTTGGTGAGCGTCGCCGCGACGAGGTCCTGACCGATGGCCGCCGGGTCCAGTTCGGCGTCGTCGAGGACGATGCCGGCCGACTTGCCGCCCAACTCCAGTGTCACGGGCCGCAGCAGGCGACCGCAGGTCTCGCCGATGGCGCGGCCCGCGGCCGTCGAGCCGGTGAACGCGACCTTGTCCACGCCCGGATGCGCCACCAGGTGGGAGCCCGCCGTGCGCCCGCCCGGAACGATGTTGAGGACCCCGGCCGGCACCCCGGCGGCCTGCGCGGCCTCGGCGACCAGGAACGTGTCGAGCACCGTCTCCGGGGACGGCTTGAGCACCACCGTGCAGCCGGCCGCCATCGCGGGCGCGATCTTGAACATGGATAGGACCTGCGGATAGTTCCACGGCACGATCGCCGCCACGACCCCCACCGGCAGCCGGCGCACCTCCACCGAGCCGCCGAGCAGCCCGGTACGCACCTCGCTGAACGCGGTCTCGCGGGCCAGACCCGCGTAGTAGCGCAGCACCGCGCCGGGGTAGCCGACCTCCAGTTGCCGGGCGATGCTCACGGGCATCCCGTTCTGCGCGCTGACCAGCGTCGCGATGTCCTGCGCCCGCGCGTCCAGTTCCGCGGCGAACCGCTCCATCACCTCGGCGCGCCGCGCCGGATCCCAACTGGCCCAGCCTCCAAGGGAGTCGAAGGTGGTACGGGCGGCGTGCACCGCCGCGTCGACATCCGCCTCCACCGCCTCGGGAACCGACCCGAGCGGCAGCTCCGTGCTCGGGTCGACGGGCGTCAGGCGCCGCTCGGTGCTGGGGCGAACCCACGTTCCGCCGATGTAGAGGTGGTCATGGCGATGGTCCATGTGCGTACTCCGTAGGTCGCTCGGTGGACCGTTCCCGGCGGGGACGGCATGCTGCGACCCTGACCCTTCGCGCGCGGCGCGGGACACCACTGGGTGCACGCAATGGCGCCTACGCGTGCACGCGCTGCCGCTCCGGCGCGATTCCACCGGCCTACGTTCGCGGTGACACGGACGTACGGCAAAGCTTCGGGAGCGTCTCATGAGTGACCTGCACGATCACGATCCGCTCGCACCGGTGACCGCCGAGGAGATCCGGACTGCCCGGAACATCCTGAGCGCCGCGGGCCTGCTCGCCGACACGACCCGCTTCGCCTACCTAGGGCTCGAAGAGCCCGCGAAGGAAGCCCTGTTCGACGGCGGGGCCGGTACGTGCGACTGGCGCCGGGTGCGGGTCCTGCTCCAGGACACGGCCGGGGCGCCCGCCCACGACGTGGTGGTGTCCCTGGCGGACCGGCGCGTGGTGACGGACCGGCGGCTCGACCCGGTGAAGGACGGGCAACTGCCGGTGTTGGAAGAGGAGTTCGGCGCCGTCGAGGAGCTGCTCGCCAAGGACGAACGGTGGCTCGCAGCCCTGGAGGGCCGGGGCCTCGACGTCCGGAAGGTGCGGGTCGCACCCCTGTCCGCCGGTGCGTACACCGACGAGTACCCGCAGGAGAGCGGACGGCGCATCCTGCGCGGACTGGCCTTCGTGCAGGACCACGAGGCGGACCACGCCTGGGCGCACCCCGTCGACGGGCTCGTCGGCTACGTCGATGTCACCCACCGCACCGTCGACCAGGTCATCGACCTCGGACCCGTCCCCGTCCCCACCGGCTCGGGCAACTTCGACGACCTCGAGGTCGCGGGAGCGCCGCGCACCACCCAGCGCCCCATCGAGATCACCCAGCCGGAAGGCCCGAGCTTCGCCCTCGACGGCCACCGCCTGACGTGGGAGAACTGGTCGCTCGACATCGGCTTCGACGCCCGTGAGGGACTCGTCCTGCACCGTGTCGCCTTCGCCGACCGCGACACCGGCCGCACCCGCCCGATCGTGCACCGCGCCTCGATCGCGGAAATGGTCGTGCCCTACGCCGACCCGTCCCCGGTGCGCTCCTGGCAGAACTACTTCGACACCGGCGAGTACCTGATCGGTCGCTGCGCCAACTCCCTTGAACTGGGCTGCGACTGCGTCGGCGACATCACATACCTGGACGCCGTCATCGCCGACGAGCAGGGCGAACCGAGAACGCTGCGCAACGCGATCTGCCTGCACGAGGAGGACGACGGGATCCTCTGGAAACACACCGACCTGTGGGCGGGCTCGGCGGAGACCCGGCGCCAGCGCCGCATGGTGCTCTCCTTCTTCACCACCATCGGCAATTACGACTACGGCTTCTACTGGTACCTGTACCTCGACGGCACCATCGCCTTCGAGGCCAAGGCGACCGGTGTCGTCTTCACGGCCGCGTACGAGGGCGACGACCGGTTCCGGGCCGAGATCGCGCCGGGGCTCGGCGCCCCCTTCCACCAACACCTGTTCTGCGCACGCCTCGACATGGCCGTCGACGGGATCGCCAACCGCGTCGAGGAGGTCGACGCCGTCCGCGTACCGGTCGGCCCGGAGAACCGGCGCGGCAACGCCTTCACGCTGCGCCGCACCCCGCTGCTCACCGAGCGCGCGGCCCAGCGCGACGCCGACCCGGCCGCCGACCGCACATGGCATGTCACCAACCCGGAATCCCTCAACCAGCTGGGCCGGCCGGTCGGTTACGCACTGTTCCCGGAGGGGAAACCGACCCTGCTCGCCGATCCGGCGTCCTCGGTCGCCGCGCGCGCGGCCTTCGCCACGAGGCATCTCTGGGTGACCCGCTCCGACGCCGCCGAGCGCTATCCGGCGGGCGACTTCGTCAACCAGCACCCCGGCGGGGCGGGCCTGCCCGCGTACGCCGCGGCGGACCGCGACCTCGACGGCCGGCCCCTCACCCTGTGGCACACCTTCGGCCTCACCCACGCTCCGCGCCCCGAGGACTGGCCGATCATGCCGGTCGACCGCACGGGCTTCACACTCAAACCGTTCGGCTTCTTCGACCGCAATCCGACGCTGGACGTGCCGCGTTCGACGTCCGCGCACGGGGCGTGCGGGACGTCGGACTGTCATGAATGAGTAGCCGTGGAGGTGGGTGACCTTCCGCTAGCCGGGGAACCGCCCGGGCCGGAAGCCCGCGAGCAGCTCGTCGCTCCGCCCGCCGAGGATCTCCGAGGCGAGCAGCCGGCCGATGACCGGGCCGAGGGTGATGCCGCTGTGAGTGACGGCTTCGTAGTAGCCCGGCACGTCCGGCACGGCTCCCACGGAGGGGAATCCGTCGGCGGGGATGGGCCGGTTGACGACACGTGTCCGTGCGACGCGGGCGTTTCCGAGCGCGGGGACGACGCGCTGTGCGGACGCGTGGAGCAGCTGCCCGAGATCGTGCGGATCCGCGGGGCCCTCGTCCGCGGCGATAAGCGCGTCGATCTCGCGACTGTGGAGCACCACGGACGTGTTCCCGTCGGGGCGAATCTCGATGTGCGGTGTGTGCATGGCCCGGCGTACCGGCACCTCGGCGCACTCGATCCGTGTGACGGCGCCGGGCTCCCGGCGCATCGGCAGGTGACGTCCGACGAGCCCGGCGACGTGGGAGGCGTCGGGTCCTGCGGCGTTCACGACGGTGCCGACGTCCAGTGTGCTGCCATCGGAGAGGACAAGTGTCCTGACACTTCCGTCCGCCCCGGTGCCGATGTCCCGCACGGCGGCGCCGGCCCGTAGTTCCGCGCCCGCCGCGACGGCCTCCTCGACCAGCCGGCCGACGAGCCGCCGCCCCTGCACCCAGGCCTCGTCGGGGTAGAACAGCACGCGGGTTTCGTCGGGGAGGGCGAGCGCGGGCTCGAATCGGCGCCGCACCTCGGCCCCCGTACACGCCTCGACCCGATACCCCCACCTCCCCAGCAGCTCGGCCGTCTTCACGAGCTTTGCCTCCGCCGCGACACCGTCAGCCCAGCGCAGATGACCGGTGGGATGCCACCACGAGCCCGCCCCGATCACCCAGGCCAGCTCACGGTGCGCCGCGAGCCCCGCGACGTTCAGGTCGAAGTACGACCTGCTGACGGTCTTGTTGCTGGCATTGACCCACGAAAAGGACCAGTCGCTGACGCCTTCGCCGACCCGCCCGGCATCGAGCAGAACCACCCGCACACCGCGCCGCGCCAGATGCCACCCCACACAGGCCCCGAGCACCCCCACTCCGACAACTCCGACCCGCTCGGGCGGCTTCGTCCCGTACCCGATCCTCACGCAGGTCCCCCTTGCGGCACTTTGGGTCTACGAGAGGCCGGACGCCCCGCGGACTTCGTCCTGCCGTACCCATTGAGCGTCCTCGTCCGACGCGGAGTACGCAGGCAGAACCTTGACCCACAACTCGTCGCCGCGCTGCTCCCGCTCCTGCACCAGTCCGTCCACCCAACGCGCCATTCCGTAGTCGTCGCGCCCGGCACGAAACTCCAATCGCTCATCACTCATGACGCGAGGCTAGTGCCGAACGCCAGTGCTCGGTGGGGCCGTTCACCCATTCGATCCACCGGATCGGATACGTGACCCGGACCTGTCTGGGCCTGACACGGTGATCAGTCCTCCTCCCCGTCCACCAGCGCCAGCAACGGTGCCTGGTCCTCCTCCGGCACATACCCCGCGTAGTAGTCGTACAGCGTTCGGCGTGAGATGCGGGCCGCCGCGAGGCCGTCGTGGGTGCGGATGGCCTCCAGGACCTCCTGGTGGTGGCGGAGTGACGTGCGCATCAGGGCCTCGCGGTTGTCCGCGTGGGCGACCTTGTCGGCGATCAGGGTGCGGACCGCTCCGCGGACGACCTGGTTGGAGACCTCCAGCAGCGCGTTGCGGCTGGCCCGCGCCACCACCTCGTGGAACGCCACGTCCGCCGTGCTGAACTCCTCGTGGCCCGCGTCGATGGCGTGTGTCATCGCCGTCACCGTCTCCTCCATCGCGGACAGTTCGGCGTCCGTGCGCAGGTGTGCCGCGAGCTGGCCGGCCGAGCCGTCGAGGATCATGCGGAAGGAGATCAGCTCGGCCATCGAGATGTGCTCGAGGCGGGCCAGGCGGGTCATCTCCTTGGCCAGTCCGGCCGTCGTGAACGGCAGGATCTCCGGGCCGTGCGGGTCGCCGTGGCGGGAACGGATGAGACCACCGCTCTCCAGGACACGCAGCGCCTCGCGCACCGTGGGGCGGCTCGCGCCGAACTGCGTGACCAACTCACGTTCACTCGGCAGGCGTTGACCCGGCTTCAGATCCCCGGACGCGATCGCCTGCTCGATCTGCTCGACGATCCGCTGGTAGAGCCGTACCGGCGCCACCTGCTGAAACCGTGGCCCGCCGTCTGCCGACGTCACGGCGTCTCCTCCTGCTTGCCCTGAGGGGCCCGGTCGGGCCAGCGCGGTACGGCCTCGGCCGGACGGTTCCGCTCGTACCAGGCCGCCGCCTGGAGGACGCCCAGGTCGTCGAAGCGGCGCCCCGAGATCTGTACGCCGATGGGCCGACCGTCCGCCGTGAAGCCGCAGTTGACCGTCGCGGCGGGCTGGCCCGACATGTTGTACGGGGCCGTGAAGCCGATGTGCGACATCGTTTTGCCCGGTTCCATGAACGGCATCGGCTGCTCCGCCGCGAACGCTGCCACAGGCGCCACCGGCGAGAGCACGATGTCGTGGGGGAGCGTCGCCGCCACCGTCAGGGCCTGGATGCGCATGATCTGCTGGTAGCAGCGGAGCACCCGCGTGCCGGGCACGTCGGCGCCCTCGCGGCACCAGCCCATGATGTACGGATGGACGCGCAGCGCCGCCTCGGGGGAGAGCGCGCGGAGGTCGTTCCAGGAGCGCACCCGCCAGAACAGGTCCAGGTCGTCCAGGAGCTGCTGGGACATGAAGGGCTCCAGCGGTTCGACCGTCGCCCCCGCCGACTCGAAAGTGTCGGCCGCCCTGCGCACCGCCTCCACCACCTCCGGATCCCGCGGGCCTCCGCACCCCGCGTCCAGGTGCAGGCCGACCCGCAGCCCGCGCACCTCGCTCCGCGGCCGCGACCAGTCGATGTCCTGCGGCGGCAGGCTCGTCCAGTCGCGCGCGTCGGGCCTGCTCAGGACCCGCATGAACAGGGCCAGGTCCGCGACCGTGCGCGCCATCGGGCCCGCAGCCCGCCCCAAGTACGGTGTGTCCAGCGGGACTCGGCCGTCGCTCGGCTTGAGGGTGGCCAGGCCCAGCCACGTACCGGGAAGCCGGATCGAGCCGCCGATGTCCGAGCCGACGTGCAGCGGCCCGTACCCGCCCGCGGCCGCCGCGCCCGCCCCGGAGCTCGAACCGCCGGTCGTCCAGGCCGGGTTCCAGGGGCTGCGGGTGATGCCGTGCCGGCTGGAGACACCGGAGGAGAGCATGCCCCAGTCGGGCATGACGGTCGAGCCGAGGACCGATCCGCCCGATTCCAGGACCCGTGCGGTGATCGGCGCGTCCCGCTCGGGGACCACCGGCTCCACCCCCGCGTTGCCAGAAGGCATCGGGACACCTCTGCGGGCGATGTTCTCCTTGAGGGTCACCGGCACGCCGTCGATCGGCCCCAGCGGCTCACCGGCCGCCCAACGTGCCTCGCTCGCCGCTGCCGCCTTGCGGGACTCGGCGGGGTCCCGCACCCAGAACGCGTTCAACTCGCCCTCGCGCGCCTCGATCACCGACTGCACGGCGTCGTGCACCTCGACCGGAGACACCGTGCGATCCGCGAAGCGGGCGGTCATCTCGACGGCGGACATGGTGGCCAGGTTCCGTTCAGCGGACATCCGCACCCTCTCCCTCGTGCCGGTGGACAGGTACCACCCTCTTGACAGGTACCGCCTAAGTCGACACGGTACCTGTCAAGTGAGCTTACTGGTCAGGCCAGTTACGGCGGAAGGTGTCGTGCATGAGCAAGGACCGACGGCGCGGGCACCACGTCCGGACGGCCGCGCCCCTCCTGGCCTGCTGTCTTCTGCTCCTGGCCACGGCCTGCTCCGCCGGTTCCACCGCCGCCGGATCCCGCCCCGAGGGCCCCGGCGACTCCCTCGCGGTCGGTGTCACCGCCGAGCCCGCCAACCTCGACTTCACGAAGACCGACGGCGCCGCCATCCCGCAGGCGCTGCTCTACAACGTCTACGAGAACCTCGTGAAGCTCGACCAGCACGGCAAGATCAAGCCGTCGCTCGCGAGGTCGTGGGAGCTGTCGAAGGACCGCAGGACGTACACCTTCCACCTCACCAAGAACGCGAAGTTCAGCAACGGCGCCCCGTTCACCGCCGAGGACGCCAAGTTCTCCATCGAGCGCGTCGTCCCCAAGTGGACCGTGGCACTCAAGGCACAGATGAGCGTCGTCGACCGCGTACGGGCCGTCGCCCGCGACGAGTTGAAGGTGACGCTGAAGCGGCCCAGCAACGACTGGCTGTACCGGATGACCACCCGCACGGGCGCCATGTTCAGCCGCACCGGCGTCGACAAGCTCGCCACCGACCCGGTCGGCACCGGACCGTACGAGCTGAAAAGCTGGAACCGCGGCGACTCGATCACCCTCGCCCGCCGCCCGGACTACTGGGGCCGCGCACCGCACTTCGACACGGTCACGCTGAAGTACTTCAAGGACCCGACGGCGATGAACAACGCGCTGCTCACGGGCACCATCGATGTCATCGGCGCGATGCAGTCACCGGACTCCCTCTACCGCTTCGAGAACAACCCCAAGTACCGCGTCATCGAGGGTTCGACCAACGGCGAGGTGATGCTCTCGCTGAACAACGGTTCAGGGCCCATGAAGAGCAAGAAGGCCCGGCAGGCGGTCCGTTACGCCATCGACCACCGGGCCCTCGTCGACACCTGCTGGGGCGGACGAGGCAAGCTCATCGGCAGCATGGTGCCGCCCACCGACCCCTGGTACCAGGACCTCACCGACCAGTACCCGTACGACCGGGACAAGGCGCGCACGCTCCTCAAGGAATCGGGCGAGGCCGGGCGCACAGTACGGCTGCGAATTCCGACGCTGCCGTACGCCGCCGCCTGCGGCACCGTCGTCAAGAGTCAGCTCGAACAGGCCGGTTTCAAAGTCGAGTTGAGCCAGCTGGAGTTCCCCGCGGCCTGGCTGACCACCGTCTTCAAGAACGCCGACTACGACATGACGATCATGTCCCACGTCGAACCCCGTGACATGCCCGCCGTGTTCGGCGACAAGAAGTACTACACCCGCTACGACAACGCCGCGTTCCGCGAGCTGTTGGCGAAGGCGGACACCGGCAGCCAGAAGGAGCAGGCCGCCGCGATGCGCGCCGCCGCCCGGACGCTGTCGAAGGACGCCGCCGCGGACTGGCTGTTCCTGCTGCCGAACCTGATGGTGGCGGACGCGGACATCACAGGACTGCCGGTCAACAGTGTCACCGAATCCCTGGACCTCACCGGCCTGAGCCGGTCCGGCCGGACCGACCGGTCCTGAAAGGCGGCCCGAACCGATGATCGTCCGTCTGGTGCAGCGGATCGCGATCCTGCTGGCGAGCCTGTTCGTGAGCTCCGTCGTGGTGTTCGCGTTCATGGCGGTGCTGCCGGGAGACCCCGCGCGCGTCGCCCTCGGGACCGGGGCGTCCGACTCCGCGGTGTCCCAACTGCGCACACAGTTCGGCCTCGACCGCTCCCTCGTCGACCAGTACGTCAGCTGGCTGCACGACCTGGTCACCTTCGACCTCGGCAACTCCTACATCTCGCACACACCGATCGGCCCGCAGCTCGCCGACCGCCTCCTGGTCACCCTGTGGCTCGTCGGAACGGGCATGGTGATCGCCTGCATCGTGGCGGTGCCACTGGGCACGCTGATGGCGGTGCGGCACCGCAAACCGTCCGGACTCGTGCTGTCGGCGCTGTCCCAAGTGGGCGTCGCCGTACCGGCGTTCCTCGCGGGCATCCTCATGATCACCGTGTTCGCGGTGGGGCTCGGCTGGCTGCCGGCGAACGGCTGGACACCACCGGCCGACGATCCGGTGCTCTTCCTCAAGCAACTGCTGATGCCCGCGCTGTCACTGGGGTTGGTACAGGCCGCCGTCCTCACCCGCTACGTCCGCAGCTCCGTGCTCGACGTGCTGCGCGAGGACTACCTGCGCACCGCCCGCGCCAAAGGCCTGCGCCCGATGAAGGCACTGGTACGGCACGGGCTGCGCAACGCGGCCGTGCCGGTCGTCACCGTCCTGGCGCTGCAACTGGCGACACTCCTCGTCGGCGCCGTCGTCATTGAGCGCGCCTTCGTGATTCCGGGGCTCGGCAGTCTCCTGCTCGACAGCGTCGCCGGCCGGGACCTCATCGTCGTGCAGGACGTCGTCATGATCCTCGCGGCGGCGGTGCTGCTCGTGAACTTCCTCGTCGACCTGGCCTATGTGCTGATCGACCCCCGACTCAGGGTGCGTGGGTGATGGCTGCTTCGAATATCTCGAACATCTCGGACGGTGGTGTGTCGGTACGTCGCCGCCGCAGGCCCCTGCCCGGCTCCCTCCTTGTCGGCGGCATCGTCGTCGCGCTCGTGGTCGCGGTGGCCCTGCTGTCCTTCCTCTGGACGCCGCACGACCCGACGCTGGTCGACCCCGCCGTGCGGATGCAGGACCCGTCCGCCGAGTACTGGTTCGGCACCGACAAGTTCGGGCGTGATGTCTTCAGCCAGATCATGATCGGCTCGCGGACGACGCTCTACGTCGGCCTGGTCGCGGTCGGCGTCGCCGCAGTCGTCGGTGTCCCGCTGGGCATCCTCGCCGGGATGGGCTCGCGCCGGCTCGGCGAACTCCTCATGCGCGGCAACGACTTGATCCTCGCGTTCCCCGCCCTGCTGCTCGCCATCATGTTCGCCGCCGTATACGGAGCGGGGACGGGCGTCGCCATGGTCGCCATCGGCATCGCCTCCATCCCCGGCTTCGCCCGCCTGATCCGCGGCGGCACCCTCCAGGTCATGAGCACCGAGTACGTACTGGCCGCCCGCGCCGCCGGACGCAGACCGTTCGCCATCGCGCTGCGCCACGTACTGCCCAACGTCAGCAGCCTGATCATCGTGCAGGCCTCCGTCGGCTTCGCCATCGCCGTCCTCGCCGAGGCCGCGCTCTCCTTCCTCGGCTTCGGCACCCCGCCGCCCACCCCGTCCTGGGGCCGGATGCTCCAGGAGAGCCAGGAACTCCTCGCCGCCGCGCCCCGCCTCGCCGTCTTCCCCGGCCTCGCGATCGCGGTGGCCGTCCTCGGATTCAACCTGCTCGGCGACGGGCTGCGCGACCGCTTCGACCCCAAGGTGGAGGATCACCGATGAGCGCCGCTGCCGCGAGCGACGACGTACTGAGAGTCCACGGGCTCGACGTGACCACCGCAGGCGGCCAACCACTGGTCCAGGACGTCGAGTTCACCATCCGCTCCGGTGAACGCGTCGGCCTCATCGGCGAATCCGGCTCCGGCAAGTCCCTGACCTCGCTGAGCCTCATGGGACTGCTCCCCGAAGGGCTGCACGCCACTGGCTCGGTGCGGCTCGCCGGGGTCGACCACGACCTGGTCGGGGCGGACGAGGCGCGGATGTCCCGCGTACGGGGCAAGGACATGGCCATGGTGTTCCAGGAGCCCATGACCGCCCTGAACCCCACGATGCGGATCGGCCGGCAGATCGCCGAGGTGCTGCTCATCCACCGCACCCGGACCGACCGCGCCGCCGCGCACGCCGCGGCCGTGGAACTCCTCGACCAGGTGGGCCTGCCGGACCCGGCGGCCGCGGCGCGCGGCTACCCGCACCAGTTCTCCGGCGGCCAGCGCCAGCGCGTCGTTCTCGCCATCGCCCTCGCCAACGACCCCGCACTGCTGGTGTGCGACGAACCCACCACCGCGCTCGACGTCACCGTGCAGGCCCGCGTCCTCGACCTCATCGTGCGCGGGGTGAAGGACCGCGGCTCGGCGCTCCTGTTCATCACGCACGACCTGGCCGTGGTTGCCACTGCCTGCGAACGCGTCATGGTGATGTACGGCGGCCGGATCGTCGAATCCGGTCCCGTACGCGAGGTGTTCACACGCCCCAGACACCGGTACACCCAGGGCCTGATCGGCGCGTCCGACCTGACGGCCGTCGACGAGCGCGGCCGACTGGCCACCATCGCCGGTTCGGTGCCATCGGCCGGCGCCTTTCCCGAAGGATGCGTGTTCCGCAACCGGTGCACCAAGGCCACCGACCTGTGTGCGACCCGCCCCGCGTGGACCGCGACGGGCCCTGACGCGGGCTACGCGTGCTTCCACCCCGTGCCGAGAGGCCACGGCGGCGTACGGGACGCGGGCACCGCCGACCCCCAGGAGGCAGGACGTGGCTGAACAGCAGACAACCGGCGACGCCCTCCGCGTCACCGACGTCACCCGCGACTACCACCGACCGCGCGCTTCCCTGCGCACGCCCTCCCAGCCCGTGCACGCGCTGCGCGGCGTCAGCTTCTCCGTGCCGCGCGGCGGGCGCTTCGGCATCGTGGGGGAGTCGGGGTGCGGAAAGTCGACGCTGCTGCGCATCCTGGCGGGGCTCGACAAGCCGACGAGCGGGACCGTCGAGGTCGAAGGCCGTGACATCACGCGCCTCAAGGAACGGCGACTCCGCTTCGTCCGCGAGCGCCTCCAACTCGTCTTCCAGGACCCGATGAGCTCGCTCGACCCACGGATGAAGGTGGGCGACATCGTGGCGGAGCCACTCGTCGCGCAGGGCATCGGGAACCGCAAGGAGCGAGTGGCCGAACTCCTCGACTCCGTGGGCCTCGGCGCCGACGCCGCGCGCCGCTACCCGCACCAGTTCTCCGGCGGCCAGCGCCAGCGCATCTCCATCGCCCGCGCCCTGGCCCCGCGCCCGAACATCATCGTGGCCGACGAGCCGGTCAGCGCCTTGGACGTGTCCGTACGCGCGCAGGTCCTCAACCTCATCGCCGACCTCGTCGACGAGCTGAACCTCACCCTCGTCTTCGTCTCCCACGACCTGTCCGTCGTACGGCACGTGTGCGACAGCGTCGCCGTCATGCAGGCGGGCGAGATCGTCGAGAGCGGGCCGACCGAGGAGCTCTACGAGAACCCCCAACACCCGTACACCCGCAGGCTGATCGCCGCCGTGCCCACGCTGGAGAAGGCGCTGGCCGGAGTGACGGCGGCCGACCTCAATCAGGAGCGCCCCGCATGACCTCTCACCTAGAACCCGCGGGCGTGGAAGCCCTGTTGGCGGAGTTCCCCGACGGACTGCCCATCGGCGACACCTGGCTTCCGGCGCCCGCGAGCGAGGCCGTGCGCTTCCCGTACGACGGGTCGGTCATCGGCCGCGCGCCCGTCGGCGACACGGCGCTGGCCCGCCGGGCCCTTGACGAGGCGGTCGCGATCCGCACGCGCGTCGGCGCCCTGCCCTCGCACATCCGCAGCTCGGCCCTTCAGGCGACGCACGACGCGATCGCCGCCCGCCGCGCCGACTTCGAGCGCCTCCTCGTCCTGGAAACGGGAAAGCCCCTGGTCGACTGCCGGGTGGAAGTGGCCCGCACGCTCCTGACGCTGCGCACGTCCGCCGAGGAAGTGGCTCGGCTGCACGGCGAGACGGTGCCGCTCGACCTGCTGCCGTCGGGCGAGGGGCTGCTCGGCTTCTGGACGCGCAAGCCGATCGGCGTCGTCGTCGGCATCGCCGGGTTCAACTACCCGCTGCTCCTCGCCGCGCACAAGCTCGCACCGTCGTTCGCGGCCGGCTGCCCGGTCATCGCCAAGCCCGCCCCGCAGACGCCGCTGGCCACGCTGTGGCTGGTCCACCTGTTGCGCGAGGCACTGGCGGAGGCCGGGGCGCCACGGTCGGCGGTGCAACTGGTCACCGGAGGCCCGGAGGTGGGGGAGACACTCACCACGGACCGCCGCGTCGGCGCGGTCTCCTTCACCGGCTCCGCGGCCGTCGGCCACCGCATCGCGCGTGACGCCGCCCCCACCAAGACGCTCCTCGAACTCGGCTCCAATGCCGCCCTGTTGGTGGCTGCCGACGCCGACCTCGACGCCGCCGCGGACGCGGTCGTGCGCGGCGGCTATTACGCGTCCGGGCAGGCCTGCATCAGTGTGCAGCGGGTCATCGTGGAGGAGGCGGTGCGCGAGGAGTTCGTGGCGCTCCTGAAGCAACGCATCCCGGGGATCGCGACGGGCGACCCGAGGGACGCGGAGACACGTGTGTCGGCGCTGATCGACGAGGGCTCGACGAACCGTGTCCGTACGTGGGTCGAGGAGGCGGTGAAGTCGGGTGCGGTGCTCGCCGTGGGCGGTGACATCACGGATGGCGCAATGCGTCCTGTGCTCCTCCTGGACCCGGACCCTGCACTGCCCGTCTGGAGCGAGGAGGTCTTCGGCCCGGTGGTGTGCCTGCGCTCGGTCCCGGACATGGACGCGGCCTTCGCCCTGGCCAACGACTCGCGCTACGGGCTGCACGCGAGCGTCTACACCGCCTCCCTGGACACGGCGTTCGCCGCCGTGGAGCGCCTGGAGGCGGGCGGCGTGATCGTCAACGAGGTCCCCGGCTTCCGCTCCGACACCATGCCGTATGGCGGCGTGAAGGACTCGGGGGCGGGCCGCGAGGGGCCGAGGTTCGCGATCGACGAACTGACGGTGACCCGGATGGCAGTGATCCGCCCGACGACGAAGAAGGACTGGTGACACGGTGACGCCCCAGGACTCCCCGCAACCCCCGCAACCGACGCAACTGACCGACTACGCAAGCCTGTTCCGCCTCGACGGTCGCAAGGCGGTCGTGGTGGGCGGGGGCGGTGGCATCGGCCGCGAGAGTGCGCTGGCGCTGGCCGCGCACGGCGCGCAGGTGGTGTGCGCGGACCGCGACCTGAAGGCGGCCGAGGAGTCGGCGTCGCTGGCCCCCGGCATGTCGGCGTACGCGCTGGACGTACTCGATGTCGAAGCGGTCGGTCGCGCGGCCGAGGACCTCGACCCGGTCGACATCCTCGTCTTCACGGCCGCGACGAACGTCCGTAAACGCCTCCTCGACTACACGTCGGAGGAGTTCGACCGGGTCGTGTCCCTCAACCTGCGCGCCTCCTTCGACCTGGTGCGGGCGTTCGGCCGCGGCATGGAGGAGCGCGGCCGGGGCAGCATCATCGGCTTCAGCTCGATCCGCGCCGTGACGGTGGAACCTGGTCAGGGTGTGTACGCGGCGACCAAGGCGGGTCTCGTCCAGCTCGCGCGCACGGCGGCGGCCGAACTGGGCCCGTCCGGCGTGCGCGTGAACACCATCGCACCGGGCGTCGTGTCCACCCCACTGACTGCGCAGATCCGCGCTGTCCCGGAGTGGTCCGCCGCGTACGCCGACAAGAGCGCCCTGGGCCGCTGGTCCCGCCCCGACGAACTGGCGGGTGCTGTCGTCTACTTGGCCTCCGACGCGTCGTCCTTCGTGACAGGCAGCCAGCTGTTCGTGGACGGCGGCTGGACGGCGATCGACGGCCGGTACACACCACCGGGCTGAGTCGGTCCCTACAGCGGGCGCCGCGCCACGAAGACGAACTCCTTCCCCGGGCGGCCGGGCGCCTCACGGACGTCCGTCACCGCATAGCCGTGCGCGAGCAGGTCCCGCTCGACCTCCTCCCTGCCCCGGAAGCCCAGCGTCGAGTCCGAGGTCAGGGTCCGGCCGCCGTCCGAGGCGAACACGAAGGTCTGGCGGAAGGTCACCAACGGGCCGTCCACGTCGGTCAGTTGGATCCACGTCTCGACCGGCCCGACGCCGGGGATGTCCGTCACCTGACGGGTGTGGTCGAGGGTCCACTCCTCCCAGGCGCGGCGTGCCGGATCGCGGGTCTCGAAGACGAGGTGTCCGCCGGGGCGCAGGGCTTCGTAGGCGCCCCGCAATGTGCTCTGCCACGCCCATGGGTCGGCGATCGCCTGGGCGACGTTGGCCGTCATGGTGGCGAGGTCGACCCGGAGCGGCGGGAGGGTCGTGGCGTCGCCTTCGACCCACCGCACCCGCTCGCTGCCGGGCTTGCCACGGGCGACGTCCAGGGAGGCCGCGGCAGGGTCGACCCCGACGACCTCGATGCCGCGGGCGGCCAGGAGGAGCGCGAAGACCCCGGTGCCGCACCCGATGTCGAGCACCCGGCGCGCCTCGAAATCCTCCGCGATTCGGAGGTAGGCGTCGAGGTCGCCACGGTCGGGGTCGAGGAGGTCGTAGATCGCGGCGAGCCGGGGGTGTCCGAAGCATGCGTCAGCCATGGGGTCGACGGTAGGCGCGGCCGGGGTCGCTGTCTCGTCCATTACTCGGCTACTCGGCATTGCATGTGCGCGTGTCCCACGAGGTGTCGGCTCAGGGCGAGTTGAGTGCACGCACCGCCGCGTCCGCCACCACCGCGTCCTGCCAGGCCATCCCCGAACCCTTGAACAGCACGGGCCGGTCCGTGGCGTACGGCGACTCGTCGCGTACGACCCGTGCCATGGGGAGCAGCCGCGCGGCCGGCAGCACACCCTCCGCCACGGGGATCACGATGTCGCCGCACTCCCGCAGCGCCGTGTCCACGTCCTCCACGATCACCTGGGCGCGGGCCGTGAGGGCCGAGTCCACCTCGCGGGCGTCTGCGTCGTGCGAACCGACGGCCAGGATGACCGCGTCGTCGCCTAGGAGGGCCGAGTCGAAGAGCGGGGTGGGGGAGGGCGTCGCGCACACCACGAGATCGGCGCGCCGCACCCACGCCTCGGCGTCCGCCGTCGCCACCGCCCGGTCGTCCCCGACCAGCGCCGGATCCACCCGCGACGGGTCCCGTACGACGTAGGTCACGTCGTCCAGATCGGCGCCGACATCCCGCAACGTCCGTACGTGACCGGCCCCTTGAGGTCCCGCGCCGAACACCACGACCCGCCACCGCCGCCCCGGCCGGGTAAGCAGCGGCAATACCGCCGCCACCGACACGGCAGGCGTACGCAGTGTGGTCAGCGCCGCTCCGTCGACGACCGCGGCGGGTGCGTACGACGGCGGGCGGAAGACGAGATGGACGCCCTGGATACGGGGCAGGCCGCGGTCGGCGTTGGCGGGGACGGCCGAGATCGCCTTCACCCCGACACCGAACTCGGACGCGGACGGCATGGCGAGCAACTGGCCCTGACCATCCGGGAGTTCGAGGATCGAGCGGGGCGGTCCCGCGGCCGTCGGGTCGAGGTCGCCGAAGAGTGCCTCACGGATCGCCGCGACCGCCTCGCGGGGCGGCAGCAGCTTCGTCAGCTCGGCGGCGCCGATGTACTCGATCCTCGACGGCTGGTCGCTCTGCGTCTTGTCGGCCTTCTGCACCTGTGCTCCTCTTCGCGTGGGCGAGGACGGTTGATCACCGTATCGCCGGACGGTCAGTGGACCGGCCCCGCCGCGTCCGCGTCCGTGCCCGTGTTCTCTTCCGACTCCGACTCCGGCTTCGTGTGCAGGATTTCGCGCACCTGGTCGGCGGCGCGGAGGATGCTCTCGCTCATGAACTTGCTGAAGCGGGCGATGTTCTCGAGCCGCGCGGCGGCAGCGGAGTCGCGGCCGAGGATCCCGACGCCCTGCCGTGCGACCTCGGCGATCTGCGCGGTGCCGCGGGCGCTCGCGACCGACGACTGGTACCAGACGTCGTCGTCGACGAGATAGCGCTCGCGGCGTCCGGTGTCGCGCTCGCGCTTGATCAGGCCCTGTTCCTCGAGGAACGCCACCGACTTGGAGACGGAGGCCGGGCTGACGTCCAGGCGCCGCACCAGCTCGGACGCGGTGACGCCCCCCGCCTCGCTGGTGAACAGGCACGTCAGTACGCGCGCCGTCATCTTGGGCAGCCCCTGCCCCATGAGGAGGGTCGTGAACGTCTCCTCGTACGCGCGCACCGCCTCGTCGTCCCGCCCCGAAGAGCCCGCGGGCTCGCGCGGGGCGGCCTGCTTGCGGCGGTGGGCGCGGTGTTCGGTGGCGCGGTGCGCGAGGTCGGCGCGGTAGGAGTTGGGTCCGCCGTTGCGCATCACCTCGCGGGTGATGGTCGAGGTGGGGCGCTCCAGGCGGCGGGCGATCTCGGCGTAGGCGAGCCCGTCGGCGAGCCCGAGCGAGATCTGTTGCCGTTCCTGCTGGGTGAGTCGGCCTCCCGGCATCGCGAGCACCTCTTTGTCTGCTGTGTGGACCTGACGCGGGTCAGCGTAGCGTTCACCGCCATCCCGTTGCAACGGAATGGCGCGTTCTGTTGCGTTAGATCGCAACCCGTTGCAACGAAATATGCACAATGACCTGCGACTAAAGGATTAGAGTGCAACAAGTATGTTGATGGATCACGAAACGCAACGTAGCTTTTCACTCATCGGAAACAGCGAAACGGCGAAACGACGACAGCTCAAGGAGCACACAATGCAGAAGTTCGACACCCCCGCCGCCATCTCCGCCGTCCTGCGCCTCCCGGCCGGCCGAGTCCAGGTCATCGCCGCCGACCGCGCCGACACCACCGTCGATGTCCGCCCCGCCGACTCCTCGAAGAGCCGCGACGTGAAGGCCGCCGAGCAGACCACCGTCGAGTTCGCCGACGGTGTCCTGCGGGTCGCCGCCCCGGCCGAGAAGAACCAGCTCCTCGGCGCGTCCGGAGCCATCGAGGTGACGGTCCAACTGCCCGCCGGATCCGGCATCGAGACCATCTCGGCCGCCGTGGAGTTCCGCGGCGTCGGGCGGCTCGGCGAGCTCGCCTGCGAGGGCGCGCACGGCGCCGTGAAGATCGACGAGGCCGCGGGCGTGCGGCTGTCCTCCTACGCCGGTGATGTTACGGTCGGCCGGCTGACCGGTCCCGCCGACATCAAGGTGCAGAAGGGGGACATCCGCATCGCCGAGGCCACATCGGGCGCGCTCGAACTGAACACCCAGATGGGCAACGTGACGGTCGAAGCCGCCCATGGTGTCTCCGCCACCCTCGACGCGGGTACCGGCTACGGCCGGATCCACAACTCGCTGACGAACTCCGAGGGTGCCAAGTCCCAGCTCACCGTCCACGCGACCACCGGCCACGGGGACATCACCGCCCGCAGCCTGTGACACCACCCGACCCACCAACCCACCGATCCGTCGCACCAGGAGAAGCCATGACGAACCGCACCGCACCCTCGGCCGCCGCTCCGTGGACCGGCATGGTCCAGGTCGACGACACCGCCCTCGCCGTCACCGACTCCGGCGGCCCCGGCATCCCGGTCCTCTACCTCAACGGCCAGTTCGCCACGCAGGGTTACTGGCGCCGGGTCCTCGCCGACCTCGGCCCGCGGTGGCGGCACATCACCTACGACGAGCGGGCCCGCGGCAGGAAGTCGGGGACTTCGGCGGACTACTCCTTCGAGGCCGCCGTCCGTGACGTCGACGCAGTGCTCGCCGCCAGGGGGGTCGACCGGGCGCTCATCGTGGGCTGGTCCTACGGCGCGTACGTCGGCGCGCACTGGGCGAGCCGGAACCCGGAGCGCGCCATCGGCGCGGTCCTGGTCGACGGCGCGCAACCCTACGACTGGATGGACGAGGTGATGGAGGCGCGGGTCCGGAAGCTGTTCCGGCGCGTCGGTCGGCTCGCGCCACTGGTCCGACCGACGGGCCTGATCCCGCGGATGTCCGCCGCGCAGATGGCCGAGAGCAACATCGAACTCGGCAGGATCGGCGGCAAGAGCGAACTGGGCGCGGTGCTCGATGCCATCACTGTCCCTACGAGTTACGTGGTGGCTTCCGGCTCGTCCTTCGGCAGTCGCGGCGACGAGCAGGAGCGCATCCGTGCCGGTCTCGCCGAGGTGACCGCCCGCAACGCGCACATCGAGATCCACGCCAAGGTCGCCAGCAACCACGGGGCGATCCTGAAGAAGGACCACCAGGCCATCGCCGAGGCCGTCCGCAAGGTCGCGGCGCTGGACGCCGAGCGTCGGTGACACCCCCCCTACGGCGGCCCGGTTCCTCCGGGTCGCCGTACTCACGGGTTGAGTCCGTTCGTGCCCCGGTAGGGAACCGGCTTTCCGGAGTGCGCGTCGAGCAGGACACGCTCGCCCAGGGGTTTGCTCAGCCGCACCTCGACCCGCTCCAACTTCCCCTGCGAGGTGCAGTTCCGGTCGTCCTCCCGGCCGGTGACGGAGGCGGACAGCACGACGCTGCCGCGAGTCTCCAACACGTCCACCGCGGGCCCGTCGGCGCACACACCGTGCATGGCGACGACGGTCACCGCGCGCCCGTCGGCGGAGACCCGGAGCAGGCGGTCGAGCGGAAAGCCCGGCAGGTCGTGGGCCGCCTCGATCGGGGGCCGGGGGGTCTTCGACGGGACGGCGGCGGCCTGCTTCAGCGGGGAGGCGTACCCGGCGAGGGTGAAGACCCAGGCGGGAACCGATGCCGGACCGCGACTGGTGGACATCCTCATCCGACCCAACTCCACACGCTCGACCATGAGTTGTGGCACTCCATCGACACGCAGCCCCGCCGGACTCTCGTACGCCTCCTTCGCCCCCACCAGGGGCCGGGTGACGGACTCGCCGCCTGCCGCCGCCCAGGTCACCTTGCCGTCCTTCGCCCCGGCTCCGGGCAGCGTGCCGCGCACCTTGAAGTTCTGTCGCTCGTACGCCTGTTGGTCGGCGACGCCGCGCAGGCCGCCGCGCGGGAGCTGGACCGCCTCCCCGGTGGGGTGGTAGCCGGCCCGCCACGCCGCGGCCGCCGACGAGCCGTCCCAGGCGTCGGCCACCCGCCGGGCCCGCTCGGCGAGCGCGTCCCCGCCGCCCTCCGCCACCTTCCCGCTGCCGCAAGCGGCCGCGGCGACAAGCCCGATGGTGGACAGGACGCCCCCCGCCGTCAGCCTGCCGCGGCGAACCGCCCCGATGCGCATGTGACCTCCTGGACGACACCCGGGCCCTTGGCCGGCTCCGGTGCCCCTGTGACGCGCCAGAGCCGGAACGGGTTCACCGCCGAGGATGGTCAGACGGTCAGCGTCGCGGACCGCGTGGAGGCCGAGGAGGGCCCGGTCTCGATCTCGTACGTGCCCGGTTCCACGGCCAGGTCCAGGGAGCGGGTCACCGAGGCGAGGACCGTGTCGTCGAGGGCGAAGGTGACCGTGGCCTTCTCGCCCGGTGCCAGGTCCACGCGTTGGAAGCCGCGCAGTTCACGGACGCGGGGCCAGGACGTCGCGCCGTCGACCCGGCGCACGTACAGCTGCACCGTCTCGCGGACCGGCCGGGCCCCGGTGTTGGTGACCTCGACCTCGCACACCCCCTCGGAGACGCGTGGCGTGCCGAACTCGGTGGTGGTGTACGACAGTCCGTGGCCGAAGGGGTAGAGGGGTGTGCCGGGTTCGTCGACGTAGCCGCGGAAGCCGTGGTCCTTGGAGTTGTAGAAGACGGGGAGTTGGCCGGAGGAGCGGGGGACCGAGAGGGGGAGCCGTCCGCTGGGTTCGCAGGCGCCGAGGAGGACGTCCGCGACGGCTCGGCCGCCCCACGGGCCCGGGTACCACGCGCTCACCAACGCGCCTGCCCCGCCCGCGAGTTCGGGCACCGCGTGCGGTCGGCCCTGGATCAGCACCGCCACGCACGGTGTACCGGTCGCCGCCACCGCCGCGGCGAGCGCCCGCTGCCCGGCGCCGAGCCGGACGTCGGCGAGGTCGACGCCCTCGCCGCAGGTCATCTCCGTCGGGTTGCCGGTGGCGATGACCGCGGCGCCGTTGTCATCGAAGAGCGTGTCGTGTTCGCGTGCGCTGGAGCCGCCGAGCACGAGCACCGCGACATCGGACGCGGCGGCCAGCTCCACGGCCTCCGCGATCCCCGAACAGTCGTCGCCCACCAGGTCACAGCCGCGCGCATACGTCACATCCGCGCCGGTCTCCCGCAGCCCGGCGAGCACCGAGACACCGCTGTCCGGGCGCTGGGGTGATGTGTAGTCGCCGATCTGCTGCGGGATCGAGTCGGCGTTCGGGCCGATGACGGCGATGCGCTTCTTGTCGGACCCGAGGGGGAGCAGCGCCCCGTTGTTGTGCAGGAGTGTGATCGAGGCGCGCGCGATTCGTTCGCTCAACTCCTGTGTGTGGACCCCTTGTTCGGGCGACCCCTCGGTGGCGTAGGGGTGCTCGAAGAGACCGAGGCGGAACTTCAGTGTCAGGACGCGGGCCACCGCCGTGTCCAACACCGAGGTCGGGACGAGGCCGCGCTCCACCGCCGTCCCCAGCTCCGGGACCACCCCGTCCCACAGGCTCAGGTCCGTGCCCGCCGACAGCGCGAGCGCCGCCGCCGACGGCCGGTCGCCGGCCAGCCGCACCAGACGGTCGAGCGCGCAGCCGTCCGCCATCACCAGGCCCTCGAAGCCCCAGCGTTCGCGCAGCAACCCGGTGAGGAGGTCGTGCGAGGCCGCACACGGCAGGCCGTCGAACTCGTTGTACGCGGCCATCACGCCCGCCGCCCCTGCCCGCACGCCCGCGAGGGCCGCCGGGAGGTGGATCTCGTGCAGCTCGCGGGCGCCGATCTCGGTGGCGGCACTGTTCCGCCCGCCCACCGAACTCCCTTGCCCCGCAAAGTGCTTGAGCACGACGGCGGCCCGGTCCGCACCGAAAGTCCCACCCGCGCCCTGCATCCCCTCCACCAGTGCCGTGGTGAGCCGCGCCGCCAGGTACGGGTCCTCGCCGAAACACTCCTCCGCGCGGCCCCAGCGCGGGTCCCGCACCAGGTCGAGCGCGGAGACGAGCGCGACGTGCCCGCCACGGGCCCGCAGTTCGGCCGCCGCGGCTGCCGCCGCCTCCCGGTACAGGTCCGGGTCCCAGGTGGCGCCGACCGCCAGGTTCACCGGCAGCACGGTGCCGTCGAGCGCCTGGTGGCCGTGCGGCACCTCCTCCACCATCAGGACGGGGATGCCGAGTCGCGTGTGCTCGATGACATGTCGCTGCACCGCGTCGGCGACCCGCGCCCCGTCCGCCGCCGTGATGCCGTCGGCGAAGGTGACACCGGACCACGGATCGGCCCGCTGGAGTCCGTACAGCGCGCCCATCCCGTCGAACCGAGACACCTCCTCGCGGAAGGCGTCCGTGAGCCGGTGCCCCTCCGCCGTACGTTCGTACGCGTCCCAGCCGTACATCCGCTGGTTGACCTGGCCGACCTTCTCGGTCAGCGTCATCCGGCCGAGCAGGTCACACACCCGGTCGGCGACCGGCGCTCCCGCGTCCTGGTACAGCTCCATGGTGTGTCAGGCCTCCGTGTCCAGTTCGATGACCCGCACCCCGTACGGTGCGAGCGTCACCTCGTCGAGCGGCTTGCCGAGCCGGTCCGACGGACGCACCGTCAGCTCCTCCTCCGCCTGGCTGACCAGCCACAAGAACCGCCGCCCGTCCTCGTGTACGAGGGTGTCCGCGCTGACCAGCGGCGTGTCCACGGTCACCGGGCGAGCCGCGCCCGCGACATCGGCGAGCGCCGCGTACAGCCGGTGCGTCTGCTCCGGGTTCACCTGCGCCGAGCGTGCGGCCATGTGCTCCAGCGGGTACGTGGCGAGGATCGTCCGGCCCGCGCCGATCTCGTTGACGAGCAGCGCCGGACGGCCGTGCGCGTCCGTCGCGACGACCCGCGCACCGTCCGGGACGACCGGCAGCCACGCACGGCTGTCCTCGTTCCCCGCGACGGCGAAGCGCAACGTCTCACCGGCGCGCACATCACCGAAGTCCTCGGTGAACGTCATGGCCAGCTCGTCGTCCTCGATCGGCTCAGCCACCCCGTACGACAGCTGCATCTCGACCCCGAACAGGCCGTCCAGGTCGTGGAACCACGGCCCGCGCGTTCCCGGGTACTCGCCCGAGCAGAACGACAGGTACACCGTCGCCCCCGCGCGCGCCCGCTCCTCCAGACCGCGCCGCGTACGCGTCGTCAACTGCCGCGTGGACGGCAGCAGATACAGCTGTACGTCACCGTCCTCCGGTAGCCCGTCGACCTCGCGGACGAAGCCCACGGGGAGGTCGGCGCCGCGCGCGGCGACGTACCCCTGGTGCAGCGAGCCGAAGATCAGCGGCCGGTCGGCGGGACGGCTGTACGGGTAGCCCTTCTCCAGGAACGCCGGAACCACGAGCGCCGCACCGGCGTCCGTGCGGCGGCATCGCGGGAAGTCCACGGTCTTCAACACGTCGGCGAACGCGGCGAGTTCACGCAGCGGCTCCTTCGGGCGGCCCGCGCTGTCCGTGATCCCGAAGTGCATCTCGAACGGGTGGTGGTCGTACGGCGACTGCTCCCACAGGTCGTCGTAGTCCGTGTTGTTCCACGCCATCCAGCCGGTCGCGCCGCCGAGCAGCGAGTTGTGCAGGGTCTGCCGGTAGTAGACCCCCGCGTTGCGCGCGGAGACGGTGTCCGTGGACACGCCGAACTCCTCCAGAATCACCGGCTTCCCCGTGACCGCCGCCAGCTCGCACTCGAACGCGGCCCGGTAGTGCTGGCGCGGCCGGTCCGTGTCCGAGCGGTACACGTGCGGGCCGACGAAATCGACGTACTGGTCGGTGTCACGCAGCGAGAAGCCATTGTCCTTGCCGGTGACCTCGATGCCCCACGCGCCGTCGCCGAGCGACACCGGCTGCGTGGCCCCGGCCGCCACCACGGCCTGACACATGAACTGCGCCCACGCCGTCACCACGTCCGAGGCCGGCGGGTCGACCTGGTAGATCCGGCCGTACCCCGGCATCTCGTTGGTGATCAGCCAGCCGGTCACCGCCGGGTGGTCCTTGAACCGGCGTGTCATCTCACTCGCGAACCACGCCTGCCGGCCGACCATCCACACATCCTCGTACAGATCGCGGTTGCCGCGCCAGGCCGGGTCCCAGTTCTCGCCGGACATGTGGCCGACGATGAAGGTGGGGACGCTGCCCATGCCCAACTCGGTGTGTGCGTCGAGGAAGTCCCGGAAACGGTCGCAGAGTTCCTCGTCGATGCGGTGCGGCTCAGGGTGGAAGTCGGGCCAGTAGAAGAAGGAGCGCGTCATGTTCAGGCCGTGGCCGCGGAGGGCCCGGAGCTCCTCGCGCACGACGGCGGGGTCGTAGTTCCGCCACATGAGCGGACCGCCGGTACGGGACCAGTAGTTGGCACCGAGCCAGGGCAGGACGGCGGGGTGGTGGGACAGCTGGGCGCTGTGGCGACGCATGGTGCTCCAAACAGTGGTGCCGAGAATGATCTATCAAGCCCCGCTCTTGGACGAGAGCCAGCGGGGTCCGGGGCGGAGCCCCGAGTCCGCAACGCCGGTGCGGAAATCCAGTCGCTGCGGCATGACCTACGAGGCGGCAGGCCCGGTCGACTCGCGTACGACGAGCCGGGGGCTGTCCGCAAGGTCGGGCGCGGGCACACCCTCCTCGCCCACCTCCGCGAGCAGCACCCGCGCAGCCGCCGCACCCACCACGGTCACCCGCTGGTCGACGGTGGTCAGCCGTGGATGCAGCCAGCGACCGAGCGGCAGGTCGTCGTAGCCGATGACGGACAGGTCGCCCGGAACCGACAGGCCCGCGCGCTGGACGGCGCCGATGCCACACATGGCCATCGAGTCGTTGGCGTACACGATCGCGGTGGGCCGGGGGGAGAGGGCCAGCAGCCGCTCCGTCGCGGCGATCGCGGCCTCGGCGCCGAAGTCCGTGGGGATCACGGCGGCCGGGGCGAGCCCGGCCCTGGCGAGCACATCGGTGAGCACACCCTGCCGGAACCCGGAGTGGACCAGTTCCGGCGGCCCGGACACGTAGCCGATCCGCCGGTGACCGAGGTCGAGCAGATGCTCGACGGCCTCAGTGACACCGGTCTCCTGGTGGCTGAGCATCACCCCGTCAGGGCCGCCGAGCAGCACGAACGGCAGCCCCAGGCGCCGCAGTTGGGCCGGGCGCGGGTCGTCGATACGGCTCTCCGTGAGCACCGCACCGTCCACCCGCCCCTCGGCGGCCAGCCGCTCGTACAGCCGGCCCTCCTCGTCGACGTCCGCGACGAGGTGGAGCAGCAGACCGTAGCCGCGCGGCGCGAGTTCGCTCTCCAGACCGTTGATCAGCTCGCTGAAGTGCGGGTCCGTGCCCAGGACGTCGCTGGGGCGGCGCACCACGAGGGCGATGGTGTGGCTGCGGGAGCGGCGCAGGGCGCTCGCCGCCGCGTTCGGCGACCAGCCGAGGTTCGTGGCCGCGTCCTGGATGCGGCGGCGGGTCTGCTCGGAGATGCGGCCCGTGCCGTTGAACACCTTCGACACCGCGGCCGGTGACACCCCGGCCGCGGCCGCCACGTCCTTGATGGTGGGGCGCCTGCCCGGCGTCCGCTTTCCCAGCGCACTCACATCTTCACCGCGCCACTGACCAGAGCCGTCTGCATCCTCTTCTGAAGCACCGTGTACACGATCCACACCGGGACGAGGGTGAGCACGGTGCCCGCCGTCAGTACACCGTAGTCCGTGCCGGTCACCGACTTCAGTGTGGGCAGGGCGACTTGGATCGTTCGCAGGTCGGGGTCGGGGCCGATGAGGACGAGGGAGTACAGGTACTCGTTCCAGAAGCTCAGGAAGTTGAGGAGGAGCACCGTGGCGATGCCGGGCATGCACATCGGCGTATAGATGTGCCGCAGCACCGCGAAGGTCGAGGCACCGTCCATGCGTGCCGCCTCCTCCATCTCCTTCGGGATGGTCCGCATGAACTGCACCAGGATCACCACCGACAGCGGCAGCGCGGTCGCCGGGAGCAGCAGCACCATGAACGTACGGGTGTGGAAGAGGCCGGTGGCGGCCGCGAGCAGGAACGTGGGGAACAGGGCGGCGAACGTCGGGATCAGGAAGCCGAGCGAGAACACCTTCTCGATCACCGACGCCGCCCGGCCCTCGGAACGGGCGAGCGCGAACGCCGCCGGAACCGCGAGCCCGAGCGTCAACACCAGGGCCAGCACGGTCACGAGCGCCGAGTTCACCACCGCGGTGCCCAGGCCCGCGGTCCGGAACGCCGTCGTGAAGTTGTCGAGTCCGAACGAGGTCGGAGGTGCGAGGGGGTTGGCGAAGATCGCGTCATTGGACTTGAACGCGGAGGCGACGAAGTAGTACAGCGGCACCGCGAGCAGCACCGCGTACCCCCACACCAGGATGTGCGCGGGCCACCACGACCGGCCGAACTTCGCATGACTCTTGCTCATGGGATACAGCTCCGATCGGCTCAAGGCTCAGTGGCTGGCGCGGAAGACACGGCGGACGGACAGCAGGCCCACGAGCCCGGCCAGGAACAGGATCACGCCCACGGCCTGGCTGTATCCGAGGTCCGCCTCGATGAACGCCTTCTGGTAGACGAGGAAGGACAGCGTCGTCGACGAGGTGCCGGGGCCGCCCTGGGTGAGCAGCAGGACGTTCTGCGCGGAGCCGAACAGCGTCCACAGCAGCTGAAGCATCGTCACCACACCCACGTAGTCCCGCACGACCGGGAAGTGGATGCGCCACATCGTCCGCCAGTGCCCCGCCCCGTCCAACTGCGCGGCCTCGCCCAGGTCTTCGGGAACGCTGGACAGGCGCGCCGCGAACAGCACGGCGGTGAAACCGATGCCCGCCCAGACGTCCAGGGCGATCAGGCAGTACAGAGCCGTCGACGAACTGGCCAGCCAGGCATCGGTGAGGGAGCCGAGGCCCAGACCCGACAGGGCGCCGTTGAGCAGGCCGTCGGGGGAGAGGGCGGCGTAGAAGACCATCGCCTTGGCCGGCGTCGAGATCAGGCCGGGCACGAACAGCAGATACCGGATGACGCGATGGCCCGGCGGCTTCTGCGCCACGTAGTAGCCGACCATGTACGCGCACACGATCATCACCGGCAGCGCGATCACCAGCTGGACCGCCGTGTTGCGCACGGCCGCCCAGAAGGCCGGATCGGCGAAGACCGTACGGAAGTTGTCGAGGCCCGCGAAGGACACCGGCTGGAGCATGCCCGGCCAGTGCAGGGCCGCGATCACGAAGATCGCGACCATCGGGCCGACCATGAACAGCAGGTACCAGACGAGCGCGGGCAGCGCGAGGATCGTGCTGCCCCGGCCGCCTCGCTTGCGGCTGCTGCCGGGCTTTTCGGGGGTGGGGGTCCGGCCCGCGGGGACGCTGGGCCGAGGCGTTGTGATCGTCATCGGGGTCGACTTCCGTTCTGGACGTTCTCGACGTATCCGGCGCCATCGGTGTGCTGGGCGCTCTCGGTGTTCTCCACGGGCGGGCTCAGGTGGAGCGGTACGCGGATTCCAGCGCCGTGCGGATGGCGCGCGCGGAGGTGCCGGGGGTGAAAGCGGTCGAGGTCGCCTGGATCAGCGGCTGCGCGGCGACGGACGGGATGTACTGGTCCGGCAGCACCACCTGGCCGACGGAGTCGCCGAGTTGCTGAGCCTTCGCCACCAGCGGGAAGTTCGTGCTGAGCGCTTCGGTGACGACCGACATGTCACGGCCGCCCTCGGTGACGAACCGGTCGACGACCTCGGGCCGGTACATGAAGCGGATGAACCGTTCCACCGCCTTGATCTTCTTCACGCCGTTCGGGCTGATCCAGAAACCGGAGACGGTGTACGTGCGCAGGATGGTCGGCTTCTTCTGCGCGGCCCCGTCGGTGAGGGGGAAGCCACCGACCGAGGTGGTCTTGACAACGTTGTCGGGGACGCTGGCGAGGGCGGAGGACATCGCCGACTGCATGGCCGCGTGGCCGGTGTTGAACTGCGTCGTCATCGCGTCCGACGTGAGGCCCTGCGCTTTGTCGGCGAACACCCCGGCGTCGCGCAGATCCACGAAGTAGCCGATGCCCTCCTGTGCGCCGCGCGAGCCGCTGAAGTCACCGGTGCGGTACAGGTGCCGGGCCTCGGCGGGGGTGAGGAACGTCTGGATGATCTGGGCGAGCAGCTTCTGGCCCGTCCAGTCGTTGCCGCCCACCGTGAACGGGGTGATGCCCTTGCCGCGCAACTTCTTTGCGGCGGCGAAGAGTTCGTCGGAGGTGGTCGGCGGGGCGTCGACCCCGGCGCGCTCAAGGAGTGCGTGGTTGAAGGCGATCGGCCAGTTCGTCCCAATGTAGGGGAAGGCGCGTAGCCGGCCCTCGGTGTCGGTCCACTCGGTGACGGCCTTCGGGATGATCCGCTCGCGCAGCCCCCAGTCGTCGAGGTACCCGCCGACCGGAACGGTGGCGCCGACCTCGGTCCACGACAGCGTCTTGTCGTAGAGGTTGACCATCACGACGTCGGCCTCGGCGCGTGCGAGGCGCGAGGTCTCGTAGACCTGTCCGAGGTCGTCGCCGTTGATCAGGTTCTTCACGGTGATGTCCGGGTTTTCCTTGCGGAACTGGTTCACGACCGCGCGGAACGTGGGGGAGCCGGGGGCGTTCCCGCCCATCTGGCTGTGGATCACCAGGGTGTCGGGGTCCGAGCCGTAGGCGTCGAGCGCACCGCACGCACTGAGCGCAGGCACCGCCGCGAGACCCGCACCCAGAGCCATGAAGCCGCGTCGATTCATCGGTGAGCGCAAGGCGGGAGGCCTCCTGTCGCGTTGGTATATCGATATACCTTTGGGGTGCGAGCACCGTATGCAGGAAGCGGAGGGGGGTCAACCCCTTGGAGCGGTTGGGGTGTTACGGGGTGGGGCTCAGCGGGAGGCTCGAATGCCGAGCCATTGCTCGGCGTTCCAGGCCTCGAATCGCTCGACCTCGGTGAAGCCCAGCTTTGCCGCGAGTCGCATCGAGGCGGTGTTGGCGGACTGGGTGGTGAGCACCACCGGTTCGCCGGGAAGGGTGGCGGCGAGCCAGTCCAGTGCCGCCGTGCACGCTTCGGACGCGTACCCGAGCCCCCAGGCCCGCGGCAGGAACAGATAGCGGAGATCGGCCTTGCCGGCGGCGGCCGGGCGTTGGTGTCCCGGCGTCCTGCGGAGCAGGATCTGGCCGATCATCGTCTCGTCGAGTTCGACGACGAAGCTTCCCGGCCACCGTTCGGGCACCGCGGGCAATTCGCGTTCGAGTGCGACGCGCGACCGGGGGCCGCCGAGGTAGGTGTGCACCTCCGGCGAGGCGAGCAAGTCGATGAACGCGGCGCGGTCCCGGGTCTCGGACCCACGGAGCACGAGCCGCTCGGTCCTGATCGGCTCCGGCGGCCAGGCGGCGAGCCTCAGTTCGTCCATCGGCGCACGCCAACAGGAGGTCGGGAGGGACTACCCCTGGGCCGTGGGGCGGACCACGATGTCGCCGACGTCGACGTTGTCCGGTTGCTCGACGGCGAAGGCGATGGCGCGTGCGATGGCCTCCGGTGGGATGCCGATGTCGCCCATGGACGAGGTGAGTTGGTCCCGTACCTCGGGTGCGATGTGGTCGGTGAACTCCGTGCGGGTCATGCCCGGCGAGACCACCGTCACGCGCAGACCGGCCCCGGCCTCCTGGCGCAGGCCCTCGGAGAGGGTGCGGACCGCGTTCTTGGTGGCGGCGTACACCGCCTGCGTCGGGACGATGCGGAGTCCCGCGGTGGAGACGACGTTGACGAAGTGGCCCGTGCCCTGCTCCCGGAAGACCGGCAGCGCGGCCGCGATCCCGTACAGGACGCCCTTGAAGTTGACGTCGATCATGTTCTCCCAGTCCTCGACCCGCAGGTCGTCGAGCGGGGAGATCGGTCCGATCCCGGCGTTGCTGACGAGAGCGTCGATGCGGCCGAAGCGGCTGCGCGCCAACTCGACCAGCCCGGACACATCCTCACGCACCGTCACATCCGTGCGGATCCAGGTGACTTGGCCGCCGGACTTCTCGATGCGGTTCGCCAGGTCCTCCAGGCGTTCGGGGCGGCGGGCGCCGAGCACGACCTTCGCGCCGCGCTCGGCGAGCAGCAGCGCAGTGGCTTCACCGATGCCACTGCTGGCGCCGGTGATCGCCACGACTTTGCCTTCGATTCCTGACATGGGTGGCCCTTTCCGGGGAGTGGGAGTAGGTGTGGGTAGGCCAGAGCCGTGCCCCAGGGTGAAAGTGGGGGAGTCCCCACTTAGGCTGACGGTGTGACCATAAGTGGGGTAGCCTCCACTTAGCAAGTGGGCACGAAAGGGGCCGGCGATGGGCCGAGGTACCGAGCGGCCGCTGAGAGCGGACGCGCGACGCAACAGGGAGAAGATCCTGGCCGCCGCGGTGCGGGCATTCACCGAGGACGGCCTCGACGTGGGTCTCGAACGCATCGCCAAGGCCGCGGGCGTCGGCAGCGCGACTCTGTATCGGAACTTCCCGACCCGCGAGGACCTGATCGAAGCGGCCTACCGCAATGAGGTGGCCCGGCTCTGCGAGGCCGCCACCGAGCTGCTCGCGGCGCACCCGCCGTACGAGGCGCTGCGCGCGTGGACCCGCCGCTTCATGGACTACGCGAGCGCCAAGTACGGCATGGCCGACGCACTGCGCGCCATGGCCGCCGATGGCGGCAACCCGTACGGGCACAGCCGGGACATGATCGAGGCGTCCATCGCCGAGCTGATGGACGCCTGTACGTGCGCCGGGGCGATCCGCGACGACATCCCCACGAGCGACATCTTCGCCGCGCTCGCCGGCATCGCCCTCACCTCCGCCGGGCCCGGACAACGCGCCCAGGCCGAGCGGCTCCTCGACCTCACCCTGGACGGACTGAGGCGCACGGCCTGAGCGTTCAGGCGAATAAGGCGATTACGGCGGCTCAGGCGACTAAGGCCGCTTAGGCGCGCAGTCCGGGGTGGGCGCGGGGTCTGCTGGGCGCGGGCAACTCCCCGGATTCCACGAAGAGTTCGGGACGTTCGGCCTGGATCGTGCCGATGTCGTCGAACACGCCCTGAAGGTGGCTTCGCAGCGCCTGCTCGGCCCGCGCCGCGTCGCGCAGTTCCAGGGCGTCGACCACCGCCCGGTGCTCGTCGATGAGGTGCTCGATGCGGCGTGGCAGCGGCAGGCTCAGGCGGCGGGCGCGGTCGAGGTGTGCCTTGGCCGTGGTGACCGTGCGCCACAGTGTGCGGTGGCCGCTGGCCTCCATCAGACGGCGGTGGAAGGCCTCGTCCTGCTCGAAGAACAGGTCGTCGTCCGCCGCATCGAACGCGGCGCGCTGCGCGTCGAGGATCGCGCGCAGCGCCGCGATGTCCTGGTCGTCGGCCCGCTTCACCGCCTCGCGCAGCGCGGCCAGTTCGAGCGCCTCGCGCATGAACTGGGCCTCCAGTACGGCGTCGACGCTGATCCGTGAGACGAACGTACCGAGCTTCGGGAAGATGTCGACCAGCGACTCCTCGCCGAGCAGGATCAGCGCCTCGCGCACCGGGGTGCGGCTGACGTCGAGCTCCGCGGCGAGTTCGTTCTCCGACAGCGGGGCGCCCGGCAGCAGTTCGAGGGACGTGATGCGCGAGCGCAGCAGCGCGTGCACCCGTGCCCGGTTGGACTCCCTGGGTGTGGCCCGTGTCGCCTCCTCCGGCGTCCGCCGGGCCGTATTCCTGCTTCGTCGCTGCTCGTCCCGCATGTCGTCACCCTCTCACCTCAGCTGCGGAAATTCTTACATACAAGGCTTGTATGTAAGCAGCTGCACGGGTACAAAGTGACAGGTCCGCTTCCGACCGGAGGTCAACGATGACCAGCCACCCCGTCACCGACACCGAGGTGACGACGCCGTCCGGCACGACCCCGCCACCCCGTCCCCGCGGCCGAGGCAAGAACGTCCGCTGGGGCATCGCCGTGCTCTGTTTCGGCGGCCTCGCGGTCAACTACCTCGACCGCTCCACGCTCAGCGTCGCGCTGCCCACCATGTCCAAGGACCTGCACATCGGCCCCGAGACCCAGGGCTTCGTCCTCAGCGCGTTCTTCGTGACGTACGCGATCTGCCAGCTGCCCGCGGGCGCGCTGCTCGACAAGTACGGCGTGAAGCGGGTCTTCGCGCTCGGTGCGATCTGGTGGTCGGTGGCCACCATCGGCATGGGCCTGGTGCGCGGCGTCGGCTCGCTCATCGGGGCGCGGATGCTGCTCGGCGCGGGCGAGGCCGCCGGCTATCCGGCGCCCGCGAAGGCCGTCTCGCGCTGGTTCCCACGGCACGAGCGCACCCTCGCCAACAGCGTGTGGGACAACGGCGCCCGCGTCGGCACCGCCATCGCCCTGCCGCTCGTCACGATGCTGGTCTCGGTCTTCCACTGGCGGGCCGCCTTCGTCGTCTGCGGACTGCTCGGCTTCCTGTGGATCGTCGGCTGGTGGCGCCTCTACCACGAGCCCGCCGACCACCCGCGGCTCACGAGCGAAGAGCGCGAGTACATCGAGGCCGGTGGCGCCCGCATCGAGGAGACACCCGCCGAGAAGGACGGCGCGCCCAAGGTGCGCTGGCGCGACCTGTTCCGGTACCGGACGGTCTGGGGCATGATGCTGGGCTTCTTCTGCCTCAACTACGTCATCTACTTCTTCATCACGTGGTTCCCCAGCTACCTCGTCGACGAGCGCGGGTTCGACCTCCTCTCGCTCGGCTTCTTCGGCACCGTCCCCGGCCTCGTCGCCATCATGGGCTCACTGCTCGGCGGGTACACGGCCGACCGGCTCCTTCGCAAGGGTTGGTCCACCACCAAGGTCCGCAAGACCTGCCTGATCTCCGGCACGTTGTGCTCTTCCGTCATCGCGCTCGCCGTCGTCGTGCCCACCGCGTCCGGCGCGCTCGCGTTGCTCTCCCTGAGCTACGCCTCGCTGACCTTCGCCACCGCGTCCGTCGCCTCGCTGCCCGCCGACGTCGCGCCCACCGCCGGCCATGTCGCCTCCCTCGCGGGCATCCAGAACTTCGCCTCGAACGTCGCCGGCGCCCTCGGCCCGATCGTCACCGGCTTCCTCCTGGCGGCGTCCGGCGGCTCGTACCTGGTGCCGCTGCTCGTCTCCGGCGCCTTGTCGATCGTCGGCGCCCTCACGTATGCCTTCGTCATCAAGCGCGTCGAACCGCTGCCGGTCCGCTAGCCAGAGAGACCCCTACGAAAGGAGCGCCCCGTGGCCACCACCACGCACCGCGCCGCCGTGCTGCACGGGCCCAAGGACCTGCGCGTAGAGGACCGTCCGGTGCCCGAGCCGGGTGACGGCGAGGTGCTCGTCGCCGTCCGCGCCGTCGGCCTGTGCGGTTCCGATCTGCACTACTACGAGCACGGCGAGAACGGGCCCAACGTGCTGCGGCAGCCGACCGTCCTCGGCCACGAACCGGCCGGGTTCGTCGTCGGCCACGGCGCGGGCACGGAGGACCTGCCCCACGGCACACCTGTCGCGATCGAGCCGGCACACCCCTGCGGGCGCTGCGCCCTGTGCCGGGCCGGGCGCTACAACCTGTGCCCGAAGGGCACCTGCTTCGGCTCGCCGCCCACCAACGGTGCGCTGACCGAACTCGTCGCCGTACCAAGAGACTTCGTGCATCCGCTGCCCGAGGGCATGGACGTGAAGCTGGGCGCGCTCGTCGAACCGCTCGCGGTCGCCGTGCACGCGGTGCGCCGAGCCGGTATCGCTCCGGGTGAGCGGGTTCTGGTCACCGGTGCCGGGCCGATCGGTGTGCTCGTCGCTCAGGTCGCCGCCGCCAGTGGAGCGCTGGTGACGGTGTCCGACGTGGCCCCGGCCCGGCGCGAGTTCGCGGCCCGGCTCGGCGCCCGGACCGTCGACGCGGCCGAACTCACCCCCGACCCCGACCGGGCACACGCGCTCGCCGACCCGGACGGCTACGGCACCGTCCTGGACTGCTCGGGCGTCGGCCCCGCCCTGGTGTCCGGGATCCGCGCGCTGCGGCCCGGCGGCACCGCCGTCGTCGTCGGCAACCCGAACCGCCCCGAGACCGCGCTGCCGTTGGCCTGGATGCAGCGGCAGGAGATGTCCCTGGTCACCTCCTTCCGGTACGCAGCCGGAGACTTCGGGGCGGCGGTGCGGTTGGCCGGGGGCGGGCCTGTGCGGCTCGGGGAGCTGGTCACTGCGGAGTTTCCGTTGGAGCGGGCCGGTGAGGCGTTGCGCTCCGCGCTGGTCGACCGGACGCAGATGAAGGTGCTCGTCACGGTCGGCGGGGTGGGCGTGTGAGCGGGGTCGACCGGAGTGTGCTTCCGAGGCTGAGCCGGGCGTCCCTGGCCCGCTCAACCGCCGCGGGGGCCAGAAAGGATTGGGGCTCTGCCCCATACCCCGCGCCTCAATCGCAGGCAGGGCTTGATCTGGCCCCCGGCATCGTCCACCTCGGCCTCGGGAACTTCCACCGCGCCCATCAGGCCGTGTACACCGCCGACGCGTTGCGGCACACCGACGGGCCGTGGGGGATCACCGGTGTGGCCACCACACCCGGCACCCGGCCCCGGCCGGTGATCGAGGGCATGGCCGAACAGGACGGGCTCTACACCGTGCTCACCCTGCACCGCGGCGGTGCCGTCGCCGCGAGTGTGCCCGGTGTGCACCACCAGGGGCTGGTCGCCGACGGGCAGGGCGCGGACGTGGTCGCCGCCATCGGCGCCGCCACCACCCGCATCGTCTCCCTCACGGTCACGGAGAAGGGCTACACGTTCGGCGCCGACGGCCGCCTGGACCTCGACGACCCGCTCGTCCGCGCCGACCTGGTGGGCGGAGCCACCCCGCGTACCGCCATCGGCCTCATCGCGCGCGGACTGCAACAGCGCCAGCGCGCCGGCTCCCCGCCCGTGACGCTCCTCAGCTGCGACAACCTCATGGGCAACGGGCACCGACTCCGGTCGCTGCTCGACGAGTTCATCGCCGCGCTGCCCGCCGCCGAACGCGAGGACCTTCAGGCGTACGCCGACGGCCGCGTGTCGACGCCGAACGGCATGGTCGACCGGATCGCGCCCGCCACCACCGACGAGCACCGCGCCCTGGCCGCCCGCGCGTTCGGCGTCCGCGACACCGTGCCGGTGCCCGCGGAACCGTACAAACTGTGGGTCATGCAGGACGACTTCCGCGCGGGACGGCCCGCGTGGGAGCAGGCGGGCGCGGTGTTCACCGAGGACGTGGCGCCGTACGAGCTGATGAAGCTGCGCCTCCTCAATGGCGCGCACTCCCTGCTCGCCTACCTCGGACTGCTGCGCGGCCACCGTTCCATCGACCGGGCCGTGGACGATGAACTCCTCAGCCAAGTCGTCGAGTTCGCGATGCGTGAGGAGATCATGCCGACCGTCCCCGAACCCGTCGGCATGTCCGGTGCGGACTACATCGGCGAACTCCTCGACCGCTTCGCCAACCCGGCGCTCGGCCACCGCACCGCCCAGGTCGGCTCCGACGGCTCCCTGAAGATCCCCGTGCGCTGGGCCGGAACCCTCACCGAGGCACTGGCCGCCGGACGCGTGCCGCGCGTCCTCGCGCTCGGCTTCGCCGCGTACGTACGGGTCATCACGGCCGACGACGCGTACGACGAGCGGAGCCTCGGCACCGTCCACGACGGCGCCCGCGCCCGCCTCACCGAACTGGCATCCCGCGCGAGCGGCCCCGACGGAAAGGCCCGCCTGCTGCTCGCCGAAGGCGGTCTGTTGCCTCAAGAGGCGGCAGGGCACGGCGATTTCGCCGATACCGTCGCCGAGTTCGCCCGGATCCTGGACGCCCACGGAGCCGAAGCCGCGCTGCGGGCGGCCGCCACCCGCGACTGACACACCATCCCACGACGCCCGAGAGAACGGCACCCGCATGTCCTCCACCATCACGTCCGCCGAGGTCTTCGTCACCTGTCCCGGCCGCAACTACGTGACCCTGAAGATCACCACCTCCGACGGTGTCACCGGCATCGGCGACGCCACCCTCAACGGCCGCGAGCTGTCCGTCGCCTCCTACCTGCGCGACCACGTCTGCCCGACGCTCATCGGCCAGGACCCGGCCCGCATCGAGCACCTGTGGCAGTACATGTACAAGGGCGCCTACTGGCGGCGCGGGCCGGTCACCATGACCGCCATCGCCGCCGTCGACGTCGCCCTGTGGGACATCAAGGGCAAGGTCGCGAACCTGCCCGTCTACCAGCTGCTCGGCGGCGCGGCCCGCGACGGTGTCACCGTCTACGGCCACGCCAGCGGCAACACCATCCCCGAACTCCTCGACGACGTACGCCGGTTCAGGGACAAGGGCTTCCGCGCGGTCCGCGCCCAGGCAGCGGTGCCCGGCCTGGAGCGCGTCTACGGCATGCGCAGGGGTGATGGCGACACCTACGAGCCCGCCGACGGCAACCTGCCGACCGAGGAGGTCTGGGACACCGGCGCCTACCTGGACTTCGTTCCCGAGTACATGGCCGCCGTCCGCGAGGAGTTCGGCTACGGGTTCCACTTGCTGCACGACGTGCACCACCGGCTCTCCCCGATCGAGGCGGGCCGGCTCGGCAAGTCCCTTGAGCCGTACCGCATGTTCTGGATCGAGGACCCGACACCCGCCGAGGACCAGGAGGCCTTCCGCCTCATCCGGCAGCACACCACGACGCCGCTCGCGGTCGGCGAGATCTTCAACTCGATCTGGGACTGCCAGCACCTCATCAGCAACCGGCTGATCGACTACATCCGCGCCTCCGTCTCCCACGCGGGCGGCATCACACACCTGCGCCGGATCTTCTCGCTCGCGGAGCTGTACGGGGTGCGCTCCGGTTCGCACGGCGCGGGTGACCTCTCCCCGGCCTCGTTCGCCGCCGCGCTCCACCTCGACCTGTCGGTGCCGAACTTCGGCATGCAGGAGTACATGGCCCACCTCCCCGGCTACGAGGAGGTGTTCCACACGTCCTGGACCTTCGAGGACGGCCTGATGCACCCCGGCGACCGCCCCGGCATCGGCGTCGAGTTCGACGAGAAGGCCGCCGCGAGGTTCCCGTACGAGCGCAAATACCTGCCGGTGAACCGGCTGAAGGACGGCGGCGTGCACGACTGGTGAGTCAGTCGAGGCAGTCCTGCGGCGCGGTCCCCGCCGCCGTCAACGGCAGGCCCAGCTGGGCGCGTTCAGTGACCCAGCGGGTGGGGCGGTGGCGGGGATCGCCCGTGGTGGTGTGCAGGGCGCGTTGCAGGTCCAGCATGCGGGCGGCGCCGACCTGATCGCCCCGGGCCAGCGGTCCCGTGGGGTAGCCGAGGCCGAGCGTCACGGCGAGGTCGATGTCCGCGGGGGCGGCGAGCGAACGCTCGGCGATCGAGGCGGCGACCGACACCACGGAGGCGAGAAGGCGCTGCGCCACCGAACCGGCGGTGTCACGGACGAGCGTCACGTGGTGTTCGCCGCGCGCCAGCACCGCACGCGCGTCGCGTGCGGCGGCCGGGTCTGCCGCCGGAGTCACCGACAGCACCCGGCGGCCACTCGCCACGGACAGCGGGTCCACGCCGAACGTGCGCTCGGCGGGGAGTCCGTGGGCGGCGACCGCGTCGGCCACGGTGGTGCCCCAGACCGGGACCAGGACGAGAGCGTCGGCCGACGGCCGTTCACTTGTCTCGACGGTGGCCCCAGTGACGGTCAGGGCGTCCCGCAGCGCCGTGTCGTCGCCCGCCACGAACACGGGCCGGTCCGCGTTCCCCGTCACCGGCGCCTCCGCGACCGAGGACGGGGCCGGGGCATCGGGCCCGTACGCGTACCAGCCCTGTCCGGTCTTGCGGCCGAGCAGGCCCGCCGTCACCCGGTTTGGAGTGAGGTAGGACGGGCGGAGCCGGGGCTCGTGGCGGAAGCCCTGCCAGATCGAGTCGATGACCGCCGCCGTGACGTCGAGCCCGGTGAGGTCCATCAGCTCGAACGGGCCCATCCGCAGGCCCAGTACATCGCGGGCGACCCGGTCGATGTCCGCCGGTGTCGCCACCGACTCCTCAAGGAGTGCGAGCGCCTCGGTCACCAGGCCGCGACCGGCGTGGTTGACCAGGAATCCGGGAGTGTCGGACACCGTCACCGCGCGATGGCCGCAGCTCTCCACCAGCGCAGTGAGGGCGGGCGCGATCTCGGGGCGCGTCGCGGCGCCCGGCACCACCTCCACGATGCGCATCAGCGGCACGGGGTTGAAGAAGTGCAGGCCCGCGAGGCGCGTCGGGTCGTCGAGCGCCGCCGCGATCCGTGTCACCGACAGGGAGGACGTGTTGGTCGCGAAGACGGTGGTGGCCGGGAGCGCCTGCTCCAGCCTTCCGAAGACCTCGGCCTTCGTGTCCAGGTCCTCCCGTACCGCCTCGACCACCAACTCCACGTCGGGACCCGGCGCCCACGGGTCGTCCAGCGGGATCAGCCGTGCCACCGCAGCCGCGCTGTCCTCGGCGGACATCCGGCCCTTGGCGACCGCACGCTCCAGCATGGACCGCACGAAGTCGACGGCCTCCCGCACCGCCTCCGCCCGGACGTCTCCCAGCTCGACGGTGTGTCCGCCGCTCGCCGCCCACTGGGCGATGCCGCGGCCCATGGCTCCGGCGCCGACGATCCTGATACGCATGGCAGTTGTAGACCTTTCGTAGGTACGGAAGACGCGCCGACGGGAAGTGTGTGTCAGCGGAGATAGACCCGGCCAGGGTCGACATCCTCGCGCAGGAGCCGCAGCTCCGCCGCGCCCGGCGGCTCCACCGTACCGACACGGTCGGCCACTTGGAGGTCCCAGCCGGTCGCCTCCTTGACCTGCTCGACCGTGACACCGGGGTGGACGGCGGTGAGCCGCAGCTCCTCGCCGATGCCCTCGCGGGACAGGATGCCCAGCTCGGTGATGACACGCGTGACACCGACACCCAGCGGCCGGATGCCCTCCGCGAGTGCCCGGTCGGGGCCGGGTGTGGTGCAGAAGTCGAGGGTCTCGGTGAAGGAGCGTGGGTTGTGCCGGCGCATCACGACGAAGACCTCACGGGAGTTGGCCATCACCTCGACGCCGCCGCCGGAGCCCGGCAGCCGTACCGAGGGGCGCTCCCAGTCGCCGATGACCGAGGTGTTGAGGTTGCCCCAGCGGTCGATCTGCGCGGCGCCGAGGAAGCCGACGTCGATGTGTCCGCCCTGGAGCACGCAGCCGAACAGGGCCGGCATCGACAGCACCGCCTCCGCGCCCGAGATGAGCACGGCGTCCGCGATGGTCTCCGGGAGGTGCGAGGGGTGCGCGCCGCACACCCCGGACTCGTACACGACCTCGATCTGCGGGGCGACCGTCAGATGGGCCAGCTCGGTGGCGAGGGTGGGGAGGCCGATGCCGGCGAACACCGTGCGGCGGGCGGCCAGTTCACGTGAGGCGACGACGGAGAGCAGCTCCGAGGACGTGACCGATTCTGCGGTCTCGGGCGTGGCGGCAGTCATGGTGGTCAGATCCTTCTCGTGTGTCGCGCTCACAGTCGCTGTCCGTAGTTCACCGGTTCGCTGAGGGCCTCGCCGACCGCGAGGCCCGCCCAGAACTCCTCGCCCTGCTTGGCGACGTACTCGGCGTGGTCGGCCGTCCCGTACACCCACTCCGCCAGCCACTCCTGGAGGCGTTGCGGGTCCTTGCTGATGTGTGACCACGCGCGGTAGAAGGCGTTGTCGCGGTCGTAATAGCCTTGGGCGAACGACGGGTGCGCGCCGCGCGGGCACACCACGACGGCGTCCACGGCGTGCGCGGGGACGAGCGTGCGGTTGGGGTCCGAGCGGACCACGTCGTCCTCGACCAGCTCCTCGACGACGACGATCGCCTTGTCGGCCGCGTACACGGCCTCGGCCTGGACGCCGGTGAGACCCCACATCTGGGTGTTGCCCCGGCGGTCGGCGCGCTGCGCGTGGATGATCGTGACGTCCGGGTTCACGGGCGGGACGACGTAGATCTGCTCCTCCTCGCCGTCAGGGCCCGGATACGGCGAAGTCACCTTGCGCAGCGCGTCGTTGATGCCCGGCAGGTCGCTGCCGCCGTACGAGCGCAGGGGGTAGAACGGGAGCCGCTGGGAGCCGGCCAGGTAGCGGCAGATCATCCCGTAGTGGCTGTACTCCTCGAAGGCGAGCGGCGCCGGGTCCGCCCGCTCGACCCTGCGGCGCAGCTCACCGAGCGAACCCGCGGAGGAGTTGCCGACGAAGGAGGACACGAGGCGCGAGACGCAGCCCGCGGCGAGCATCTGGTCCACGACGATGTCCGCCGTCATTCGGACCACCGTGAGGTCCCTGCGGCCCTGCCGGATGATCTCGTGTCCGGCGGCGGTGGGGACGAGGTGGGTGAAGCCCTCGATGCCGACGGTGGCGCCGTCGTGCACGAAGGTGGCGATGGCCTCCTTCATCGACATGACCTTTGGTGACACGGTGCTCCTCGGTGAGTGCCTGGTGGTCGACCTACCGTCTCAGCGCCTATTGATTGCCGTCCAATACCAAATTAAGGTCTCACCAAGACCGCAGATTAATGAATGGGGGCGGGCTCGTGGAGCTGCGTCATCTCACCGCGTTCACGGCCGTCGCCGAGGAACTGCACTTCGGCCGGGCCGCCAAGCGGCTTCAGATGGCGCAGCCGCCGCTGAGTCAGCAGATCCGGCAGCTGGAGAAGGAGCTCGGCGTCCAGCTCTTCGAGCGCAATACCCGCTCCGTGCGCCTCACGAGTGCGGGGGAGTCCTTCCTTGAACCCGTACGGACCGTGCTCGACGACCTCGACACCGCCGTGCGGGCCGCGAAGGCGGCCGGGCGCGGGGAGTTCGGCCGGGTCACGATCGGGTTCGCGGGCGCCTCCAGCCACGAGACACTGCCGCGGCTCACCCGCGCTGTGCGGGCCGCGCACCCGGCCCTCGAACTGGTCATGAAGGGCCAGACGTACGCCAACGTCGCGCTCGACCGGGTCGCGGACGGCTCGCTCGACCTCGGCTTCGTGCGGCTCCCGGTGACACAGCCGGGCGTGGCCCACCGGGTCATCGACGAGGAGGAGCTGCTGTGCGCGCTGCCCTCCGACCACCACCTCGCCGCGCTCGACGAGATCCCCATCGGCATCCTCGCCGACGAGCCCTTCGTCTCCTTCCCCGCGAACGCCGGCTCCACGGTGCGCGACGCGATGGTCGAGACCTGCGAGGCCGCCGGGTTCAATCCGCGTGTGGTGCAGGAGGCCCCGGACTCGTACACGATCCTGGCGCTCGTCGCGGCGGGCGTCGGTGTCACGCTCACGGTGTCATCGGTCCGGCACATCCAGCAGACCGGGCTCGTCTACCGGTCCCTCGCGGGACCGCCCATCCGGCGCCAGGCGGCCCTTGCCTGGCGGGCCGACAACCCCTCCGCCGCGCTGCGTGCGGTGCTCGCGGTGTGCGAGGAGGCGCTGCCGACTCCCGGGAGTGCTGACGGGGATCGAGCGTAGGAGAGATTGAGACGCCATCCGTCTTGATGGATCGAAAACTTGGTATTGGACCGACTCAGCGGTCGGGTGCGATGGTCGGCTCACCTCCCTGAGCCGCCCGAAAGGTGTTCCGCTGTGCCTGAAGCCACGCACGACCAGGCCGATGTCGTCATCTGCGAACCGCTGCGCACCCCCATCGGGCGTTTCGGCGGGGCCTTCGCCCAGCAGACGCCCGCGGCCCTCGCGGCCCGCGTCATCGCCGAGCTCGTCGCCCGCACCGGAATCGACCCGGACCGGGTCGACGAGGTGATCCTCGGGCAGGCCTACCCCTCCTCCGACGCCCCGGCCATCGGCCGCGTCGCCGCCCTGGACGCCGGCCTTCCCGACTCCGTCACCGGCGTCCAGATCGACCGGCGCTGCGGCTCCGGACTTCAGGCCGTCCTCGACGCCGCCATGCAGATCAGGGCCGGGTTCAGCGAGGTCGTGATCGCGGGTGGCGTCGACGTGATGAGCGCCGCCCCGTACTACACGCACGAGGGCCGCTGGGGCATCAAGGGTCCTGGGCTTCAGCTCCACGACTCGCTGGCGCGCGGCCGGGTCACCGCGGGCGGCATCCACCACCCCGTGCCCGGCGGCATGATCGAGACCGCCGAGAACCTGCGCCGCGAGTACGCCATCAGCCGCGCGGACCAGGACGCCCTCGCCCTGCGCTCGCAGCAGCGTGCCGCGCGTGCCGTCGAGGAGGGCCGCTTCGACGCGGAGACCGTGCCCGTCACCGTACGGGGCCGCAAGGGCGACACCATCGTCAGCGCCGACGAACACCCGCGCCCGGACACCACCGCCGAGCAACTCGCCGCGCTGCGGCCCATCATGGGCAAGGCCGACGTGGAGGCCACCGTCACCGCGGGCAACGCCAGTGGTCAGAACGACGCGGCGGCCGCCTGCCTCGTCACCAGCGCCGCCACCGCCGAACGCCTCGGCCTCACCCCGCTGGTCCGCCTCGTCTCCTTCGCCCGCGCCGGTGTCCCTGCCGCGACCATGGGCATCGGCCCCGTCCCGGCCACCCGCGCCGCCCTGGAGCGCGCCGGACTCACCCTCGCCGACCTCGACCTGATCGAGGTCAACGAGGCGTTCGCCGCCCAAGTCCTCGCCTGCACCCGCGAGTTGGGCCTCGGCGAAAAGGACCACGAGCAGCGCATCAACGTCAACGGCTCCGGGGTCTCCCTCGGGCACCCCGTCGGCGCGACCGGTGTCCGCATCCTTGCCACGCTCGCCCGCGAGATGCAGCGCGGCGAGGCGCGGTACGGGCTGGAGACCATGTGCATCGGCGGGGGCCAGGGGCTCGCCGCGGTCTTCGAGCGCGTCCCCGCCTGACACACCTGAGTACGCCCACTCCCCACTCCCCACTCCCCAGAGCAGTCCCCACCCGTCCCCATCCGCTTGATCAACGACGTTCACGGAGCGACCCATGAGTGCGTCCACCGCCACCTCGCGTGCGGAGACCAGAACCGCCAACAGAGCGGGATTCGGTGCCTTCGTCGGCTCCACCATCGAGTGGTTCGACTTCTATATCTACGGCACCGCGGCGGCGCTCGCCTTCGACAAGGTGTTCTTCCCCGAACTGGACGGCGCCATCGGCACGTTGGTCGCCTTCGCCACCTTCTGGGTCGGCTTCCTCGCCCGCCCGATCGGCGGCATCGTCTTCGGTCACTTCGGCGACCGCCTGGGCCGCAAGAAGACGCTCGTCATCACGCTGCTGATGATGGGGATCTCCACCACCGCGATCGGCCTGCTGCCGAGCTACGCCTCCATCGGCGTCGCCGCGCCGATCCTGCTGGTCTGCATCCGCATGATCCAGGGCATCGGCCTCGGCGGCGAATGGGGCGGCTCCGTCCTCATCGCCTCCGAGAGCGCGCCCAAGGGCAAGTCGGTGCTGTACGGGGCGTTCGCCCAGCAGGGCTCGCCCGTCGGCAACACCCTGGCCACGCTGAGCTTCCTCGCCATCAGCCAGCTGCCCGACGAGTCCTTCATGTCCTGGGGGTGGCGCGTGCCGTTCCTCGCCTCCGCGGTCCTCGTCCTGGTGGGCCTGCTGGTCCGACTCAAGGTCGCCGAGTCCCCGGCCATGGCCAAGCTCATCGAGAAGAAGGAAGTCGTCAAGCTTCCGCTCACCGAGGTGCTGCGCAGCCACCCCGGCCTGATCGCCCTCGGTATCGGCGCCTGCACCATCGGCCTGTCCGCGACGTACTTCAAGTCGACGTTCGCCCTGTCGTGGGCCACCACGGAGCTCGACTTCGACCGCAGTACGTTCCTGACGATCATCCTCGTCGCCAACATCACGCAGGTCATCGTCCAGCCCTTCGGCGCCGTGCTCGCCACCAAGATGAAGAGCTGGTCCCGCGCCGTCACCGTCATGCTGGTGCCCGAACTGGTGCTGCTGCCGGTGATGTTCCTGCTCATCAGCACCAACAACTACGGCCTCGCGATGCTCGGCGTCGCCGTCGCCACCATCCCGCACTGCCTGTACTACGCGGCCCTCGCCGGCATGCTCGCCAGCCGTTTCCCCGCCCACCTGCGCTACACCGGCATCTCCCTGTGCTACCAGCTGTGCGGAACGATCCTCGGTGGCACGACCCCGATCGTCGGCCAGTTCCTGCTCAACCGGACGGGGTCGATCACCGCGGTCATCGCCTACGCCCTGTTCCAGGTCGCGTTGACGCTGGGCTGCATGCTGCTCCTGCTCAAGCGTCCCAACCATGACGAACTGGCTCTTGAAGCTCCGCTTGAGGACGAGAGCCGGCGGAGCCCTGCGACCGCAACCACGAACGGAGCCTGACCATGCCTCTGACGGTGCACGGCATCCCGGAGATCCTCGGCCTCGCCGGGCGCGACCTCGGGCACTCCGACTGGAAGGAGATCACCCAGGAGCTCATCGACGCGTACGCGTACGTCTCCGGGGACCACCAGTGGATCCACACCGACGTGGAGCGCGCGGCGGCCGGGCCGTACGGGCGGACCATCGCGCACGGCTACATGGTGCTCAGCTGGGGCATCCCGATGTTCGGCGAGCTGCTCCAGGTCAAGGGCGTGGGCCGGGCGCTCAACTACGGGGTCAACCGGGTCCGTTACCCGGCGCCCGTGCCCGTCGGCAGCCGCGTACGGCTGCATGCCGCCGTGACCTCGGTGACGGAGGTCGCGCGGGGCGGAGTGCAGATGACGCGGGCGTTCACGTTCGAACTGGAGGGCTCCGAGAAGCCGGCGTGCGTGGCGGAGTCGCTCACGCACTTCTACCCGTGAGCCCGACACGCCCAGCCCGTCCTACGCCACGGGGCTCCGCCCCGGACCCCGCTGGCTCTCGTTCGAACGGCGGGGCTTGATCTGCCCACCCGCTGCGGAGGCCCGATGCGAGCTTCCGCAACGGGTGCTTGATGTGCGCTCCCGCCCGCGTGGGCTCGATGTGAGCTTCCGCCGCGGGTGGTTGATGTGGGCTCCCGTCCGCGTGGGCTCGATGTGAGCTTCCGCCGCGGGTGGTTGATGTGGGCTCCCGTCCGCGTGGGCTCGATGTGAGCTTCCGCAGCGAGGGCTTGATGTGGGCTTCCACCCATAGGTGCTTGATATGAGCGCCCGCCCCCAGGGACTTGACGTGAGTTCCCCTCTTGGGGGCTTGACGTGAGTTTCCGTCGCGGGGACTTGATGTGGGCTTCCGCCCGCAGGGGCTTGACGTGAGCTTCCGCCCGCGGGGACTTGACCTGCGCTCCCGCCCCAGGGACTTGACGTGCGCTCCCGCCCCCCCCCAGGGGCTTGATGTTGCTCACCCGCCCGCAAGGGCGTGGTGTGCTCACCAGCTCCCAGGGGCTTGAGCAGCGGGGTCCGGGCGGCGGGGGCCCGGTGTGTTACTTCTTCAGTGGTGTCATCTTCTCTGCGAAGCCCGGGTGCTTCTTCAGCCAGGAGCGGACCGCGACCTGTTGCTGGCCCTTGTCGACCTTGTTGATCATGGACTCCAGGTCCATGAGCTGCTTCTCGCTCATCTTGAAGTTCTTCATCCAGCCGGCCACGCGCGGGTGGTCCTCGGAGAAGCCCTTGCGGCCGACGCCGCGCAGGTCGTCGCCCTTGCCCCAGGCGTGCTTGGGGTCCTTGAGGTTCTTCATGTCGAAGTCGGCGTAGGCCCAGTGCGGGGTCCAGAGGCTGACGACGATCGGCTTCTTCGCCGCGTACGCGCGCTTGAGTTCGGCGAGCATCGCGGGCGTGGAGCTGTCGACGACCTTGAACTTGGAGCGGAGGTCGTAGGCGGGCATGACCTGCTTCTTCAGGAGGGCCGTCAGGCCCGCGCTCGCCTCGATGCCCGTGATCTTTCCGCCGAACTCGCTCGCGTGGCCGTTCAGATCGGCGAGGGAGTCGACGTCCTTCATGTACGCGGGCACGGCCAGCTTGTTCTCCATCTTGCCCGTGTACCAGGTGCCCAGGGACTCGACGTCCTTGCCGTACTTCTTCCAGTACGGCGCGTGCGTGATCGGAAGCGAGGCGTCCGTCTGGAAGTCCACGTCGCCGCGGGACAGCGCCGTCCACAGCGGGCCGAGCTCGAACTGCTTGACCTGCACCTCGTAGCCGCGCCGCTCCAGGGCCTCCTTCCACAGGTACGTGGTGGCGGTCGCCTCGTCCCAGGGGATGTAGCCGATGGTGACCTTCTCGCCGCTGCCGACGCCGGACACCGTGGACTTCTCCGTGCCGCCGAAGGCGCCCAGGCCACCGGCGACGAGCGCGAGGACGACGACGCCGACCCCGGCGAAGGCGGGACGGGGACGGTGGTTCCAGAGCTGCCGACCGAAGCCGGTGGCTTGCCGCCGCTCGGCGAGGCGCCGGCCCAGCGGCGAGACCTGGGTGCCGAGCGCGCCGGTCATCCGGTCGAGGTAGACGGCGAGCAGCACGATCGCGATGCCGGCCTCCGCGCCGAGCCCCACGTTGAGCTGGCCGATGGCCTCGTTGACGTCCGCGCCGAGACCTTCCGCGCCGACCATGCCGGCGATCGCGGCCATGGAGAGCGACAGCATGATGACCTGGTTGACGCCGGTCATGACGGTGGGCAGCGCCAGCGGGAACTGCACACGCAGCAGCGTCTTGCGGGGCGTCGTGCCGAACGCCTCGGCGGCCTCGACCAGTTCGCGGTCGACCTGCCGGATGCCCAGCTCGGTCAGCCGGACGCCGGGTGCAAGGGCGAAGACCAGGGTGGCGACGATGCCGGCGGGCGCGCCACTGCCGAAGAACAGGATCGCCGGGATCAGGTAGATCATCGCCGGCATCGTCTGCATGAGGTCGAGGACCGGCCGCACCGTCGCGCTGACCCGCTCGGAGTGCGCGGCCCAGACACCGACCGGCACCGCGATCACGAGCGCCAGGATCGTGGCGACGAGCACGAGTGACAGTGTCATCATCGCGTGTTGCCACAGTCCGAGGGAGTCGATGAAGGCGAAGCCGACGAAGGAGAGGGCACCGGCGAGCAGTCCGCGCAGCCACCAGGCGCAGACGGCGAAGATGCCTGCGAGGAGCAGCGGTTGCGGGGCGTCGAGCACGGCGAGGATGCCGTCGTAGCAGCCGTCGAAGATGGACTTGAAGAAGTCGAACAGCCAGGCGGCGTTGTTCAGGAGCCAGTTGACCGCGGTGTTGACCCAGTCGCCGAAGGGAATTCTAGTCACGCGTGGTCACCTTGTTCTTGGCCGCCCCGTCTTGGGCGTCGTCCTGTTCACCGGTCGCGCCCTCGCCGAGCACGGCCAGTAGCCGCTGTTGGCTCACCACGCCGGTCAGTACCTCGTCCTCGACGACTGCGACGGGCTCCGCGGCCCGTTGCGCGATCGGAGTGAACAGGTCGGCGAGTGGTGTTTCGGGGCCGACGCGGGCGGATGCCTTCGCGAGCAGTGCGGCGTCGGTGAGGTCCGCGCGGCCCGAGCTCGCGCGCAGTGCGTCGGGGGACTCCATGACGGCGCCGGCGGTCAGCACGCGCGAACGGTCCACGTCCTGGATGAAGTTGGCGACGTAGTCGTCCGCCGGGCGGACCAGGATGTCCTCGGGCGTGCCGTTCTGCACGATGCGGCCGTCGCGCATGACGGCTATTCGATCGCCAAGGCGCATCGCCTCGTTGAGGTCGTGCGTGATGAAGACGATGGTCTTCTTGAGCTTCTTCTGCAGCACGAGCAGCTGGTCCTGCATGTCCCGCCGGATCAGCGGGTCAAGGGCGCTGAACGACTCGTCCATCAGCAGCAGTTCGGCGTCGGTGGCCAGCGCGCGGGCCAGCCCCACGCGCTGCTGCATCCCGCCGGAGAGCTCGTCGGGGAAGGACTGCTCCCAGCCCTTGAGGCCGGTCAGTTCGAGGGCCTCCGCGGCGCGCTGCTCGCGCTCCGCGCGCGGCACGCCCTGCACCGCGAGGCCGTAGCCCGCGTTCTCGAGCACACTGCGGTGCGGGAACAGCGCGAAGTGCTGGAAGACCATGCTGATCTTGTGGGAGCGGACCGACCGCAGCTCCTTGGCGGGCAGGGCGGTCAGGTCGTCGCCGTCGAACTTCACATGTCCCGAGGTCGGCTCCGACAGGCCGTTGAGCATGCGCAGCAGCGTCGACTTCCCGGAACCGGACAGACCCATGACGACGAAGATCTTGCCGGTCTCCACCGAGAAAGAGGCGTCGATCACGCCGGCGGTGGTCCCTTCGGACCGCAGCTCCTCGCGGTCGGCCCCGGCGCGGAGCCGCTCGACCGCCTCTTCCTGTCGACTGCCGAACACCTTGTACAGGTGCTCGGCCTCCAGCCTGACTGACACATCAACCTCGTTCTGTTCGACCTGCGAAATATTGCAGGATCAAGCAACGTCCGTCGGCCGTGGCGCCTGCCCCGCTTTACGCGGTGTAAACGGTGGGACTCCTCCCGGCCGGCCATGATCTGCTTCCGGCCCGAGTACGATCGGCGTCGTTCAAATGTCCTGTCAATGGGTGGTCGGCCGCTCGCGGCGGGCCCAGGAACCCGAGAAAGGCCGACCGGTGACACCGAGCGTTCCCGCCGACCCGACCGCGCTGCACCCGATGCCCGAGCAGCCGCGGGTCGTCCTCCTCAAGCCCCTGGTCACGTCGCCGCTCATCGAGGTCGGCGAGTTCTCGTACTACGACGACCCGGACGACCCGACCGCCTTCGAGACCCGCAACGTGCTGTACCACTACGGGCCGGAGAAGCTGGTCATCGGGAAGTTCTGCGCGCTGGGGGAGGGCGTGCGGTTCGTCATGAACGGGGCCAACCACCGTATGGACGGCCCCTCCACGTTCCCGTTCCCGATCATGGGCGGGTCCTGGGCCGAGCACTTCGACCTCATCACCGGGCTACCGGGGCGGGGCGACACCGTGGTCGGCAACGATGTGTGGTTCGGCTACGGCGCGATGGTGATGCCCGGCGTCCGTATCGGGCACGGGGCGGTGATCGCCTCGGGGGCCGTGGTCGTCGACGACGTACCCGACTATGGCATCGTCGGCGGCAACCCGGCCCGCGTCATCCGCCGCCGGTACAGCGACGCCGACATCGAGCGGCTGCTCCAAGTGGCTTGGTGGGACTGGCCGTTGGAGCACATCACCGCACACGTGCGGGACATCATGTCGGGGAGCGTCGGCGAACTGGAGCGGGCCGCGCCGACCGGGTGAACCGGGGCGGCGCGGCCCGCGTCGGTCAGTGCAGGCAGAGGCAGAAGGGGTGTCCCGCCGGGTCCGCGTAGACCCGCCAGTTGGTGTCCGGGCGGATCTGGTCCGTCCGCTCCAGGAGCGTCGCGCCGAGGGAGAGCACCCGCTTCTCGTCCGCTTCGAGGTCGTCCACGTCGAAGTCCAGGTGGACCTGTTGCGGTCGCTCCTGGCCCGGCCACTGCGGCGCCTTGTACCCGTCCACCCGCTGGCAGGCCAGGGGCGTCCCCTCGAACCCGACGACGTCGACCCAGTCGGGGTCGTCGGGGTCCACGACCACCCGGCCGCCGAGCAGCTCCGCGTAGAACTCGGCGAGCTGTACGGGGTCGGCACAGTCCAGTGCGACAGCCTGCAGTTTTCGAATCACTTCGGGCACTCCTCGCTCATCCGCCGCTTCTGCGACATCCTGCACGCGAAGTGTCGTACCCGCCACCGCGGCGGACATGCCCGCCGCGGTGGCATGCCGTCAGCCGCGACCGATCAAGTCCGGTGCCGGCTCCGCCAGTTGCTCGCCTGCGGCATCGGCGTCCGTGCCGGGCCCGGTGGTCGTAGCCGTGGCCGTGTCGGGGTTTTCGCCGCCCGTCCGTCGCCACAGCGGCTTCAGCCGGTACGTGAACAGGTACACGATCACCGCGACACCCGCGGCGACGAGCATGCTGAGGTCGCCGGCTCCCGGGTGGGCCGAGGCGAAGGCGCCGGTGTAGATGTTGGACACCCAGAAGGGCACGGAGGCCAGCACGCCGGCCGCCCAGGCCACCAGGCCCCAGTCGACGACCCTGGAGCGGTCGTAGAGCTCGGCGATCCTGCGGGGGTCGCCGCGCCCGCCCAGGTAGAAGTCGATCAGGAGCACCGCGGCGAACGGCGCGATGAAGTACGCGGTCAGGTTGAGGAAGACCTTGAACTTGTCCTCCGTGCCGGAAGCACCCCACAGGCTGATCCCGTAGGCGAGGACGCAGATCCCGGCCACCGCCTGGGTGCGGGTCACGGGGACCTTGAGGGTCTGGACGGAGATCGCGCCGCCGTAGACGTTGAGGAAGTTCTGGGCCAGCGCGGACAGGCCCACGGCGACGAGCGCGGGGACGGCGAACGGGCCCATCAGCTCGTGCAGGGCGGTGATGGTGTCCGAGCTGGAGGCGGAGGCGCCGACCACGACGCCCAGGATGCCGAGCCAGGCGATGGTGAGGAAGTTGCCGAGGGCGGTGTACCAGGTGGTCTGCCGGACGACCTTCGCGGTGTCGGGCAGGTAGCGCGAGTAGTCGGAGGCGAAGGGCATCCACGCCACGAGGAACGCCAGGAACCAGCCGCCGAGGGTGATCGAGCCGCCGGCCGCGCCGACGTAGCCGTCCGCGTGCGGGTTGGCCTCGAAGAGGCTGCCGCCGCGGACCACCGCCACGACCGTGATCAGCACGAACAGCGGGGTGAGGACGTACGTCAGCGCCCGCTGCAGGAAGTTGATCATGTTGTAGCCGAAGATGGCCACGACGAGCTCGACCGCGGTGAGCAGGAGGGCGCACAGCCAGTACGGCAGGTGGCTCAGCTCGGCGAAGGCCTTGCCGCCGAGGATGACCGTCACGGCCGCCCAGCCCACACCGGAGAACACGTTGATATAGGCGACGGGCACGAAGTTGCCGAAGAAGCCGAGCGGGCCGCGCGCCTGGATCTGCTGCGGCACGCCGAGGCGGACGCCCATGCGTGACATGACGGCCATCAGGACGGCGCCGACACCGGCGCCGACGACGATCGAACCGGCGGCGGTGGCGAAGCTGAGCCCGAAGTACGCGGCGCTGAAGCCGAGCAGGATGACCGGGAAGTTCAGCCCCGCGGCGAACCACACGAAGAACTGTGAACTCGGTTTACCGTGTCGTTCGCTGTCGGGGATGTGGTCGACGCCGAACGGCTCGACCTTGGTGACGGCGCTGCCGTAGACGGGCGGGCCCTGGGAATCATGGGTCATGGCGTGCTCCGGGGGACGGGGATGCGGGGGCGGACGCGAGTCACCACGGAAGAGGCGCCGTCTGCGAGATGTCGAAGAAGCCGCCACCGCTGTAGACGAGCGGGGCGAGGTCAGAATGGGTCGCCGACACTACACGTCCGGTGAAGACGGTGTGACTTCCGGCCTCCAGGCGCTCGCCGATCTCGACCTCCAGCTGGGCGGCGGAGCCGTCGAGCAGCGGGGCGCCGTGCTCGCCGGGCGCCCAGTCGAGGGTGGCGAACTTGTCGGTGCCCTTGCTCGCGAACACCTTCGCCACGTCGAGCTGGCCTGCCGCGAGGATGTTGATGCCGATGTGGGTGGCACGGTGCAGCGCGGGGTGTGTCGAGGAGCTGCGCTGGACACACACCAGGACCATCGGCGGGTCCAGCGAGATGCTGGAGAACGCGTTCACCGCGAGCCCCTTGGGCGTCCCGTCGTCGTCGGTGGTCACGACGGTGACACCGGTGATGAACTTGCGGTGCACCCCCTTGACCAGGTCGGCCTCGACGGCGGCCTCGTGCGCCGTCGTGATGATGCCGAGCGCCTCGAGGAGCTGCCGTGAGTCGAAGGTCACGGACTCCTCGGTGACGGTGTCACCGTCGAAGCGGGCGAACGTGGCGCCCGACACCTCGACGGGCCTGCCGGTGGGCGGCACACCCATGAACGTGTCGGTGTGCCGGCCCGAGCTGCGCCAGCGCACCGCCAGCCGGTCCCCGTCCACGACCAGGTCCTCGATCTCCGTCCGCAGATCGGGGAACGCCGCCCGCACCGCGCTGATGCTCTCCTTGAACCCGGCACGGTCCTGAGCGGTACCGGCCGGCCCGCGGCGGCGCACGTAGCCGGGGCTCAACACGGCGTCCAGGGCGTCGACTTCACCCCGGTTCCAGGCCGCGTCCCAGGCGGCGCGGAGGCGGGCGGGGCGGTCGGTGGTGTGTTCCAGGGTGAGTGACATGACGGCTCCATCGATCGGATCGGCCAGCTGTTGCATGGCAGATCTGTTGTATGGCAGTGGACCGTAGGAATCGGGCGTCCGCCGTGTCAATGGTTAGGGCGAAATTCGCCACCCCTCAGGCCGAATTATTGGAAAACGCTAGGTCAGGGATGCCTGTTTACTGACACCCCTTGACGGCTCCCCGGGGCACTCTTAGCCTCACTGCCATGGCACAGCAACAATCAGCAGGCCAACACCTGTGGGCCACGCCCACTCGAGGCAGACTGCGCAAGGTCGTCACCGTGGTGGACGAGGTCCTCCTGGAAGTCGGGCGGCCGGTCGCGACCCCCGTACGCCGCGTCGCCGCGGCCGCCGTGATCGAGAACCCCTGGGCCGGGCGCGGATTCGTCGCCGACCTGCAGCCCGAGGTGGAGGACATCGCGCCCGGCATCGGCCGCCTCCTCACCGACCGGCTGATCGGGACGCTGGGCGGTGTCGAGCACATCGAGGCGTTCGGCAAAGCGGCCGTCGTCGGGCTCGACGGGGAGATCGAGCACGGCGGGGCATTGATCCACACCCCGTACTTCGGCAATGTGCTGAGGGAGCTGACCGAGGGCACCTCGATCATCGTGTTCAGCGACGACCGGCTTGCGGCGGGCGAACCGCTGGCCGTACCGGTGTGGCACAAGACCGCCGCCGCCACCCGCTCCCACTACCAGACCGTCCAGATCCGGGTGCCGGACGCACCGCGCCCCGACGAGATCGTCGTCGTGGCCGCCGCCGCTTCGGGGCCGCGCCCCAACGCCCGTATCGGAGACCGCCGCCAGGACCCCGTGGTCCGCCTCGCCGACTTGGAGACCGCCCGATGAACCTCCGCAAGATCCTGACCTACGTCGAAGACATCCACGCCGAGGGAGGCCGCCCCGTCGACTCGGTGGCCCGCACCGCCGTGGTGCTCGCCGTGATCGAGAACCCGTGGGCGGGCCAGGGCTTCGTCACGGACCTGATGCCCGGCATCGACGAGGTGGCACCCCAGCTCGGCGAGCTGCTCGCACCGCGCGTCGTCGAGGCGCTCGGCGCGCCCGTCGAGGCGTACGGGAAGGCCGCCATCGTCGGCCTCGACGGCGAGGTCGAGCACGGCAGCGCGCTCATCCACACGCTGAAGTTCGGCGACCACTTCCGCAAGGCGGCGAACGCCACCACGCTGCTCCCGGCCGTGGAGAAGCGCGCGGTCGCCGGAGGTGTCTTCGACATCCCGCTGAAGCACATCACCGACGCCACCATCCGCTCGCACCACCAGAGCATCGAGGTACGGGTCCCGGACGGCCCGCGCGCCGACGAGATCGTCATCGGCCTCGCCGCCGCGGCCCAGGGCCGCCCGCAGGCCCGCCTCGCCCCGCTCGCCACCGAGCAGTAGGCACCGCCATGGACAAGCCGTCCCAAGGGGCTGTATCGGGTTCTGCTCTGGGCTCGCGGGGGCTGGTGCCTCCGTCTCCGGCGTTGTCGTCGGTCGACGACGCTCCGCGTCGCCTCCCTCCTCCGCCTTGGATCCGAAGGCACCAGCCCCCGCTCCCTGATCCAGATCAGAACCCGATACAGCCCCTCGTACTCCTGCACGGCGTCGGCCTCGACCGCACCATGTGGGAGCCCGTCACCGCCCTGCTGGCCGACCGCTTCACTGTCGTCGCGATCGACCTGCCGGGGCACGGCGCCCGGCCGCCCGTGCGTGGCGATGTCACCCTCGCCGAGCTCGCCGCCGGGGTCGCCGAGCATGTCCCGGCCGGCTCGCACCTGGTCGGGTTCTCGCTCGGCGCCCTGGTCGCCCAGCAACTGGCGCTGCACCGGCCGGAGTTGACGCGCACGCTCACCTCGGTGAGCTCGGTCTGCCGCCGCACCCCCGACGAGCGGGCGGCCGTCCGGGCGCGGCTGCGGGCCGCCGAGAAGGACTTCGAGGCGAGCGCCGCGGCGTCCATCGAGCGCTGGTACGCGGGCACCACCGTGCCGGACGAGGTCATCGACCGGACGCGGGCCACGCTGCGCGCCAACGACGTCGACTCCTTCCTCGGCTGCTACCGGGTGTTCGCGAACGCCGACGCCGAGCTCGGCCCGCGCCTCGGTGACATCACCGTCCCCGCGCTCGCCGTGACCGGCGAGAACGATCCGGGCTCCACCCCGGAGATGACACACCGGCTCGCCGCGGCCCTGCCCTCGTGCCGGGCCGTGATCGTGCCCGGGGCGCGGCACATGCTGCCCGTCGAGCGCCCGGAGGCGTTCGCCGAGACCCTCACGACATTCATCGCGCAGAGCGCACAGCCCATCGACGAGAGCGCACCTGGAGACACCGCACATGTCTGAGCCAACGACGCTCACGACCTGGAAGCACTTCATCGGCGGCAGGTGGGTCGAGCCCGCCGCCGGCGAGTACTTCGACAGCACCGACCCGGCCACCGGCCGCACCCTCTACCGCGCCGCCCGCGGCACCGCCGCCGACATCGACAAGGCCGTCGCCGCCGCGCGCGCCGCCTTCGAGGAACCGGCCTGGCGCGACCTCAACCAGACCAGGCGGGGGCACCTGCTGCGCCGCCTCGGCGAGCTGATCGCCGAGAACGCCGAGGAACTCGCCCTCATGGAGTCGCGGGACAACGGCAAGCTGCTGCGCGAGATGCGCGGCCAACTCGCCTCGCTGCCCGAGTACTTCCACTACTACGCGGGTCTCGCCGACAAGATCCACGGCGAGACCATCCCCACCTCCGACCGCGCCGTCCTCAACTACACGGCGCGCGAGCCCCTCGGCGTCGTCGGCGCGATCACCCCGTGGAACTCGCCGCTGACCCTGACCACCAGCAAGCTGGCACCCGCCCTGTGCGCGGGCAACACGGTGGTCGTCAAGCCCTCCGAGTACACCTCGGCCAGTGGCCTGCGCCTCGCCGAGCTGGCCCTGGAGGCCGGCTTCCCGCCCGGCGTCGTCAACGTCGTCACCGGGTACGGCGCCGAGGCCGGCGGGCCCCTCGTCGACCACCAGGACCTCGCCAAGATCTCCTTCACCGGCTCCACGGCGACCGGGTCGAAGATCGCCGCGTCGGCCGCGGGCCGCTTCATCGGCTCCACCCTCGAACTCGGCGGCAAGTCCCCGCAGATCGTCTTCGAGGACGCCGATGTGCCGAACGCCGCGATGGGTGTCATCGCCGGTGTCTTCGCCGCGGCCGGCCAGACCTGCATCGCCGGCAGCCGCGTCTTCGCGCACCGCTCCGTCTACGAGGAGCTGCTGGAACGGGTCTGCGAGCGCGCCAAGTCCATCCGGATCGGGGACCCCCTCGACGAGGCCACCGAACTCGGCCCGCTCGCCTTCGAGGCGCAGCGTGACAAGGTCGCCGCGTACGTCGATCTCGGCCGCGAGGAGGGCGCCCGGGTGCTGACCGGCGGCGCACCCACCGACGGCGGCACGGGCGGCTGTTTCTACGAGCCGACCGTCCTGGTCGACGTCGACAACGGCATGCGCGTCGTCCGCGAGGAGATCTTCGGTCCGGTCGTGGCGATCATGCCGTTCGACACCGAGGACGAGGTCGTCGGCCTCGCCAATGACACCCAGTACGGCCTCGCGGCCGGGATCTGGACCACCAACCTGTCCCGCGCCCACCGGGTCGCGGGCCGCCTCGACGCGGGCACGGTCTGGGTCAACACCTACCGGGCCATGTCCCCGATGTCCCCGCGCCAGGGCTTCAAGGTCAGCGGCGTCGGCGTCGAGCACGGCACCGAGACCATCAAGGAGTACACGCGGCTCAAGAGCGTATGGATCAACACGAGCGAGGAGCCCGTGGCCGATCCGTTCACGATGCGGAGCTGAGGCCGCCATGCCACAGATCACCGTCACGCTCGCCGAGGGCCGCACCCCCGAGCAGATCAGGACCCTGCAGCGCGAGGTCCACGAGGCCGTGCTGCGCTCGATCGACACACGGCCCGAGTACATCCGGGTCGTCGTCCACGAGGTCCCCGCCACGCACTGGGCCACCGGAGACACCACGATCGCCGAGCTGCGTGAGGCCACCCGCACCACCGTTCAAGAGGAGTTGTCATGAGGTTTTCGCTGTTCGTGCACATGGAGCGCTGGGACGAGAGCACCACCCACCGCGAACTCTTCGAGAACCTCACCGAGCTGACGCAGATGGCCGAGGCCGGCGGGTTCAGCACGGTGTGGGTCGGCGAGCACCACGCCATGGAGTACACGATCTCGCCCAGCCCGATGCCGATCCTGGCGCACCTCGCGGCGAAGACCGACACCATCCGGCTCGGCGCGGGCACCATCATCGCCCCTTTCTGGCACCCGATCCGGGCCGCGGGGGAGACCGCGCTGCTCGACGTGATCAGCAACGGCCGGGCCGAGGTCGGTCTCGCCCGCGGCGCGTACCAGATCGAGTTCGACCGCCTCGCGGACGGGCTCAAGGCCTCCGACGGCGGCAAGCACCTGCGTGAACTCGTCCCCGCCGTACGGGCGTTGTGGCAGGGTGACTATGCGCACGACGGTGAGATCTGGCAGTTCCCGACGGCGACCAGCGTGCCCAAGCCGGTGCAGCAGCCCACCCCGCCGATGTGGATCGCCGCCCGCGACCCCGCCTCGCACGACTTCGCCGTGGCGCAGGGCTGCAACGTCATGGTGACCCCGCTGATGAAGGGCGACGAGGAGGTGGCCGCGCTCAAGGAGAAGTTCGACACCGCCGTGGCCAACCACCCCGAGGTCGAGCGCCGCCCCGACATCATGGTGCTGCGACACACCCACGTACACGCCCCCGAGGACCCGGAGGGCTGGCGCCCGGCGGCCGAGGGCATCAACAAGTTCTACCGGACCTTCGACGCCTGGTTCGGCAACAAGAACGCCCCGGTCAACGGCTTCCTGGAGCCGAGCCCCGAGGAGAAGTTCGCCGAACGCCCCGAATTCGCGCCGGAGGCCCTGCGCAGGACCGCGATGATCGGCACGCCCGCCGAGGTGATCGAGCGGCTGCGCGGCTACGAGGAGCTGGGCGTCGACGAGTACAGCTTCTGGATCGACAACACGCTCTCGCACGAGGAGAAGCGCGAGTCGCTGAAGCTGTTCATCAAGGAGGTCGTGCCGGCCTTCGAGTAGGAGGCGCCACCACCACGGCATTGCCCGGACGCTTGCATGGCAATTCCGCGTACCTCTGTCAATTGACGCTACGCAACCCAGCAGACTAGGTTCCCGTGCCATGCAACAGACCAGCATGCAGGCGAAGGTCGCCGAAGAGCTGCGCCGGATGATCATCAGTGGAGAGCTGCCGCCACGCTCCAGCCTCTCCGAGATGACGCTGTCGCAGACCTTCGGCGTCAGCCGCACCCCGATCCGCGAGGCGCTCAAGCAGCTTCAGATCGAGGGGCTGGTGGAGGTGCGGCCGCGGGTCGGCACGTTCGTCGCCGTCCCCTCGCGCCGCGAGATCACCGAGCTCTTCCAGATGAAGGAACTCCTCGAAGGCGCGGCGGCCCGCCTCCTCGCCTTCCGCGGCAACGTCCCCGAGGTGGAACGGCTCGCCGCCAACATGAGCGCCGCCGACGACGCGGTGCGCGCCGGCGACCCGGAGCAGTACGAGAAGCTGGTGCACGACTTCCACGAGCTGATCATGGTCGGGGCCGACAACTCCAAGCTTGAGGCCCACTACCGCACCCTGATGAACCAGCTCGCCTACGCCCGCCTGGTGCGCACCTCCCTGTCCCAGCCGGGCCGCCTCACCGAGTCCGACCACGAGCACCACCGCGTACTCGACCTCATCCGCGCCAAGGACGGCGACGGCGCGGAGCGCGTGATGCGCGAACACGTGCGCCGCAGCCATCAGGCGCTCATGGCGGGGATGGACGACGACCGGTTCAAGGACTGACGAACGGTTCAGGGGGTGAGTGGGACCCCGCCGAAATGAGGTGCGGGCACCCGTGCGCGTGGTGTGTCATCGGCGCATGGACATCGAGTTGGGGACACCGGGCGTCGGCGGGCTGGGCGAGGTCGTCGACGTTCTACGGGGATGGCAGCACGACACCGCGCCGATGCAGCTGCACCCCGGCGACCTTGGCTGGTACTGGAGGAACGGCGCGGAGCGCACCGCCGCGAGCGTGCGGACCTGGCGGCGCGGCGGCCGCGTGGTTGCCGTCGGACTGCTCGACGGCCCCACCCTGCTGCGGCTGACCCTCGCGCCCGACACCCACCAAGACGTAGAGCTGGCACGGCAGTTGGTCACCGATATGGGCGACCCGAAGCGCGGGGTCCTGCCCGAGGGGCCGGCCGGCATCGAGGCTCCCCGTGGCGTTCTGCTGCACGACCTGCTGGCCGATGCCGACTGGCCCACCGGCGAGGCATGGACGCCGCTGTGCCGCGATCTCACCGAGCCGGTCCGACCCCCAGCCGTACGGATCGAGGTGGCGGGGCCCGACCGGGCGGACGCGTACGCCGCCGTGCACCGGGCGGCATTCGACGGGGCGACGTTCACCGGGGCGCGGTGGCACGCGATGGCGGCCGGGGCGCCGTACGCGCAGGCGCGGTGTCTGCTCGCGTACGACGACGAGGGCGCGGCGGTGGCGGAAGTGACGGTATGGTCCGCGGGCCCCGGCAGGCCGGGGCTGCTCGAACCCATGGGCGTCCACCGGGACCACCGCGGCCGGGGCCACGGGACGGCTATCTGCCTCGCCGCGGCGGCCACCCTCCGCGAACTCGGCGCGTCCAGCGCCCTCGTGGGCACACCGAGCGCCAACACCGCGGCGGTTGCCACCTACAAGGCGGCAGGCTTCCGACCGCGCCCCGAGGTCAGGGACCGCCACAGGCCCTAGGGTCCTAGTCGCCGGTCGCGCCGTCGGCCATCTCCCGCAGGATGTCGATGTGCCCGTTGTGGCGTGAGGTCTCCTCGACCATGTGCATCAGGATCCAGCCGAGGGTGACATGTGTGCCGTCCCTGATCGGTCGCTTCGCCGTCGCCAACAGGTCCGTTTCCGCGACCAGTTGACGGTATCGGGCGCTCTGCTCCTCGTACTCGGCGACGAGTTGGGGGACAGGGGTCTGCGCGCCGAGCCGCATCTCGCGGTCCGGGTCCTCGTCCGTCCACGGGCCCGCGTCCTCCTCGCCGAGGAAGATCACCTGGATCCAGTGGTACTCGACCCACCGGAGGTGGTTGATCAGGCCGCCCAGTGTCATGAGCGGGGAACCGGGCAGAGGTGCCGCGCCTCCGTGCTCGGGTGCGAGGTCGGCGCACTTGGCGACGGCCGTGGCGCGCGCGTAGTCGAGGAAGGTCGTGAGCATCGTGCGCTCGTCCCACGACGGCGGCATGTCGGTGCGTGTCATGGCGTGATCCTGGCACGGGGCGACAGGCCTCGACAGTAGATTTCGCCGCCGCGCGGCGACCCGGCTACGCCGTCCCGGTCCCGCCGAGCCGCTCCCGCAGCGTGCCCGCGAACTCCTCCGCGCGACCGAGCTGTTTGCGCAGGTCCGCGACGCGGTCGGCCGCCGCCTGCTCGAAGTGGCGTACCCGGTCGAGGAGTTGCTCGCGCTCGTCGCCCGCGGGTGACGGGGTCGCGTCGAGGCGGTCCGTGGCGTCGAGCAGGTCCCGCATCTGGTCGAGGGTGAAGCCGAGCGGCTTCATGCGGCGGATCACCATCAGGCGGGCCACGTCGTGCTCGGTGTAGAGGCGGAAGCCGCCCTGCGAGCGGGCGGACGGGATGACGAGGCCCGTCTCCTCGTAGTGCCGGATGGTGCGCAACGACAGCTCGGTCCGCGTGGCGACCTCGCCGATCTGCATGTGCTCGCTGCTCACGCGGCGCCCTTCTCCGTGTCTACGTGTCTACGTGGGTGGTGTCACCGAGGCCACACCCGGTGACGTCGATCTCTACCCTAACGTCAGGGTAGAGTTGCCGGTCGTCAGGGTCGGCCGTGCGCCACCCGCCCTTTTCGTACGCACAGGCCGCGCGACGCCGGTGTGCCCGACCACGACAGGTTACTTTCCCTTGGCCCCCTCCTCCGCCCCGTCCGTCCCGTCCCCGGCCGCCCGGCTGCGGCGCCTGCGCCGCCCCGACTGGTGGTCCGACCCGAAGGTGTGGCGCACCGAGATCCTGGCCGGGCTCGTGGTGGGGCTCGCGCTGATCCCCGAGGCGATCTCGTTCTCGGTCATCGCCGGGGTCGACCCGCAGATCGGTCTGTTCGCGGCGTTCACCATGGCGGTGACCATCTCCATCGTCGGTGGGCGGCGGGCCATGATCTCGGCGGCCACCGGGGCCGTCGCGCTGGTGATCGCGCCGCTCAACCGGGAGCACGGGTTCGGTTATCTCATCGCCGCGGTGATCCTGGCCGGTGTGTTCCAGATCGTCCTCGGCGCGCTCGGGGTGGCGAAGCTGATGCGGTTCGTGCCGCGCAGCGTGATGGTCGGCTTCGTCAACGCCCTCGCCATCATGATCTTCATGGCGCAGGTGCCCGAGATGACGGACGTGCCGTGGGCCGTCTATCCGCTGATCATCGGCGGGCTCGCGCTGATGGTGTTCTTCCCGAAGGTCACCAAGGTGGTCCCGGCGCCGCTGGTCTCCATCGTCATCCTGACCGTCATCACGGTCGCCGCGGGAATCGCCGTGCCGACCGTGGGGGACAAGGGCGAACTGCCGTCCTCGCTGCCGGTACCGGGCCTGCCCGACGTACCGTTCACGTTCGAGACCCTGAAGATCATCGCCCCGTACGCGCTCGCCATGGCGCTCGTCGGGCTGATGGAGTCCCTGATGACGGCGAAGCTGGTCGACGAGATCACCGACAGCCGCTCCTCCAAGACCCGCGAGTCGATCGGGCAGGGCATCGCCAACATCGTCACCGGCTTCTTCGGCGGCATGGGCGGCTGCGCCATGATCGGCCAGACGATGATCAACGTAAAGGTGTCAGGGGCCAGGACCCGCCTCTCCACGTTCCTCGCGGGCGTGTTCCTGATGGTGCTGTGCGTGGTCTTCGGGCCCGTCGTCTCCGAGATCCCGATGGGCGCCCTGGTCGCCGTCATGGTGATGGTGTGCTTCGCGACGTTCGACTGGCACTCCATCGCGCCGAAGACGCTGAAGCGGATGCCGGCCGGGGAGATCGTCGTGATGGTGCTGACCGTCGTGGTCGTGGTGGCCACCAGCAATCTCGCCATCGGCGTCGTCGTCGGTTCCATCACCGCGATGGTCATCTTCGCCCGGCGCGTCGCACACGTCGCGAACGTCACGTCGGTCACCGACCCCGACGGAGGTCAGGTCGTCTACTGGGTCACCGGCGAACTCTTCTTCGCATCCTCAAACGACCTGGTGACCCAGTTCGACTACGCCGGCGACCCCGACAAGATCGTCATCGACCTCTCCGCGACGCACGTCTGGGACGCCTCGTCGGTCGCCGCGCTCGACGCGATCGAGACCAAGTACGCGGAGCGCGGCAAGAGCGTCGAGATCATCGGCTTCAACCCGGACAGCGCGGCCCTGCACGGAAAGCTGAGCGGCGAGCTCACGGGCAGCAACTGAGGTTCGACGCGTTGCGATAGCGTCGCTCCCTTTCAGGCAAGGGAGAGTGGACGGTGCGGGTTCAGGTGCAGGGGCGGAACGTTCCGAGGTGGGTCCCGCTGGGAGTGATGGCGTTCGGCGGGGTGTTCGTGATCGTCGGGCTGATCCTGGCGTGGTCGTCGATCTCGCTGCTGCAGGACGCGCGGCGCACCGAGGGCACCGTGGTGGGCATCGAGTGGCGCGGCGGTGAAATCCGTACGTCCGGCAAATCCCGCCACCGCGACGAGCCCGCCGCGTACCCGGTGGTCGAGTTCGCCACGTCGGACGGCGTCCGCCGGACGTTCCACAGCTCGACGGGCTCCAACCCGCCCTCGTACGAGCAGGGGGAACATGTCGAGGTGCTGTACCGGGCCGATTCCCCGCAGGACGCGAAGATCAACGGGTTCCTGTCGCTGTGGCTGCTGCCGCTCATCTTCGGCGGTATCGGGCTGTTCATCACGGCTGTCGGCGCGGTGATCGCGATCGTCCGACGGCGGCTGCGGGCACAGCCGGCGCGGTGAGGGCGCCGGCCATGCCCGCGGTACGAGTCGCACCGGCTACTTGGGTTCCGTCGCGATCTGGATGAGGTTGCCGCAGGTGTCGTCGAGTACGGCGGTCGTGACCGGGCCCATTTCGAGGGGCTCCTGCGTGAAGTGCACGCCGAGCGCGGTCAGCCGCTCGTACTCGGCCCGCACATCGTCGACGGCGAACTGGGCGAGCGGGATGCCGTCCGCGATCAGCGCGTCCCGGTAGGGCTTGACGGCCGGGTGGCCCGAGGGCTCAAGCAGCAGCTCGGCGGCGTCGGGCTCCTCGGACGACACGACGGTCAGCCAGCGGACGCCCTCGCCCAGATCCACGTCGTGTTTCGTCTTGAAGCCGAGGATCTCGGTGTAGAAGTGCGCCGCCTTGGCCTGGTCGTCGACGAAGACGCTGGTCATGTGGATCTTCATAGGGTGCTCTCTTCCGGGTCCTGTGCAGGGGCTGCTGGCGTGAGCCACCGCTCCGATATCCGGCGCAGCGGTGCGGTGTTGAGGTCGTGGTACTTGTAACGGCCCTCCCGCCTGGCCTCGACGAGACCGGCCGCCTCCAGCACGGCGAGGTGCTGGGAGATGGCCTGCCTGGACAGGTTCAGCCGATGCTTCATGGTCAGCCGGGAGCAGATCTCGAACAGGGTCTGCCCCGACTTCAGCGTCAGCTCGTCGAGGATCGTGCGGCGGGTGGGGTCGGCCAGGGCTTTGAACAGGTCATCGGCCACGACGCCAGCATAGGCAAGTGCTCGCTTGCCTATCAACCGGAAGAGTTCGGACGGCTCACTGTCGGCGCACCGCCACCTTCTCCTCGAAAGCGGCGAGTGCCGCCGCCCCGACTGCCTTGTCCTGCTCCCCGTTGCCCCCGCTGACGCCCACGGCGCCGATGACCTGACCCTCGTACACGATCGGGAAGCCGCCGACGAACGCGGCGAAGCGGCCGGGGTGCATGTGCTGGATGCCGAAGGCCTCGTTGCCGGGGAGGGCGGGGCCCTTCGGCGTCTCGTTGAAGAGGTGGGTGGCCCGCTGGTGGCCCGCCGCCGTGAACGCCTTCGCGATGGCGATCTCCACGCCGGTGAGGCGGGCGCCGGTCATGCGGTGCAGGGCGATGGGGTGGGCGCCGTCGTCGGCGATGCAGATCGTCTGCTTGACGCCGACCCGCGCCGCCTCGGCCTCTGCGGCCTCCAGCATGATCAAGGCGTCTTCGAGGGTGAGGCGGTGGATGGTGTGCATGGGCTCTCCCTGCGGTGTCGTGTGGCGGTGTGTCAGCGGGCGAGGTCGTCGCAGTAGACCGTCTTGGTGTCCGTCACGAAGTCGAGGGCTCCGCGGCCGCCCTCGGGGAACGCGCCGGAGCTGGAGGCGCCCCAGCCGCCGAAGGGGGGTGCGACGCCGTTGCCGGTGGTGCGCTGGTTGACCTTGACGATGCCGTGCCGCGCCGCGCGTACGAAGCGGCCCGTCGTGCCCAGGTCGCGGGTGTGGACAGCGGTGACGAGGCGGTGGGCGTCGCCGTTGAGGGCGGCCAGGGCCTCGTCAGGACCGTCCACCGGGACGACGGACAGCAACGGGCCGAAGACCTCCGCGGTGTTCACGGGGTGGTCGGCAGGGACGTCGACGAGGAGGGTCGGCAGCAGCCAGTGCCCGGCCGGGTCCGCACCGGGGATCAGGCCGCCCTGCGCGAGCGCCCGTGCTCCCGCCGCGAGCGCCGAGTCCAGGAGCCCGGCGACCCGCTCCCGCTGGGCCGCCGTGGCCGCGGGCCCCATCGCCGCGGCCGGGTCGTCGCCGGGGCCGACGGTGAGCTCGGCGGTGCGTTGCGCCAGGAGTTCGGCGAACTCGGCCGCCACGGAACGGTCCACCAGGACGCGGTCCGTCGCCGTGCACACCTGCCCCGTGAGGCCGTAGGCGCCGGCCGCCACCTCGGTCGCCGCATGTGCCAGGTCGGCGTCGGCACAGACCAACGCCGCGTTGTGGCCGCCCAGTTCGAACTGCGCACGGACACCGGGGTGCACGGCGCGATGCAGCAGGGCGCCCGTCCGGTCCGAACCGGTGAAGCTGACGGCGCGGACCCCCGGTGCGCCGGCCAGCGCAGCCATCGCCTCCGGATCATCGCCCTGCACGACCCGCAGCGCCTCCTCGGGCACCCCGCCGCGATGGCAGGCCGCGGCGAGGCGGGCGCCGACGCCGGGTGTCACGGGCGACGGCTTGAAGACCACCGTGTTGCCCGCCGCGAGCGCCGGGGCGAGCTTGCGGGCCGCGAGCGACAGCGGGAAGTTCCACGGCGTGATCGCCACGACGACACCGAGCGGAACCCGCAGTGTCCAGGCCGAGACGCCTGAGGACTCGGCGGGGTACGTGGTGCCCTCGACCATGAACGCCAGCTGCGCCGCGAGCCTGAACTGCTCGACCGTCTTGGCGACTTCGCCGCGCGCGGCGCCGAGCGTCTTGCCCTCTTCGGCGCAGATCAGCGCGGCGATGCCCGCGGCGTCCTCGGCGAGCGCCGCCGCCGCGCCGTGCAGTGCCTCCGCACGGCGGCCCGCCGTCGCGGCGGCCCAGCCCGGGAAGGCGAGCCCGGCCGTGCGTACCGCTTCGGCCGCATCGGCCGCGCTCGAAGCGGGCACTTCGGTGACCTGTCGGTGCGGTGCGGCCGGGTCGAAGGATGTCACCACCGCCGATGAGCGGCGCTGGTGGGTGGTCTGGTGCGCAAGTAGCTTCTGAGTCAAGATGACCTCCACGTTCTCGTCGGCCCCGACCGCGTCATCGGCGTTTTCCCGTGCCCCCAGCATTCGTCGCGAAGGTGCCGGGCGGCTTCGTACATTCCGCACCTTCGCCGCAGGAGGATGTAGGCAGATGGCACACGAAGCAGCGAACAAAAGGGAGTTGACGGTCGAAAGGCTCCTCGCCGAGCCCGCCGTCGGAGGACGCCTGCTCGGCGGCAAGGCCGGTCTGCGGCAGGCGGTGACCTGGTGTCTTCCGCTGGCCGAGCTGCCGCCGGGGCCTGGCCCCGAGCGTCCCGCGGCGGGCGCGGACCTGGCCGGGATCGTGGTGTTCGCGCCGCTGGCCGAGCTGACCTGCGCGCCCGACTGCCGACGCCTGCTCGCCGGGCTCGCCGCACGCGGCGTCGCCGCCGTGCTCGTCCGCCCGCAGCCGCACGCGGAACCGGACTTCGGGCCGCTGATGCGGGCCGCGGACGCCACGGACCTGCCAATGGTGCGGCTCGCGCCCGAGGCCACGTACCACCACATCGGACGCCTTGTGGCGACGAAGACGATCGCGGCCAGCGCCCATGTGCTGGAGTACGGCGTGCGCGTGCACCGCACACTGGGCGAGGTGTTCGCGTCCGGCTCGGGCCTTCCCGCGCTCGCCCGGTCCATGGCCACGCTCGCAGGCACCTCGGTGCTCATCATGGACGAGGTGGGCCAACTCCTCGCCCGCGCCGAGCGGGCGCGGCCCGCCACGGACGCGCGGTGGCAGGAGCTCGCGGACGCCGTGCACACCGCGCACACCAAGCAGGGGCCACCCGCGGAATCGGCCCTGGGGCACGGTCATGCCACCGCCTGCGACCTCGACATGCCCTGGGGCGAGGAGCAGGTGCACGTCGTGACCGCCCCCGTGCGGGTGGCGGGCGAGCCGTACGGGACGGTGGTCGTCGTCGAGCCCGGTCCGGCGCCCGCCGCGCACGATCTCGCCCAGCACCGGGTGATCGTCGAGCAGAGCGCGCCCCTCGTCGCCTCCGAGATCCTGCGGCAGCGGTCGGTCGTGGAGGCGGAGGAACGCTCGCGCGACGACTTCCTCGACACCCTCGTGCACGGCCGCTTCACCGACGTGCACGAACTCGAGGCCAGGTCACGGCATTACCGCTTCGACACGGAGGCGGAGCACGCGGTGTTCGTCGCCTCGGTGCCGTACGCGGGTCCGGTCAGGGCGCAGTCGCTGCCGCGTTCGGTGGGTGCGCTGCGCGGCGGCCCCGGCTTCACCATGGCCGTGCTGATGGGTCAACTGCTCGTCGTGGTAGTGGAGTTCGGTACTGAGGCGGGCAAGGGGGCGCAGGCGCGGTTCGGGCGGCAGCTCCAGCGGCTCGTCTCCGAGCGCATGTCGAACGGCGTGCAGGTGACGTACGGGCGGGCCGCGCTCGGGGCGGCGGGCGTCGCGGCGAGCTACCGGGAGGCGCGGATCGCGCTTGAGCTGTCGGGGCGGGTGCGCGTGGCGGAGGTGTGCGGCTACGACGAGTTGCAGGTGTTCGCGGCGGTCGAGGCGGCGGCGAACTCCGCTCAGGGCAGGGAGTTCGCCCACGAGGTGCTCGAACCCCTGCGCCGTGCGGACGGACAGACCGGCAACCTGGAAGAGGTGGTGCTCGCCTACATCGCCGAGTCCGGCAACCTCAACGCGGCGGCCCGCCGCCTCCAACTGCACCGCAACACCATGCTGTACAAGATTGAGCGTGCATCGAGGGCCCTCGGCATGGACGTACGGGTGGCGGAGACCCAGTTCACGGTGTGGCTCGCCCATCGGATCGAGACGTTGAACGACTCGCTGCGGGTGCTGCAGGCGGAGCTGGCGCCGCCGGCGTAGCCACCTTCGCGCGCCTGCCCGTGTCCCGCCCGACCGAAGCCACCAGGACCCCCACCGCCGCGAACCCCGCGCATACCCCGAACACCCGGATCAGTCCGGCCGGTTGCGTCCCGAGGAGCGCCACGGACGCAGCCCCCAGCGACGTCGCGCCGAACCGGATCAGGCTGAACAGGCCGAGCCCCGCCCCCGTCCGCCCGGCCGCCGAACGCGAGGCACCCGTGGCCGCCGGGGTCTGCACGAACGCGATACCCGCCCCGGTCAGTACGAGCGCCGCCACCACGGGCCAGGCCCCCATGCCCGCCCCGGTCCCGACCGCGAGCAGCACCGCCCCCGTGAACAGCGCCACCAGACCCCACCGCATGACACCCCGGCCGCCGAACCTCTCCGTGCACCGCCCGGCCACCGGAGCCAGCGACGCCATCGCCAACGGGAGCGCCAGGACGGCCAAGCCGGTGCGGGACTGCGACATGCCCTGCGTCCCGACGAGGTACGCGGGAGTGGCAAGGAGCACCGCGCCGAGGACGAACATCTGCGCCGCCGCCGCGAACGACGAACGCACATACCGCAGTTCGGCCAGCTGGTGAGGGCGCAGGAAGGGTGCGGGCCGCCTGCGCTCGACCAGCAGGAAGGCCGTGAGTGCGAGCACTCCGGCAGCCGCCGCACCCCAGACCACGGGCGCACCGGCCCCCTGCGAGGGCAGCGCGGAGGCCGCGACGAGCAGCAGCGCCGCCCCGCATGTCAGCGTCAGCGCACCGGCCCCGTCCAGGCGCGGCCGTGTCCGAGAGCGGTCGTCGCGGGGAAGCAGCAGCAACCCGCCGGCCACGACGAGTACAGACAGCGGCACGATCTGCCAGAACACCGAACGCCAGCCCAGGAGTTCGGAGAGGAGGCCACCGGTCGTCGGGCCGAGCGCCTGCCCCGCCCCGTTCGCGGCTGCCCACAACGACAGCGCCCTGCCGCGCCGTTCCTCGCCGAGCACCTGCACGACGAGGACCATCACCACCGGCAGCACGGGCGCCGCGGACAGGCCCTGGAGCATGCGGAAGGCCACGAGCAGCGGCAGGTTCGGGGCGAGTGCCGCGCCCGCCGCGCCGAGGATCATCGACGCCATCGACGCGCACAGCACCCGCCGGTGCCCGAACCGGTCGCCGAGCCACCCGGACAGCGGCATCAGCGCCGCGAGGGTCACCGGGAACGCGGTCGCGACGAGCACACCCCGGCCGAGCGGCGCGTGCAGATCGGCCAGGATCGCCGTCATGGGGACATTGACCACGGTGTTCGCCATCGTCGTGGTCAACGTCGCGGTGAGCAGGGGAAGCAGACCGAGGCGGGTGGCGATCATGCCCGGAGTATGCGCGGAGCCACCCGTCGCGAGCCACGTGCAAGGAGCCCTCGATACCGGTGCGCTGCAGGGCACTTCGCACAAGCGTGGCCTCCCGCAACCTCCCTGTGCACGCCGCGAAATCCGCGGGAAACGGGACGTGTCACCGGCCCGCACACTGCACAAATAATGTCGCCCACAATGTGCATCGTCCCTCTGTGGCCTGGCGGCCGGGGTCGTCAGCATGCCCGTCAACCACCCGACAACCAACGGACTTCGGCCCCGCAACGCCGGGCGCCGGGTAGGGAGTGCGGACGTGGAACTCACTGCTGCGCACTGGACGTATCTCGCGGGGGTAGTAGTCATCATCGGCGTGATGATCGCGCGCCGGAACATCGTGGTGCCGGCCGTCCTCGCCACCTTCCTGACGGCCTGGGCCTACAGCGGCGACCTCATCAAGGGCCTCGCGTCGATCTTCACCGCGAGCCTGACGGCCGCCGGCCAGCTCTTCTCCATCTTCCTCATCATCGCCATCATCACGGCGCTGCTCGGCGGCCTGCGCGCGATGGGCGCCGAGCACCGCATGGTGCGGCCGTTCCGCGGGCTCATGCGGGGCGGCCGGGCGGCGTTCCTGACCATCGCCGCCGCCACGTACTTCATCAGTCTCTTCTTCTGGCCGACGCCCGCCGTGCCCCTCATCGGCGCGATCCTGCTGCCCGCCGCGATCCGGGCGGGGCTCCCCGCGATGACCGCGGGCGCGGTGATGGCCGTCGCGGGGCAGGGCATGGCGCTCTCCAGCGACTACGTCATCCAGGTCGCGCCGGGGCTCTCCGCCAAGGCCGCGGGGGTGGGCACCGGCGCGGTCGCGGACCGGGCGATGGTGCTCTCGCTGATCACCGGTGCGGTGGCGCTGACCTACCTGTACCTGCGCGGACGGCGCTCCTTCGGAGTGGCCAGCGACGAGCACGAACTGCGCTGGCTCGCCCAGAAGAACGGGCTCGACGAGGGGGCCGAGGTGCAGCTCGGCGGCTCGCCCGGGGCACGCGGCGTCGGCAAGGGAGCGGCCGCCGCGGCCGCGACCCGCGCCGCCACCGACTCGGACACCGCCACGCAGGTTCTCGAACCATCGCCAGAGGTGGCCGCGGCGCCGCCGAAGCCCGAACCGGTGCGCCGCTCCCGCCTGTTCGCCGTACTCGTCCCGGTCACCTTCGCCGCCATCGTCGGCTACATGCTCCTCGGCAAGTTCACGAACGTGGTCGGCGAAGTGCAGGGCGACGAGGCGGCCGGGCTCGTCGGCGGAGTCGCGATGCTGCTGCTGTTCGCGGCGGTCTTCAGCATCGACGGCAGCCACGGACTGACCACCGCCGCCTCCCACGTCGTGGACGGCCTGGTGTTCGCCTTCAAGGCGATGGGGGTCGTCGTGCCCATCGCGGGCTTCTTCTTCCTCGGGAACGCCGAGTTCATCTCGCAGATCACGGGCGTGCACGACGCCAAGCCCCCGGCGCTCCTCTTCGACCTGGTGGCCTCCGTCGACCAGCACATCCCCGACAACGGCTTCATGCTGTCCTTCGCCATCCTGATCATCGGCATGATCACGGGCCTGGAGGGCTCCGGTTTCGCGGGCCTTCCGCTGACCGGATCGCTCGCAGGGGCGCTCGGCCCGGCCGCGCACACCGACCCGGCGACCCTGGCCGCCGTCGGCCAGATGGGCTCGGTGTGGACCGGCGGCGGCACCCTCATCGCCTGGTCCTCGCTGCTCGCCGTCGCCGGCGTGGCACGGGTGCCCGTGCAGGAGCTCGTACGCCACTGCTTCCTGCCCGTGGTCTCGGGACTCGCGGCGGCGACGGCGCTCGCCACGGTGCTCTTCTGAACCGCACGGCCGGGCATCCGGCACTGTGCACAGACATCGCCGCGGGGCCTGTGCACAAACACCATCCACCCCTCAACTCGCCCCGCCTACTTTGGAGTCACCCGGAAAGCGGAAAGGACGCCGCAACATGACCGAGCTTCTCTCAAGGGACGAATTCCGCAGCGCTCTCGAAGACGCCATCAAGGGCCGTGAGGCCAAGAACGCCTCCTTCAGCAGGGCATGGGCGGACGGCGAACTCAAGCGGGAGCATTTCGCACGCTGGGCCGAGAACCACTATCACTACGTCGGCCCGTTCGCCGACTACCTCGGCTACATCTACGGAAACACCCCGGACGAATTCACCGGCGCCAAGGACTTCACCCTCCAGAACATGTACGAGGAGGAGATCGCGGACATCCGCCACACCGACCTCCTCATCCGCTTCGCCGAAGCGTGCGGCACCACGCGGGAGCGCGTCGAGGACCCGTCCAACATGAACGCGGTCACCCGCGGGCTCCAGTCCTGGTGCTACGCCGTGGCGATGCGCGAGCACTTCGTCGTCGCCACCGCCGCGCTCGTCGTCGGCCTCGAATCGCAGGTCCCCAGCATCTACAAGAAGCAGATCACTCCGCTGCGCGGCTCCTACGGATTCACCGAGGACGAGATCGAGTTCTTCGAACTCCACATCACTTCCGATGTCGTGCACGGCGAACGCGGGTACCAGATCGTGCTCGACCACGCCGACACCCCGCAATTGCAGCAGCGCTGCCTCCAATTCGTGCGCTGGGGCGCGGAGATGCGCTTCGCGTACACGAAGGCGCTGTACGACACGTATGTCAGCCCGGATCTGGAGCGGACCGCGGCCGCGTAGCGGAAGACCGAAACGGGGCGGCCCGCGCCGCCCCGTTTCACACCCCACAGACCTGCACCGAAAGAACGGGAAAGAACAGGGAGGGAGCCCATGTCCGACTGGGTGGACGTCGCCGAACTCGCCGATCTCAGCAGGCGCCGAAAGAAGCTCGTGACCGTCGGCGACACCCGTATCGCCCTCTTCCACGACGCCGGTGAGGTGTACGCCTTCGCCGACGCCTGCGTACACAAGGGCAAAGCCCTGTCCCGCGGCGCCGTCCTCGGCGGCCGCCTCATCTGCCCCGGCCACCAGTGGGCCTTCGACCTGCGCACCGGACGGGCGGACGACCGGGACGAGTGCCAGCCCGGGTATCCGGTGCGGGTCGAGGCCGGCCGGGTCCAGGTCGACGTGGAATCCCTCACCGCCGCCGCGGCGGCCCTGCCCGTACAGGAGTGAGCCCATGCCCGAGCAGCCCGAGAACCCCCGCAGCGTCGCCGTGGTCGGCGCGGGCCAGACCGCGGCGGTCGCGGCCCGCACCCTGCGCCGCCGCGGTTTCACCGGAACCATCACGCTGATCGGCGACGAACCGTACGCCCCGTACCAGCGCCCGCCGCTCAGCAAGGAACTCCTCGACGGCTCGCAGCAGCCCGGGGACGCCGCGCTGCTCTCCGACGACTGGTGCCGTGACAACGACATCGCGCTCCGCCTCGGCGCCGAGGCCCGCCGCATCGACACCGCGGCCCGCACCGTGGAACTCGCCGACGGCACCCGCGTCCCCGCCGACCGCGTGCTCCTCGCCACCGGGGCCCGCGCCCGACGGCTGCCGGGTGTCCCCGAGGACGACGAGCGGATCGTGCACCTGCGGGGCATGGCCGACGCGCTGCGCCTGCGCGAACTCCTGCGCCCCGGCGGGCGCGTGGTGATCGTCGGGGCCGGCTTCGTCGGCTCGGAGGTCGCCTCCACGGCGCTCGCCCGAGGAGTCACCCCGGTCGTCCTCGAACAGGCACAGGTGCCGCTCGCGGGCGTGCTGGGGCCCCGGCTCGGCGGATTCTGCGCGGATGTGCAGCGTACGAGCGGCGTCGAGCTGCACACCGGCGAGACCGTCGCCGCGGTACGTACGACACCGGACGCGGTCGTGGTCACCACGGCGAGCGGTCTCGAGGTGGCGGGCGACGCCGTGGTCATCGCGGTCGGCGCGGTCCCCAACACCGAGGTGGCCCGCGCCTCCGGCCTCTCCGTCTCCAACGGTGTCCTCGTCGACGAACACTGCCGCACCAGCGTGCCCGGTGTGTACGCGGCCGGGGACGTCGCCAACCACAAGCACCCCCTGTACGGGCGGTGGGTACGCGTCGAACACTTCGACAACGCCAACAAGCAGGCGATGGTCGCCGCGAAGAACATCCTCGGTCGCAGTGTCGTGTACGACGACCCGCACTGGTTCTGGTCCGACCAGTTCGGCCTCAATCTCCAGCACTGCGGGGATCCGCACGGCTGGGACCGCATGGTGGTCCGCGGTTCGCTCGACGAGCGCGATTTCATCGCCTTCTACCTGGTCGACGGAGCCCTTCGGGCGGCCTTCGCCGCCGAGCGCGGCGGCGACGTGTACGCGGCGAAGGAGCTCATCGCCGGCGGCGCGCGCCCCGACCCCGGCCTCCTCGTCGACGAGGACACAGACCTGATGGAACTCATGCAGGTCACGGCAGATGCGGAGCCGGTCGCCGACGCGGCCGGGACAGGGGGGGAACTGACGGTGGCGACGGAACTCGAATACGTGAAGGTGGCCCGCTCGGGTCAGGTCCCCGAAGGCGTCGTACGCCGCTTCTTCGTCGGCGACCTCGAACTCGCGGTGTCCCGCTTCGAAGGGGACGTCTACGTGAGCGCCAACTACTGCACCCACCTCGCCTGCCACCTGTCCGCCGGCAAGGTCACCGAGGACGGACTGCTCTGTTCCTGCCACGGCAGCGTCTTCGACTTCTCCACCGGGGAGCCGCTGTCACCCCCGGCGGTGAAGCCGATCAAGATCTACCCGGCCAGGGAGGAGAACGGCGAGATCTTCGTGGGCGGACTGTGAGCGGACGCCCCCTCAGATCCAGGTGTCCAAATGGCGGACACCCAACTGCCCGTGACCAGCCGAAACTTGGTGTGCGACACGACGCCCGGTGTCGCATATGCCCGTATTTGGGCATTTAATTTGACGGGAGACGTCAACCCGCGCGTCAGTCTCGGCACCACAGAACGGGCGTTCCACGGATGAAAATCGGCTTTCTGCTCTTCAATGCCTACGGAATCGGCGGCACCATCCGCTCCACGATGAACCTCGCGGGCGCGCTAGCCGAGGCGGGCCACGAAGTGGAGATCGCGTCGGTCGTGCGATCCAGGGAACACCCCGTATTGAAGCCGGCGCCCGGAGTGAGAATTCTTCCGCTCGTCGAGGCGCGGCGCGGCTCCGCGGCCTTCGACCCGGAGCACGATCCGGCGGCCTTCCCCTCGCGGCTCTATCTCCGCGCCGACGGCCCCTACGAGCACTCCAGCACCCTCACCGACAGACGCATCGTCGAGTGGCTGAACAGAACCGACGCCGACGTGATCGTGGGGACACGCCCCGGCATCAATGTGCTGCTCGCCGAGTACGGCCCCCGCGGCGCGCTGCGCATCGGGCAGGAACACCTGACGCACAGCATGCACAAGCCGGTCATCCAGTCGGCCCAGGACAAGGCGATCGCCGCCCTCGACGCCTTCACCACCGTTTCCTACGCCGACGCCGAGTGCTATCGCGAGGCCCTGCCCGGCATCGACACCGAGATCCGCTGCATCCCGAATGGGGTTCCTGTGCCGGATGTCGCCAAGTCGACCGGACGGAACAAGGTGGTCGTGGCGGCGGGTCGTCTCATTCCCGTGAAGAACTACTCCCTGCTCGTCGAGGCCTTCGGGCACGTCGTGGCCGAGCGCCCCGACTGGTCGCTGCGCCTCTACGGCCGGGGCCGGCTCGCGGGGCGGCTGCGTGAGCAGGTCATGGCGGCGGGTCTGAACAACCACGTACGGCTCATGGGGGCCGTCGCGCCCATCGAGCCGGAGTGGGCGAAGGGGTCCATCGCGGCGGTCTCCTCGAACGCCGAGTCCTTCGGCATGACCCTCGTCGAGGCCATGCACGCGGGCCTGCCGGTCGTCGCTACGGACTGTCCGTACGGGCCCGGCGAGATCATCGACGACGGACGCGACGGATTCCTGGTGCAGCCCGGCGACCCGAAGGCGTTCGCCGCCGCGCTGCTCGACCTGATCGAGGACGACGAGCGGCGGCACGCCATGGCGGAGGCGGCGCAGCAGAAGGCGCTGACCTTCACCCCGCGGACGGCGGCCGAACGGTTCGTCGCCCTGGTGTCCGAGCTGGGCGACCCCGGCGCCCTCGACCTGCCCGCGACTCCGGGACGCGTACGACGACCGGTGCGCAGCGTGATGCGCGAACGCGTCGGCACCGTCGCACGCCCCGTCCTGCGCGCGTCCCTGCGCAGCCCCGTCCTCGCCCCCGCCCTGCGCACGCTGATGCCCCGGCGCGCCAAGCGCCTCACCCGCGTCCCCGGCTTCCACCCCGTGGCCCGCACGACGGCCACGACCGAGGGGGACATCGTCGTCGACATCACCGGCGTACACACACCACGAGCCGCACTGCTCCTGCAGCAAGGCGATGACAAGCTGCGCCTCCCGTTGCACCCGGAGTCCGGATTTCTGCGCGCCCGCATCGGACGGGACCATGCGCTGGGCGAGGGGGAGTGGGCCGTGTCCGTGGAGCGCGCCGACGACGGCGTACGCCGCCGGGCCGACTCCCTGACGGTGGAGACCGCGGCACTGGTCGGCCGCACACCGGAGCTGGTCGGGGACCAGGTGACCTCCCGGATTCCGCGTACCACGGACACCGGACATCTCGCCGTACGGACCTGGGCCCGCGCCGCACACCTCGAGATCGGCACCGTGGACACGGGCGGGAGCGCCCTCATCGTGGAGGGCCGGATCGTCGGACGGCCGCTGGGCGACGACACCGTGGCGGTGGCGTCGCGACGCGGCGAGGACACCGCCTTCGAGTCGGCGGAGGTCGTGGTCTCCGGCGACCACGTGTGGTTCTCCGTGCCGCACGCCGACTTCGCCGAGCGGTGCCGGGCCGCCGGTGAGGACCGCGAGTTCTGGGACCTGCACCTGGTCGACCGCGGCGCCCGGATCCCCGTCGGCCGGATCGGCGGAGACGTGGCCCGGCGCAAGGCCACCGACCCGGTACCCCCGGCCTTCCACGAAGAGGCCGGGGAGCGGCAGGTGCGGATCGGTCCCTACTTCACCGCGAACAACAGCCTGGCCGTGACGGTCCGCGAGGTGACCCCGTCCTCGGAACCGCGGCGCGACGCGGTGGTCAGCGCCCAGGGCACGGAGGTCCGGCTCAGCGGGGTCAGGTAGCGGCGCCGCCCGGCAGCCGGTGGGTCAGGGCTTCGGCTCTGGCTCGCGCTGTTTGAGCACGGGTTGCTCACCGGCTGCCGCGCTCGCCCCCGTCGGCTCCGGCAGTGTCCGGAACAGCAGCCAGCTCAGCAGGGGCATGAGGATGAGCGGGGTCAGGGCGGTGCGCAGTGATGTCTGGTCGGCGACGGTGCCGATGAGGGGGCTCGCCAGGCCGCCGATGCTCACCGTGAGGCCGAGGGTGATGCCGCTCGCCGTGCCGACACGCGAGGGCAAGTAGTCCTGCCCGAGCGTGACTTGGAGCGAGAACGGGACGTACAGGCCGGCCGAGGTGAGCGCGAGGAAGACGTAGAGCGCCGGGCCCGGCACCCACACCACGCCCGCCGCCGCCGCGGCCGTCAGCAGGTAAGACCAGCGCGAGACGGTGACCCGGCCCCAGCGCCCCGCCAGCGCGCCGCCCAGGACACTGCCGACCGCGCCACCCACGTAGAGCACGAACAGGGCCACGGTGCCTGCCACTTTGCTGCCGCCCATGCGCTGCGTCGCGTACAGGGAGACGAAGGTGCTCAGGCCCGTGAACACGATGGAGCGGCACACCACCGCGAACGACAGGCGGACGAACGCCGGCACATCGTCCCTGGCGGGGGCCGACGTGGCGGCCGACGACGTGTTCCCGCGCCGTCCCAGCGCCCGCAGCACCGGCAGGCAGATCGCGGCGCCGGCCGCCGCGGGCAGCACCAGCAGGGGAGTGAAGCGCAGCCCGCCCGTGGCGACCGCGGCGGCGACCAGGAGCGGCGCCAGCGCGAAACCGACGTTGCCGCCGAGCGAGAACCAGGCCATCGCGCTGTGGCTGCCGCGGCTCGCGAGCCGGGCCACCCGCGCCGACTCCGGGTGGTAGGCGGCCACACCGATCCCGGACACGGCGACCACGGCGAGGGTCACCGCGTACGAATCGCTCACCCCGCTCAGCGCGATGCCCACGCCCGCGAGCAGCGTGCTCAGCGGCAGCAGCCACGGCATCGCCCTGCGGTCGGTGAGCAGTCCGAAGAGCGGCTGCGCCACCGACGAGAGCAGCGAGGCCGCGAGCACGATGCCGGACACGGCGGCGTAGCTGTAGGCGCGTTCGGCGACGAAGTACGGCACGAGCGAGGCGACGGCACCCTGGTAGACGTCCACGCACGCGTGCCCGATGGAGAGAAGGGGGATGGAGGCGTTGGGGATGTCGGAGGTGTTGGAGGTGTTCTTTCGCACCCGGTCATCGTCGCGACCTGCCGCGCTGTCCCGCTTCCGATAACCTGCCAGACAATGTCGAAGAACCGCCATGCCGCGCGACACGCTGACGGTCACACCGACCGACACACCGTTCGGCACACCCCGGTGGCCCCCACTCACACCAGGTACCTCGCGCACGGAGCCGAGATCGACGCCCACCGGCACGACGACCACCAGATCGCCTACGCCGGCCGGGGCGTCGTCGCCGTCACCACCGACGCCGGGTCCTGGGTCGCGCCGGGAACGCGCGCCCTGTGGGTACCCGCCGACACCGTGCACGCCCACCAGGCCCACGGCGACGTCGAACTGCACTTCGTGGGGCTGCCCGCGACCGAGAACCCGCTCGGCCTCGACACCCCGGCCGTGCTCGCCGTCGGCCCGCTGCTGCGCGAGCTGATCATCGAGTACGCGCGCACCGGTTCGCCGGACACCACAGACGTCGGCAGCCCCGAACGAGCGCGCCTGCGTGGGGTGTTGCTCGACCAGCTGAAGCTGACACCGCAGCAGCCGCTGCACCTTCCGACACCGACCACGCCGCTGCTGCGCGCCGTGTGCGACCTCCTGCACGCCGACCCGGCGGACCCTCGCACCCTGGCCGAACTGGGCCGGGAGGTCGGGGCGAGCGACCGCACGCTGTCCCGGCTCTTCCGCGGCGACCTCGGCATGACGTTCCCGCAGTGGCGCACCCAACTGCGCCTGCACCACGCGCTGATCCTGCTCGCCGACCGCACACCGGTCACGACCGTGGCGCATCTGTGCGGCTGGTCGTCGACGAGTGCGTTCATCGATGTGTTCCGCCGCGCGTTCGGACACACACCGGGTTCACACCAGTGACCAGGGCGGAGGTCGCGCGCCTCTTGACGTGTCCGTACGTACGCCGATGATGGCCGGGTGAGGACACAGAGCGGCGAATCGGTACTGTCCAGGGCCGTCCGGATCTTCGAGGCGTTCACGCCCGACGAACCGGCCCTGACCGTCTCGGCGATCGCGCGGCGCACCGGCCTGCACGTGGCCACGGCGTCGCGCCTGGTCGCGGAGCTGGTGTCGCACGGGGTCCTCGCCCGCGACGGCGACCGCCGGGTGCGGATCGGGCTTCGGATGTGGGAGCTGGTGACCCGCGCCTCGCCCGCGTTGTCGCTGCGGGACGCCGCGATGCCGTTCATGGAGGGCGTGCACGATGTGGTGGGCCACCACGTCCAGTTGGGCGTGCTCGACGGCGACGAGGTGCTGTTCCTGGAACGGCTGAGCGCGCCCGGTGGTGTCATCAACTACACGCGGATCGCGGGCCGGCTGGAGCTGAACGCCTCCTCCAGCGGCCTCGTGCTCCTTGCCCACGGCTCCGCCGAGCTGCGGGAGCGGGTGTGCGCCGAACCCCTCCACCGATACACCGCCAACACGCCGTGCACGGCCGCCGGGCTACGGGCCTTGCTCGCCGACATCCGCCGGCAGGGCTTCGCCTGCTGCCCCGGCTACGTCCACCCCGACGCGCTGGGCATCGCGGCGCCCGTGCGCGACGCCCACGGCGACGTGTGCGCCACCTTGTCCGTCATCGTGCCGAACGGGGAGGGTTCCGCGGCGATCGTGCCGGTGGTGCGGACCGCGGCGCGCGGCATCTCCCGTGCGCTGGCCGCGCGTTCGTCTCTCACTCATTGAGAAGGGCCTCGCGCCCGCCGCCCGCGGCCACACATCCTTCCTGTCAACCCAACGACGGGAGGCGACAGCGTGGTCGGAACTGGCGTGGTCACAGGCATGGAACCGATCGCCGAGGACGTCGTGTCCGTGACCCTCGCGCACCCGGACGGAGCCCGGCTCCCGGACTGGACGCCGGGCGCGCACATCGACCTGGTCCTCCCGGACGGCACGGTTCGCCAGTACTCCCTGTGCGGCGACCGCTGGGACGCGCGCACCTACCGCGTCGCCGTCCTGCGGGAACCGGACGGGCGGGGCGGGTCCGCGTACGTGCACGACCGGCTGAAGATGGGGGACCGGGTCGGGATCGGGGGCCCGCGCAACAACTTCCCGCTCGCACCGCTGGCACCGCTCACACCGCTCGCGGACTCGGGGGCGTACCTCTTCATCGCCGGAGGCATCGGCATCACCCCGCTCCTCCCGATGATCCACCAGGCCGAACTCCTCCGCCTGGAGTGGCAGTTGCTGTACGGCGGGCGGAACCGGCCCTCCATGGCCTTCCGCGAGGAACTCCTCGCGGCCCACGGCGGGCGCGTGCACGTCGTGCCGCAGGACGAGGAGGGGCTGCTCGACCTGGATGCGTGGCTGGGCGCGCCGCGGGCCGGTGTCAAGGTCTACTGCTGCGGGCCGCCTCCGCTGCTCGCCGCGGTGGAGGGGGCGTGTGCGGGCTGGGAACCGTACGCGTTGCGCACCGAGCGGTTCACCGCCGCCGAGCGCGGTGCGCCGGTCCGGGACACGGCCTTCGAGGTGGAGCTGCGGCGCAGCGCCCGGACCGTGCGCGTGGCCCCCGACGCGTCCGTGCTCCAGGCGGTGCGCGGGGCCGGGGCCGAGGTGGTGTCGTCCTGCGAGCAGGGCACGTGCGGGACGTGTCTGACGCCGGTCCTCGAAGGCGAGCCCGACCACATGGACTCCGTCCTCACGGACCACCAACGGGCCGCTGGTGACTGCATGTTGGTGTGCGTGTCCCGGTCCTGCGGGGACCGCCTCGTACTCGATCTCTGAGACCTCCGAGGGTCCAAGGACGCACGAAGGAGCATGCGACATGACCGAGGCACCCGCGCACGGCACCGCGACGCCGCCCACCAGCGACGTCGACCCGTTCGCCCACGAACACCTGCTCAACCCCGAACCCCTGCACCGGTCGCTGCGCGTGGCCGGACCGGTCGTGCATCTGACGCGCTACGACGTGCACGCCCTCGCCCGCTACGAGCAGGTGCACGCCGCGCTCGTCGACTGGCAGCGCTTCGAGTCGGGCTCCGGCGTGGGGCACGCCAACTTCCGCCACGAGGAACCATGGCGCAAACCCAGCGTCCTCCTGGAAGCGGATCCGCCCCTGCACGACGCACCCCGCCGGGTCCTGCGCGACATCCTGGCCCCGCCCGCCCTGCGTCGACTGCGGGACACGTGGTCCGCGGCGGCCGAGGAGCTGGTCGACCAAGTCCTCGCGCAGGGAACGGAGTTCGACGCCTTTACGGCGCTGGCGGAGGCCTTCCCCCTGCGCGTGTTCCCCGACGCCGTGGGGATCGGCCCCGACGGACGTGAGCACCTGCTGCCGTACGGGAACATGGCCTTCAACGCGTTCGGGCCGCGCAACGACCTCGTCGTCGCCGACGCGCACCGGGCCGCCGAACTCGGCTCGTGGGTGGGTGCCCAGTGTGCGCGCGAAGCCCTCACGGAGACCGGTTTCGGCGCCGACATCTGGGCGGCGGCCGACCGCGGCGACCTCACGCGCGAGCAGGCGCCCATGGTGGTGCGCTCGCTGCTCACCGCCGGTGTCGACACCACCGTGCACGGCCTCGCCGCCTGCCTCTACGCCTTCGCCACCTACCCCGAGGAGTGGCAACGACTGCGTAGGCGGCCGGAGTCGGCGCGTGTCGCCTTCGAGGAGGCGATCCGCTGGCAGTCGCCGGTGCAGACGTTCTTCCGTACCGCCACCACCGATGTCACCATCGCGGACAGCGTGATCCCCGAGGGCACGAAGATACTGATGTTCCTCGGCGCCGCGAACCACGATCCGGACCGCTGGGCCGACCCGGAACGCTTCGACCTCACCCGCGACCCCTCGGGGCACGTCGGCTTCGGAATGGGCCTGCACCAGTGCGTCGGCCAGCACGTCGCCCGCCTGGAGGCGGAGGCGCTCCTCACGGCGCTCGCCCGCAGGGTCGACTCGTTCGCGTTCACGGGCGAGCCCCGGCGGCACATCAACAACACCCTGCGGGGCTGGGAGTCGCTGCCCGTCCGCGTCCGTCTCGCGGGCTGAACGGGCTGACGGGCCGGAGGTGTCACTGGCGTGGCGCCGACGCCAGCTCGTCCCGCAGCAGCGCCACCTCGCCGACCTGACCTGTGCGATACGCGGCCCGCGCCACCAGGTGGGCCGCGACCGCGCTGGTCACGAGCTGGAAGAAGGCGACCAGGGCGAGCGTGCCCAGGTCGACGCCCGAGCGCAGGCGCAGCGCGACGCCCGCCACGAGCATCAGCATGCCGAGGGTCTGCGGATTGGTCGCGGCGTGGCTGCGGGTCAGTACGTCGGGCAGTCGGAGCATGCCGATGACACCGGTCAGGCAGACCGCGGCCCCGACGAACAAAAGAATGGATCCGGCGAGATCGGTGACGTCGTGCCAGTTCACGGGCGCTCCTTCTTGAGGGAGATGATGCCGGACCTCGGCCGGACGCCCGGCCGGTCGCGCGCCGCGATGAAGCGGGCGATGGCCACCGAACTCGTGAAGCCGAGGAAGGCGATCACCAGCATGATGGAGAGGTAGTAACTGGTGCGCGTGATGGCGGCGTTGACGCCGATCCCGGCGATGATGAGCACCGCCGCGATGTCGACGGACACGGCCCGGTCCAGCATCGAGGGGCCGCGCCAGATCCGCACCAGGAGCAGCGCGCCGGCCAGGACGATCAGCACCAGCGCGCCGTTGAGCAGGATGTCGTTGGCCATTTTCATGCGTCGGGCACCCTTTCTTCGGGAGCGGTGAGCCGGGCGATCTCCTCGCGTGTGCCGAAGGCCCGTACGACGAGGTTCTCCAGGCGCCGCACGTCCACGCGGGCCCGGTCCACCGCCCGCGGGTCGTCGGCGTGCACGACGTGCAGGAACAGCGTGGCGGTCGACCCGTTGACCTCCACGAGCGCGCCGCCCGGGACGCTGGACACGGCGACGGCGGTCGCCGCGATCATCAGGTCGGTGCGGCAGCGCAGCGGCACCGCGATCACGGCGGCAGGACCCGGCCTGCCGCGCAGCGTCTCCCAGGTCACGGTGACGGTGGACGAGGTCATGTCGTACAGGAGGTAGCCGGCGAGCCGGACGATGCCGACGGGCCGCAGGCGCAGATCGAGTTCGACGGCGGGCAGCGGGAAGACCAGGCACAGCAGGACCGCGACCACCACGCCGCTGATGACGTTGCCCCAGCTCAGGCCGGTCCACAGCAGCGTCCAGATCACCGTGAGCCAGGCGATCAGCGGCAGGTCGATGCGGCGCCAACGGCCGCGGGGGCTCGAGGAGTTCACTGGTTGAGCACCGCCTCCACGTAGGGCGTGCGGGAGAGGAGTTCGGCGGCCGAGCGGTCGGCGAGGCCGGTCAGCGGGGTGGCCAGGAGTGTGTAGGAGAGGCCGAGGACGACCGCGGCCGCCGTCGCCGCGGTCATGGTGCGGGGCACGCGCATCGTGGTGCGCACGCACACGGCGGTCGCGACCATGGTGTCGCCGCCGACGTCGCCGCTCTCCTCCGGAGCCGAGTCCGAATCGTCGCTCTCCTCCAACACGTCGTCCTCGGAGGGGGGCTGCTCGGGCGCCGCCCGCCAGAACACCAGGTTCCACACCTTCGCCATCACGTACAGCGTCAGCAGACTGGTCACGGCGGCCGCCGCGAGCAGGGTGTACGACCAGACCCCGCCGGCCGCCGCGCCCGCCCGCATCAGGCCCAGCTTGCCGAGGAACCCGGACAGGGGCGGGATCCCGGCGAGGTTCATGGCGGGCACGAACCAGAGCGCGGCGAGCAGCGGCGCGGAGCGCATCGTGCCGCCCAGGCGCGTCAACTCCGTTGTCCCGTACCGTTTTTCGAGCAGCCCCGCGGCCAGGAACAGGGTCGTCTGTACGGTGATGTGGTGCGCCGTGTAGACGATGGCGCCGCCGATGCCTCCCTTGGTGCCGAGCGCGAGCCCGTACAGCATGAAGCCGATGTGGCTGACGAGGGTGAAGGACAGCAGGCGCTTGAGGTCGGTCTGGGCGACCGCGCCGAGGATGCCGATGATCATCGAGGCGAAGGCCACCGCCATCAGTACGCCGGAGAGCCGGTTGCCGGGGAAGAACAGTGTGTCCGCGCGGATCATCGAGTACACGCCGACCTTGGTGAGCAGCCCGGCGAACACGGCCGTCACCGGCGCCGGGGCCGTCGGGTACGAGTCGGGCAGCCAGGCCGCGACGGGGAACGCCGCGGCCTTCACGCCGAACACCGTGAGCAGCAGCACCTCCGCCAACGTGCTGACTCCTTGAGGGAGTTCTGGCATGCGCTGGGCGAGTTGCGCGAAGTTCACGGTGCCCACCGCCGCGTAGGTCACGGCGATCCCGCACAGGAACACCAGGGACGAGACGAGGGAGACGACCACGTACGTCGACCCGGCCCGTACCCGTGGCTCCGTGGCGCCCACCGTGAGCAGCACGAAGCTCGCCATCAGCATGATCTCGAAGCCGACGTAGAGGTTCACGAGGTCGCCCGCCAGGAAGGTGAGGGACACACCGGCGACCAACACCAGATACGCCGGGTGGAAGACGGCGATCGGCGCCCGCTCCTCGCGGTCGGCCATGCCCTGGCTCATCGCGTAGATCAGGACGATGAAGGTGACGGCGCCTGACACCAGGAGCATCAGCGCGGCGAGCCGGTCGGCGACCAGGGTGACACCCAGCGGCGGCCCGAAGTCGCCGAGGTGCACCACGAGCGGGCCCGTGCGGTCGGCCTCGACGAGCAGGATGACATCGACGGCGACGACCGCCGCGAGCACCCCGGCGGTGATGAGCCGGTGCAGCCAGCGCAGCCGCGGTCCGATGAACAGGGTCAGTCCGCACACCACGAGGGGCAGTACGACGGGCAGCGGGACGAGGGAGTTCACCGGGTCTCCTCCGGGCGGGTCTCGGTGGGCTCGGCCGGGTCGGCGGCGGCCGCCTCGGGCGGGTCCGCGCCGAGGACGTCGTCCCACAGGTCGCCGCCCGCGTCCCGGGCGCGGGCCTGGTAGGCGCGGTTCGCGCGCAGCCTGCGGCGCTGCTCCCGCCGCTCCTCGCGCCAGGCGCTCGGGCCCTCCTCGCGATGGATCTCGCGCAGCTCGGCCCGCTCGGCGGAGATCTCCGCGCGCAGCACCACCCGGCGGTCCGCGACGTCGTCCGGCACGAAGTCCGAACCGGTCAACTGGCTGCTGCGGTACGCCATCGCGAGCACGAACGCCGTGGTGGCGAGGGTGATGACGACGGCGGTGAGGATGATGGCCTGCGGCAGCGGATCGGTCACCCCGGCCGCGTCGACGCCCGGGTACAGCAGCGGCGGAAATCCTGCCGTCCCCGTCGAGGCGAGGACGAAGAGATTGACGCCGTTGCCGCACACGATGATGCCGACGAGCACCCGGGTGAGGCTGCGGGTGTGGATGAGGATCCCGCCTGCGCTGGTCAGCACGACCGCGCAGACCAGCAGGGTGAGACTGACGGTCACGAGTTCTGCGCCTCCCCGGCGAGCGCGAGACTCGCCTTGTGCTCGGTCTGCTGGTCGATCTTCGAGCCGAGCGCCCGTACGACGTCCAGGACCACGCCGAGGACCAGCAGATACACCCCGAGGTCGAAGAGGACGGCGGTGCTCGCGTGCCAGTCGCCGATCAGCGGCAGGTGCCCGTGCCAGGTCCAGCCGTGCAGTACCGTGCCGTCGGCGAGCCCGCCGAGCGCGACCGACGTCGACAGGGTCAGGCCGAGCCCGGTGAAGAAGCCCGGGTGCACCGGCGCCGCCACCGCCAACTCGTGCCGCCCGCCCGCCAGATAACGGATCGTCAGGGCGATCCCGGCGACCAGACCGGCGACGAAGCCGCCGCCCGGCAGGTTCTCCGCGCACAGCAGCAGGTACACCGACAGCATCAGGATCGGGTGGAAGACGAGCCGGGCGACGACCTCGAAGACGACCGAGCGGTGTTCGGGCGCGAGGGTGTCACCGGCCACCAGCCAGCTGCGCTCGGGCGCGCCCTGCTGGTACTTGGCGGGCACCTTCAGCCGCGACGTGGCAAGGGACCATGCGGTCACCCCGCCAGGCAGCCGGGGCGGCGGCGCGGTCGCCCGGCCCTGGCGGCGGTGCACGTACAGCAGGCTCGTGACACCGAGGACGGCGACGGCGAGGACGGCCGACTCGCCCATGGTGTCCCAGGCCCGGAAGTCCACGAGGATCGTCGCGACGACGTCCTTGAGGCCGTGGTGCGCGGTCTCCTCGATCAACGCGGCGCCCGCGGGCTCGGCCGTGCGCGCGCCCGTCGCCAGCCACACCGCGCACGCCACCGCCACGCTGCTGCCGAGCGCGAGCAGCATGCTCACACCCCACCGCCAGGTCCGCTGCGTGTCGCCGAAGAACACCGGGAGGCGCCGCAGGACGAGGACGAGCACGACGGTCGACACCGTCTCCACGCCGAACTGCGTGAGCGCCAGATCGGGCGCGCCCTGAACGACGTACAGCAGCGCCGTGCCGTACCCGGTCAGGCCCGCGAGCACCGCCGCTTTCATGCGCCGCTGCACCACCAGACACATCAGGGCGCACGCACACGTCAGCGCACCGACCCCCGCCTGCATCGGGTGGTCCCACAGGCGCGGCGCGGGTGTGCCACCCCAGGGCCGGTCGGTGGCGAGGACCGCGACCAGCCCGACGAACATGACACCCAGGACCGTCGCCACGTACGAGGGCAGCGAGCCCTTCTGCACCGCGCCCGTGATCTGGAGCGCGGACCGTTCGAGGCCGAGCACGGTCCGGCCGAACACCTCGTCCGCCTTCGGCCAGGCGAACCGCCGCCCGAGCCGCACCACCGGCTCGCGCGCCAGGAACAGCGCCGCGCCGCCCGCCCACGCGAGCACGGACAGGGCGAGCGCCGACCCGAATCCGTGCCACAGCGCCAGGTGGTAGGGGTGCGCGGGGACCGGGTACTGCTTCGCGTACTGCTCGAAGAGGTGCGCCGGCCAGTCGATCCCCGGACCGAGCAGCAGACCGGCGAGGGCAAGGATCGCGGGCGGCGCGAGGAAGGTGACACCGACCCGGTGCACGGGGGTGTCGGCGACACCGGGCTTGCGCGCGAACGCACCCCACAGGAAACGCAGGGTGTACGCGGTGGTGAGTGCGGAGCCGACGACGATGCAGGCGAGCACCCACCGCTCGGCCACGGTGCCGTGCAGCAGCGCGTCGAACGCCGCCTCCTTCGCCGCGAACCCGAGCAGCGGCGGCAGAGCGGCCATCGACGCGCCCGCGAGGACGGCGACGCAGGCCACCCACGGCAGTCGTCTGCCCACCCCCGACAGGTGCCGCAGATCGCGGGTGCCGCTCGCGTGGTCGACGATCCCCGTCAGCAGGAACAGCGGCGCCTTGAACAGCGCGTGCCCGAGAAGCATCGCGATGGCCGCGAGCGCGGCGTTGTACGTCCCGTCACCCGCGAGCACCACCAGAAAGCCCAGCTGGCTGACGGTTCCGTAGGCGAGCACCAGCTTCAGGTCGTTGAGCCGCAGCGCGCGCCAGCCGCCGAGCAGCATCGTCACCGCGCCCAGGATCAGGACCACGGCACGCCACGGCGCGACATCCGCGAAGGCGGGGGCGAACCGCGCCACCAGATAGACACCCGCCTTCACCATCGCGGCGGCGTGCAGATAGGCGCTGACCGGGGTGGGCGCCGCCATCGCGTTCGGCAGCCACATGCTCAGCGGCCAGATCGCCGACTTGGCGAGCGCACCGCAAAGGATCAGGACGAGCGCCGTCGACAGCGTGCCGCTCGCGGCGGGCGACGACTGAAGGATGTGCGAAATCCGGTACGTACCCGCCAGGTGACCCAGCATCAGGAAGCCGACGAACATCGCGAGCCCGCCGACCGAGGTCACCGTCAGCGCCTGCAGCGCGCAGCGGCGGCTGGCGCGCTTCTCGCTGTCGTAGCCGATGAGCAGGAAGGACAGGACGGTGGTGAGTTCCCAGAACAGATAGAGGGTCATCAGGTCGTCGGCCAGGACGAGCCCGAGCATCGCCCCGGCGAACGCGAGGAGGCTGCCGCCGAACGAGCCCAACTGCCGGGCGCCGCCCTCGAAGTAGCGCACGCAGTACAGCAGCACGAACGTCCCGATGCCGGCCGCGAGCAGCACCATGACGAGCGACAGGGCGTCGAGCCGGAACGCGATCTCGACGTCGTAGTCCCTGATCCACCACCAGGCCTCATCGCTCGCCCTGCCACCGCTCACCTCGCCCCAGCGGGACAGCGCCCACCCGAGGGCGGCGGCGGGCGGCAGCGCGAGCAGCACGAACGCGCGGGATCCCACCCGGCGGATCAGCGGGGCAGCGCAGAGCGCGACGACGAAGTGTGCGAGGACCAGTGCGGTCATACACGATACATATCGGGTGAAAAGGCGTACGCCGGGTGGGGCGCGCCGAGGGAAGGCGGGATCGGCTACCGCGCTTGGTGTGTGGTGCGGGCCGCGACTGCCCCGCCGTCCACCAGGAGGTCGGTGCCGGTGATGAAGGAGGCGGCCGGGGAGAGGAGGAACGCTGTCGCCTCCGCGATGTCGTTCGGGGTGCCTGCGCGGCCCGTGCCCGAGCCCTCGATCATCGCGCGCATGTGGGAGCCCGACTCACCGGCCAGCTCGGCGCGGCCCATCCGCGTCGAGACGACCCCGGGGCTGACGGAGTTGACGCGGGCCCCGCGCGCGCCCCACGCGAGCGAAGCGGCCTGGACGCGCAGGTGGTTGGCGCGCTTGGCAAGGGCGTAGGCGGCGCCGGGGTCCGACAGGGCGTCGGGCCGCAGGAACGGCAGGTCGAGGAGATCGTCGGTGGGAGTGGAACGCAGCGCGGTCTCGACCTCGGGCGGCAGCGGCGCCATGTGCCCGGCCATGGACGCGATCACCACGCCCGCGCCGCCCGCCGCGACCACCCTGCCGAACTCCTCCAGGACGAGGGCCACGCCCAGCAGGTCCACGGCCAGCACCGCCGCCGTCGGCGCCTGCACCGGGGACAGGCCCGCGGTGTTCACGACCTGCGTGACGGGGCCGAGCGCCGCGCACTGCCCGGCGAGCGCCGCGACCGACGCCCGGTCCGAGACATCGACCCGCACCGGGGTGACCTCGTAGCCGTCCGCCGTCAGCTCGTCGACCGCCGCGGCCAGCAGCTCACCGTCGAAGTCCGCCGCGACGAGCCGCGCTCCGGAGCCCTGACGTCGGGCGATCTCCTTCCCCATGCCGCCGACACCGATGACGACCACTACAGGTTTGGACATGAACTTCCTCCTCGTTGATCGGGCATTGCACTGCATTACGCTGCCAACGTGACGAACCCCTCCGAGCCCGACCGGGCCCGCCCGGCCAACCAAGGCCGGCGGGTCGCCGCCCGCAATCGCGCCGCCCTCATCACCGCCGCCCGTGAGGTCTTCGCCGAGCAGGGACTGAACGCACCGCTGTCGACCGTCGCGCGCCGGGCCGGGGTCGGGCAGGGGAGTCTGTACCGGCACTTCGCCGACCGGGTGGCCCTGGCCACGGCGGTGCTCGACGAGAACGTGCGGCAGATCGAGACGGCCGCCGCCGAGCCGGACGCCACCCTCGAGTCCGTGCTCGGCGTCGTCACGTGGCACATCACCCGCTCCACCGCCTTCGTCGACCTGCTGCGCCTACGCGGTGGCGACGACCAGGGCCGGCAGCTGGCGGCGCGGGTGCGCGGCGTGCTCGGCGGGTGGGCGTCCGCCGGGCGCGGGCTTTCCGCCGACGAGTTGATGCTCGCCATCGCGATGGTCTCGGGCGCGGTCGCGGGCCCCACCCTCGCCGAGCGCGAGCGCCTGGCGCTCGCGGCCTGGGGGCTGCTCGGCGTCGAGGTGGGGCCGCTGCGGTCCGTCGAACTCGCGGTGAGCTAGGGTCTGTCGTTTGGGTCAGGCCGGACGACGGACCCAAGCGTCAGCCGCCGTTGGAGAGGCGGATTCCCTTGGCCAGCGCGTCGAACTTGTAGACGTAGCCGCCCTTGGGGCCGCTGACCGTCATGTAGGCCTCCTTGCCGCCCGGCTTGATCGCGACGTTCGTCGCCGACTGCAGGCCCTTGGCCTCCTTCGCGGGAACCTCCACCGTGCCGAGGCGCTCGCCGTACTTGCTGAAGACCGCCATGGCGGGGCGGCCGTGCAGCGCCTGGTAGAGGTTGCCCTCGGCGTCCACGGCGATCGAGTCGGTCTGCGCGAGGCCGCCGTCGACGTGGATGGCCTCGTGCCGCGTGGTCACCGCCGTCCTGTCGGCGTCGAGCAGCAGATACGAGATGGTGTCCTTGGCCAGCTCGCTGATCCACAGGCCCTTCTGCTCGGGGTCGAGCATCACGCCGTTGGGGTGCGCGAGCTTGTCCGCGAGGACCGTGGTCTTCTTGCCGTCGCGGTCGATGCGCACGATGCGGCCCTCGGCCTCGCCGGTCTTCATGCCGTGCAGATCGCTGACGTAGAGGTTGCCGTCGTCGTCGAACGCGATGTCGTCGGGGTTCATCGCGGAGCCGTCCACCTTGCCGGAGAAGAACGTCCGCCGGTCCGAGCCGTCCTGCGCGATGCTGATGACGTCACCCGTCTGGTACTCCGTCAGGTACACGCGGCCGTCGTGCGGGCTGATCTGCGCGGAGGTGTAGGCGCCCGTCTTGTCGGTGTAGACGCCTTTGTGGTCACCGGTCTTCACGTCGACGGAGAGCACCTTGGGCTCACCGGCCGGCGCGGTGACGTCGACGACGTACAGATCGCCGCTCTTGGTGAGCACCGGGCCCTCCAGCAGTGTCATGCCGGTGGCCTCGTGCGGATTGGTGGCGTGGGAGACCTGGGTGGCACGGATGGTGTGTTCCGCGCCGGAGGCGGCGGCAGGCCGTGCGTCCGAGGTACCGGCCTTCTCGGTGCCGCAGCCGGTGAGGGCGAGGATGCCGAGGGCGGCTGCTGCTGCCAAGGGGAGTCTGGTGGTCATGGGGGTGCACCTCTCTGTCGTCGTCCGGGTTGCGCCGCGCCGTGGTCGAGGTCGCGGGGCCCTGCCCCGGACCCCGCGCCTCAATCGCCGGCGGGGCTTGATCTGCGTGTCTCAGGCCACGGACCACCCCCCGTCCGACGGCAGCACCACCCCGTTGAGGTTCACCGCATCCGCGCTGAGCAGGAACGTGATGGACGCGGCCAGCTCCTCCGCCATCGCGAGCCCGGGGATCGCCACCCGCATCCTCGCGGCGCGCGCCGAACCGTAGGGCGCACCCGCCGGGACCTCGATGCCCGTGGCGACGGCGCCCGGCGCGACCGCGTTGACCTGCACACCCGTGCCCGAGTACTGGTACGCGGAGGACTTCGTCAGGCCCACGAGCGCATGCTTCGACGTCGTGTACGCGGCGCCGGCCGCCGAGCCGCGCAGCGCCGCCTCGGACACGATGTTCACGATCCGGCCGCGGCCCGCCGCGAGCATGCCCGGCACGACGGCACGCATCAGGAGCATCGGGCCGTCCACGTTGATGCGCATCACCCGCTCCCAGATCTTGTCGTCGACCTCGTGCACGGCGGCGTCGTTGTCCATCACGCCCGCGACGTTCGCGAGCGCCTCCACCCGGCCGCCCGCCGCGGCCAGGACTGCCTCGGCGGACGCGGGTTCGGTGATGTCCGCGGTGACGGGCACGACGGACTCGCCCAACTCGCTTGCCAGGTCGGCCAGTTTGTCGCCGGACACGTCGACGGCGACCACTCGCCCGCCCTCACGCACGACCCGCGAGGCGACCGCCTTGCCGATACCGGAGGCCGCGCCGGTGACGACGACGGTCTGCCCGGCGAAGCGGCCGGAGGTGATCTGCTCGGTCCACGGCTCGGGGGTCCCGATCTCGATGCCCGGCTCGGCGGTGGTGGCGGGCGCGGCCGGGGGAGCGGTGGGCAGGCCCTCGGGGATCTCACCGGTCTCGGCGGCGGTGACCAGCACATCCACCAGCTCCGCGGGGAACTTGCCGCCGGACATCTTCACGAGCTGCTCCAGGGGCAGAGCGAGCGCGGGGGCCAGGGCCTCCTCGCTCTGCCCCTGGGACGCCAGCATGCCGCGCAGGATCTGTCCTGCGGCCGGGTCGGCGAGCCAGTCGCGCAGCGGTGAGGCGGGGGTGAGGTTCGACATCGCGGGCCTTTCGCATCGTGGTGCCGGGGCAGGGCGGGGCCGCTCGCCGTGCGGCGGTCCGCACCGGACCCCTACCGGACAGTGTTGTCCGGTTGTTGGGTTACGGTACCCGTGACGGTGCGGAAGTCCCAGCGAGGGCACCCCCTGCGCCGCATGTCCCCCCACGAGAGGAAGCCGCCGCATGACCCTGCCGCAGTGCGACACGCCCCCCACCCCGCAGGAGACGGCGGAGCTCCGTGAGCTCTACCGCGTCGAACGCGAGCGCCGTGTCCGTCCCGACGGCGCGGCCCAATACCGCTCCACCACCGCCGAGTTCGGCTACTTCGCCGCCGACCCGTACGCGGGCGAGGTCCCCGAGCGCGAGCCGCTGCGCGACACCGTGGACGTCGCGGTCGTCGGCGGCGGGTTCGGCGGAATCCTGGCCGGCGCGCGGATGCGGCAACAGGGCCTGGAGAAGGTGCGGGTGATCGAGCAGGGCGGCGACTTCGGCGGCACCTGGTACTGGAACCGCTACCCCGGCATCCACTGCGACATCGAGTCGCACGTCTACCTGCCGATGCTGGACGAGACCGGCTACGTACCCGAGTGGAAGTACGCGCCGGGCGATGAGATCCGGCGGCACGCGGTACGCATTGCCGAACGCTTCGCCCTCTACGACGACGCCGTCTTCTCCACCTCCGTCACCGCCCTGGCCTGGGACGGCGGCGCACACCAGTGGGTGGTCACGACGGACAGGGGCGACGAGTTCCGCGCCACGTACGTCGTCACCGCGACCGGCACCCTCTCGGAGCCCAAGCTGCCAGGCATCCCCGGCATCGAGGACTTCAAGGGACACACCTTCCACACCTCGCGCTGGGACTACGGCTACACGGGCGGCGGCCCCGACGGCGGCATGACGGGCCTCGCCGACAAGCGGGTCGGCGTCGTCGGCACGGGAGCCACCGGCGTCCAGGCCATCCCGAAACTGGCCGAGGATGCCCGCAAGCTGTACGTCTTCCAGCGCACGCCCTCCGCCGTCGACGTGCGCGGGCAGCGCCGGATGACCTCGCAGGACGTCGGGGCCGACCGGCCCGGCTGGGCGGACGAGCGCCGCGAGAACTTCCTGCGGATCGTGTCCGGCGAGGACGCGGAGCGGGACCTGGTCGCGGACCGCTGGACCGAGTCGGCGGCCCTGCTCGAAAAGCTGCTGCCGAGCTTCCGTCGGGACGGCGAACCGGACTTCGAGGCCGCGTACGAGGCCGCCGACGACGCCACGATGAACCAGATCCGCGACCGGGTCGCCGCCGAGGTCACCGACCCCGCGACCGCCGAGGCCCTCAAGCCCTGGTACCGCTACGCCTGCAAGCGGCCCACGTTCTCCGACCTGTACCTGCCCGCCTTCAACCGCCGCAACGTCACGCTGGTTGACACCGCGGACACCCATGGCATCGAGCGCATGACGGAACGCGGCGTCGTCGTCGGCGGCGTCGAGTACGAGATCGACTGCCTGGTCTTCGCCACCGGGTTCTCGATCGGCGTCTCCGGTGTCACGTCGGGGAAGCTGCCGGTGACGGGCCGCGACGGCGTCCAACTCCTCGACGCGCTGGCCGAATTCGGGCCGCGCACCCTGCACGGATTCACCAGCGCCGGCTTCCCCAACCTGATTCAGTTGGGCCCGATGCAGAACGCCTCCAGCGTCAACTTCAGCCACATCCTGGACGAGCAGGCCGCTCACGCCGCGGCCCTCGTGGCGGCAGCCGAGAAGGCCGACGCCGTCCTGGAGCCGACCCCCGAGGCCGTCGACGCCTGGCGCGCGACCTGCGCCGAGGGCTCCCCGGACCACGAGTGGTTCCACGCCGAGTGCACCCCCGGCTACTACAACCGCGAGGGCCGGGGCCGCCCCAACGGCCCGAACTCCTACCCGCACGGCGCGGTCGCCTTCCACGAACTGCTGCGGCGGTGGCGGGAGGAGAGCGTGACGGAGGTGCTGCGCAAGAAGGGGTGACGGCCCCCGGCCCCTATGGCTTCAGGTCGGCGCGGAACGAGTGGTGGTCCGAGTACTCGCTGGCGTGCACCGCATGGCTTCGCGCGTCGAGGCCGCGCAGGAAGATGTAGTCGAACTTGCTGTACCAGTCCGTGGTCGTCGCACAGTTGGGGTCGGCCGCGGGGTGGCACCGGGGGTCCGCGTCCTTGGCCAGTGACCACATAGGAGCGAGTTCGGGAGCGTCCGGTACGGCGTTGAAGTCGCCCAGCACGATGGTGCGTTCGTGCCGGGCGACCGCCTTGGCGAAGAAGGCGACCTGCTTCTCGCGGAACGACTCCTGCTGCCGCTGCGCGAGATGGGTGTTGAAAACGCGGACGGGACGGCCGGCCACCGTGGCGGTGACGGCCAGATAGCCGCGGTCCTCGGAACCGCCGTCCGGATACTCGACGGTGACCGGGTCGGTCATCGGCGCCGCCGACAGGATCGCCTGGCCGTAGCCGCCCGGTTGCCACGGAGGCCCTCCGCAGCGGCCCCAATTGCGCAGCACCGAGCCGTACTCGACGTGGTAGGTCAGCCCGTAGAAGGTCCTCAGATGCGCGCGAATCTCCTCCACATCGCGTACGCAGGCCTCCTGCAGGCCGACGACCTGGGGCGCGTACGTCGCGATGTCAGCCGCTCTGCCGAGGTTCTGGCCGCTGCCGCAGGGATTGCAGATGTTCCACGTCATGACCCGGTCCGCCGCGATGTTCTGCGCGGCGCCCGGCGGCAGCGGGATCGGCTTCGCGACCACCGCGCCGCTGGGCGCGCTCGGGCCGATGAGCACCGCGCAGACAGCCGCCACGGCCACCACGCACCACCGCCTGCGCCGTCCGGACACCCGCGCCCCCGCTTCCTCGCCTCTTTGTCGTGGGTTGGTGATCCTGCCACTACCGCACGGCCGTGGTCTCCAACAGTTCGCGCGCCATCTCCTGTGCGGGCAACTGGGTCTGCTCGGCGATGCGGTGGAACGTCTCCTGGGCGGAGTGGGCCGGCCAGTCGGGCGGGAGGTGCCCGGCGGGGAGCCGGGGATCGGTGCGGATGGTGTCGAGCCACTCGCTGACCAGTCTGAGCCGGGTGCCGAGGGGGTCGGCCGGGGCCGCGTCTGCCGCGGTCCACCTGCTGTCGAAGGCGCGGTAGCGGGCCGCGATGCTCTCCAGGTCCCACGTGTCCCGGACCATCTGCGCGATGTCCGTGGTCACCCCCGCGGCCCCGTAGAAGATCTTCACGTGCTCGGCGAGCCCCAGCTCCGTGACCTCGGTGGACACGTCGACCTTCCCGGGCGCGATCCACAACCCGCTGTAGAGCGCGCCGAATCCGGACCAGGCGAGGCGGGAGCGCAGCTCGTGGCGCTGGCGCTTCCAGGAGTCGGGCAGCGAGAACGCGAGCAGGGTCCAGGAGCCGTCCCACTCGTCGTTGACGGCGCCCTGCTTCCAGATGCGCGTGCCGCCGTCCACCAGTACGCGCTCGGCCTGCGCCGTCAGGCCGAAGTGCATGCGCCGGCCCTCGCGTCTGCGGCGCAGCAGGCCCCGGTTGACCATCCGGGTCAGCGTGGACCGCACAGCCTGCTCGCCGACGCCGACGCGGCCGAGCACCTCGATGATGCTGCCCGAGTACACGTACAGGTCCCCCTCCTCCAGCACGTGGTTGCCGAAGAAGGCGAGCAGGAGCGACTGCGGGCGCGGCTGCGGGCCGTCCGCCGCGTCACTGATCAGGCTGGTCACGTCGTCATTGTCGTACGCCACGGTGGAAAGCGTACGGCCGCCCACCGACAATGCGGCGGGCGGCCGTACCGGCTCAACGGCCATCGGCGGGCAGCGCGGCGGCAGTGACGGTGGCGGAAGGATGTTGGACGGCATGGGAGAGAGCGCCCTTGCCGGTCTCGCGCACGAAGCAGACGGTCACCGCGGTGATCAGGGAACCGCCGCAGACCAGCAGGGCGATGGGGGTGCCGTTGCCGCTCCCCGCGACCAGGGTCCCGGCGATCACGGGGGAGAAGCCCGCGCCGATCAGAGTGGCGCCCTGGTATCCGAGCGAGGCACCGGTGTAGCGCACGCGCGTGCCGAACATCTCGCTGAACAGGGCGCCCAGCGGGCCGTACATGATCGACTGGGAGAGGCCGTGGCCCAGCACCACGGCGAGGATCAGCAGACCCGGCGACTTGGAGTCGACCAGCGCCAGTACGGGGAAGGCGAGCGCCGCGGAGAGCAGGGCGCCGGCGAGGACCACCGGGCGGCGGCCGACGCGGTCGGACAGGATCGAGGCGCACGGCAGCACGACGAGCGCGACCGACGAGGAGACCGTGAGCGCGGTCAGCGCCTGCGGCCGGGCGTAGCCGATATCGGTCGCGTACGAGATGAGGTAACTGGTCAGCAGGGACTGCGCGGTGAAGGCGCCGATGCCGACGCAGCAGGCGAGCAGGACGGGGCGCGGGCGGCGCAGCACATCGACAATGGGCAGCCGCGCGGTGGCGCGTTCCTCCTTCACCTCGGCAAACAGCGGACTCTCGACGACCTTCAGCCGTACGAAGAGGCCGACGCCGAGCAGCACCACGCTCAACAGGAACGGCACCCGCCAACCCCACGACAGGAACTCGTCCTTGGGCAGCGTCACCACGAGCCCGACGACGGTCGCGGAGATCAACGACCCGAGTGGCGCTCCCAGTTGCGTGAAACTGGACCACAGTCCGCGCCGCCGCGCCCCCGCGTGCTCGACCACCATCAGTGTGGCGCCGCCCCACTCGCCGCCGATGGCGATGCCCTGCACCACGCGTAGCGTGATCAGCAGCAGCGGCGCCCACACGCCGATGGTGTCGTACGTGGGCAGCAGCCCGATGACGAAACTGGCGCCGCCCATCAGGCCCATCGTGAGCAGCAGCATCGACTTCCGGCCGAGACGGTCCCCGAAGTGCCCGAACACGATCCCGCCGAGCGGGCGGGCCACGTACCCGGCGGCGAAGGTGCCGAACGCGGCGATGGTGCCGACGGCCGGGTCGGCGCCGGGGAAGAACAGCTCACCGAAGGCGACCGCGGCGACGGTCCCGTAGACGAGGAAGTCGTAGAACTCGACGGCGGTCCCGAGCAGACCGGACAGGGCAACCCGCCGTAGTTGTTTGGTGTGTTGGGACATCGCGGACTCCCTTGGGCAGGGGAAGGGTGCCCGCGAATGTATGCGCGAAGGTAGCTGCGGTCAATAAAGTGCACAACATGAGTGAGTCGCAGGGCCATTCCCCTGGGTGGGTTACCGTCTCGCGCGTGACCTCGACGCCCTCATCGCCCAGCCCCAGCCCCAGCGGCTTCGCCACTGACCGGCTGACCATGCTGCCCTTGCGCGTCGAGCATGCCGAGGAGATGGCGGAGGTGCTCTCCGACCCGGCTCTGCATGCCTTCATCGGCGGTGTGCCGGACACGGTCGAGGAACTGCGGGCGCGCTACTGGCGGATGCTCGCGGGCTCGCCCGACCCGGCCGTCACCTGGCTCAACTGGGTGGTCCAACTCCGGGGCGAGGAGCGCCTGGTGGGCACGGTGCAGGCGACCGTCGGCGGCGGGGCTGCGGAGATCGCGTGGGTCGTGGGCGCCCCGTGGCAGGGGCGCGGGATCGCCACCGAGGCCGCGCGGGGGCTCGTCGGGTGGCTCGGGGAGCGGGGTGTCGGGGCGCTCGTCGCCCACATCCACCCCGAGCACCACGCGTCCGCCGCCGTCGCCACCGCCTGCGGGCTGAAGCCCACGGACGAGTGGCAGGGCGGCGAAGTGGCGTGGCGGCTCAGCGGCTGATCGTGTTCAGTCGCCGGCGGTGGTGCTCAGCGGAAGGCCGGAAGCCCCGTCAGCGTCTTGCCGATGACCAGGGAGTGGACCTCGCTCGTACCCTCGTAGGTCAGCACCGACTCAAGGTTGTTGGCGTGCCGCATCACCGGGTATTCGAGGGTGATGCCGTTCGCGCCGAGGATGGTGCGGCACTCGCGGGCGATCTGGATGGCCTCGCGCACGTTGTTCAGCTTGCCGACGCTGATCTGCTCCGGCGTGCCTCGGCCCTCGTCCTTGAGCCGGCCGAGCCGCAGCGCGAGAAGCATGCCCTTGTCGAGTTCGAGCGCCATGTCGGCGAGCTTCTGCTGCGTCAGCTGGTACGAGGCCAGGGGGCGCTCGAAGACCGTGCGGTCACCGGCGTAGGAGATCGCCGCCTCCAGGCAGTCGCGGGCGGCGCCGAGCGCGCCGAACACGATGCCGAAGCGGGCTTCGTTGAGGCAGCCGAGCGGGCCGGAGAGGCCGCGCGCGTTCGGCAGCATGGCGTCGGCGGGCAGGCGTACGTCCTCCAGGACCAGCTCGCTGGTGACGCTGGCGCGCAGGGACAGCTTGCGCTTGATCTCCGGCGCGGAGAAGCCCGGCGTACCCGCCGGGACGAGGAAGCCGCGCACGCCCTCCTCGGTGCGGGCCCAGACGACGGCGATGTCCGCCACCGAACCGTTCGTGATCCACATCTTGGCGCCGTTGAGGACCCAGTCCTTGCCGTCGCGCTTGGCGTTCGTGCGCATCGATCCGGGGTCGGAGCCCGCGTCGGGCTCGGTGAGGCCGAAGCAGCCGATCTTCTCGCCCGCCGCCATGCCGGGCAGCCACTGCTGCTTCTGCTCCTCGGAGCCGTACTTCCAGATCGCGTACATCGCGAGCGAACCCTGCACGGAGACGAGGCTGCGCAGGCCGGAGTCGACGGCCTCCAGCTCCATGCACGCGAGGCCGTACGAGACGGCGCTGGTGCCCGCGCAGCCGTACCCCTCCAGGTGCATGCCGAGGACGCCGAGGCCGCCCAGTTCGCGGGCGAGCTCGCGGGCCGGGATGGAGCCGGCCTCGAACCACTCGGCGACCTTCGGGCGCAGCTCGCGCTCGCCCATGGTGCGCACGGTGTCGCGGATGGCGCGCTCCTCGTCGCTCAACATGCCGTCGATGTCGACGAGTTCGAAGGGGTGGAGGGGGGCTGCGGACATCGCGGACTCCTTGGCTGCGTGGCTGGTCGGCGCTAGGGTGGCGGATATCGGATTTTGGATCCAACTTTGATTTACGTCTCGGATCGTAGCCGCACGTCCACCGCTTGCCAAGGTTCCACAAGGAGAGCCGTATGCCGGTCACAAGGCCCCTCGCCCAGGGAGCCCTTTCAGGGCTCGTCGTCGCCGACTTCGGCCGGGTCCTCGCGGCCCCGTACCTCACGATGCTCCTCGCCGACCTCGGCGCCGAGGTCATCAAGGTCGAGCGCCCCGGTGTCGGCGACGAGACCCGCTCCTGGGGGCCGCCGTTCGCCGACGGCGAGGCCACCTACTTCCTCGGGGTCAACCGCAACAAGCGCTCCGTCGCCCTCGACCTGACCGGGGAGCCGGGCCGCGAGGCCGCCCGCGCCATCGCCGCGCGCGCCGACGTCCTCGTGGAGAACTTCCGGCCCGGCACGATGGACAGACTCGGCCTCGGCTACGAGGAGCTGAGCGCACTCAACCCCGGCCTCGTGTACTGCTCGGTGACCGGGTTCGGCACCGCCGAGGGCGCCGCGCTGCCCGGCTACGACCTGCTGGTGCAGGCCATGGGCGGCCTGATGAGCGTCACGGGGGAGCCGGGCGGCCAGGGCACCAAGGCCGGTGTAGCGCTCGTCGATGTCATCACGGGGATGCACGCGGGGCTCGGCGTGATGGCGGCGCTGCGCCACCGCGAGCGCACCGGCGAGGGGCAGAAGGTCGAGGTCTCCCTGCTCACCTCGCTGCTCTCCGCGCTCACCAACCAGGCCTCCGCGCATGTCGCCGGGGGAGTGGTGCCCCGCGCGATGGGCAACAAGCACCCGAGCATCGCCCCGTACGAGGTCCTCGACGCCAAGGACCGGCCGCTGGCGCTCGCCGTCGGCAACGATCGGCAATTCGGCGCGCTGTGCGCCGAGTTGGGGGTGCCCGCCCTCGCCGATGACCCGCGCTTCGCGAGCAACACCGCGCGCGTGGCCCACCGGGAGGAACTCCTGACGGAGCTCTCCGAGCGGCTTCGCGAGCGCGGCGCCGACGAGTGGTTCGAGACACTGACCGCCGTCGGAGTGCCCTGCGGCCCGATCAACGACCTCGGTGAGGCGTTCGCCTTCGCGGAACGGCTCGGCCTCGCCCCGCGCGTACACATCGACGACCCGAACCGCGAGGCACCCGCCGCGCAGGTCGCCCATCCCATCCGGCTGAGCGCCGCCCCGGCCGCGTACGTCACGGCTCCGCCCAGGCTCGGTGAGCACACCGAGCAGATCCTCGCCGAGCTGGGGCTTTCCGCCGCCGACGAGGTCGGCGATGTCAGTGCGGCTCCGTAGGATGGACGCCATTCACCACGTGCTGCCGACGCCCGGCAGAGAGGAAGAGGAGCCGCCATGACGACGCCCGTACCGAGGCGGCGGCCCCCCACGGCGCAGCAGTTCGTCCTGGAGGAGCTGCGCCGGGCCATCACCAGCGGAGAGATCAAGCCGGGCATGCCGATCCGGCAGGACGCCCTCGCCGAGCAGCTCGGCGTGAGCCGGGTGCCGCTGCGCGAGGCGCTCAAGACGCTGGAGGGCCAGTCCCTCGTCGTGCACCACGCGCACCGCGGCTACTTCGTGGCCGAGCTCTCCCTGGCCGAGCTGCGCGAGGTGTACCGCATCCGGGAGATCCTGGAGGCCGAGGCCGTACGCGAGGCGATGCGCGCCGGCGGCACCCTCCTCGACACCCTGGAGGAGGCCCAGGAGGAGGTGGAGGCGCAGGCCGCCGCGGCAGACGTGGCGGCGATGGCGGCCGCCAACCGCCGCTTCCACTTCGTCCTCTTCGAGGCGTCCGGCATGCACCGCCTGGTGCGCCTCATCGCGACCCTGTGGGACGCCACCGACGCCTACAGATCCCTCTACTACGCGGACTCGATGAGCCGCGAGCACGTCCTCGCCGAACACCGCGCGGTCCTCGACGCGCTGCGCGAGGGCCGCACGGAGGACGCCGTGGTGCTGCTCGACGGACACCGGGAGCACGCGGTGGCCGCGCTGGAGGGGCTGCTCGGCTGAGTGCACGACCAAACGGCCGGGGGGCGCGTAGGTACGGAAGTGGGGGGGGGGGGGTGGCGGGGGGCGCCGGCGCGCCGCG